>NZ_JBNGGG010000019.1:0-177325 GCF_049974585.1 Streptomyces sp. UG1 | reverse complement strand
GGCCGTTCGTCAGATCCCCACGTCCCACGGGACGTGATCATCAACGAACAAGATCCACTTTCGCAACAGGCCCTAGCGGAGAGCGACGACGCACTTCTCGACTCCTGGGACGTTTCGCACCCCGCTACCGCTGATGAGGACGAGGCCGGCCAAAGCTCTGGCAGGGAACAAGAGACCATGAGCGCATTCGAAACTATCGGGAAGATGCCCTACGACTTCTCCCCGGCCCGCCTGCACTGCATGGAACTGGCCGAAGAACTCGCCGCCCATGAGTCAGCCGCTTCCTGAAACACGGCTTAAGGGCTGTCCCGCAATCGGCCTTTGGCTTCGATCGACTGCAGGGCCGCGGGCTATCGGGCGCGCCTCAATCGCGAAGGTGGCGGTTCCAAGGAGATCCGGCACTGTGTGTGAGCGTCGAGCCGGGCTGTACCGGCGGTGTTTTCCGCTGCCAGGTAGCGGCGGACCGATTCGAAGTAGGGCATCTTGCCGAGCTTGGACTGGGTCTCGCCGAGCTCGGGGAAGCGCGGTACCTCGGCGATGACGATGCGGAAGAGGGCGGCCATGCCGGGCTGGGTGAGAAGGGCCACGTATCGGCGTCCGATGGTCTCAAGCCCTGCGCGGAGGTTTCCTGGCTCGGGGAGGGGCGCCTCCTCGTCGTCGACCTTCCAGTATTCGGTGACGACCGCCTCGCTACCGATTCTTCGGCAAGGACCTCCTTGGTCTTGAGACCGTGGCTTCCGTCACCGGGCGCACGCTGGCCGCCAACCGGGTTCGCCGGCGTGCGGCCGTGCCGCCGCCGGTCCGCGGGCACAGGGGGGCGCTGGAGGAGTTGGCGGAGGCGGTCGATGAGGTATTGCTCGGCCGTCGGTGACGGCGGCAGCCGGGTGCAGCGCAAGCAGTACCGCGTATCAGCGGCTGCGGAACTTCGCCTGCGTCTGCCCGCCGCAGAAGACGAAGCTCCTCGTCTACCTCAAGGCCGATCCTAGGGAGGTTGACCTCGTGCCCGGCTTCACCCAGGACGTGACGGGGCTCGGCCACCAGGGTACGGGCGACCTGGAGGTGCAGTTGCGGTCTGAGACGGACAGTCGCGGCTGTGGATGGTGTGGTGGCGGTGCCTTCCGACGTACGGGCACGTAGTGGCGGTGGACCATCAATGATGCGGAGGGTTGCCGGTTTGGCCAACCGGCGGTCCTCGGCTATGTAGCGCCCCCTTGGCCGCCGAGTTGTTGCCCGTACGTGAGCGCGAGTGCCCTGGCCAGTCTGGAACTGGATCGGACGGTCCCAGGAAGAGATCGTGCAGGCGCGTCAGGACTGGATGGAAGGCTCCCGGTTCAGGGAGGTGCTGACCTGCCGGGCGGCGTCTCCTGAGCTTCTCGCGGAGTGCGGAGTGCGGAGTGCGGAGTGAGGAGGGGGGATGGGGGGATCCCCCCTCCGGCCCCCGGCTACCGACCCGCGTTCGGCAGCACGGGATCGATCCGGAAGAGTTCGGTGCCGATCTGGCCGATGAGGCCGTGGTCGTGAACCATCAGCTCGGGCGCGATCCCTCCCTCCACCGGGCCCTGCGGCACCTGCACCTCGCCGCGCCAGCGCACCGCACCGCTGTCCAGGTCCAGGCCCACCAGATGCCCGGACGGATCGAGGTAGTACGCCACGCGGCTGTCGAGGTCCACCGCGGCGGAGGAGGACAGTTCCCGCATGGAAGGGTCGCGCGGGTCCTCGCGCAGGCGCAGCCCGAGGTCGCGCGACCACAGCCGCTCGCCGGTGTCGGCCGCGTACGCGACGGCGCTGCCGTCCCTGCCGAACGACAGCACGATGCCGTCCGCGACCACACCCATGGGCACGCCCTCGACGCGGTGCCGCGACACCTTGCCCGAGCCGAGGTCCACCCGAATCAGGGTGCTGGGCCCGGGGTCGCCGAGGTACTGCTGGTCGCCGGCCACCGCGCCCAGCAGCACGGCGTCGCCGTCCGTGCCGAGGTAGGTCGTCGGGCCGTCGACGGTCGCCACCGTGCGCGGCTCGCCGGTCTCCGGGTCCAGCCGGACGACGGTGCTGCGCTGCGGGGCCTTCTCGCTGTCCGGCGAGCACATCAGGTACGGGACGCCTTCGATCGCGTCCCGGTCGCAGTCGGCCTGCTTCCACGCGTGCGTCCACAGCGTGCGGCCCGTCCTGTCGTCCAGCGCGACCACGCTCTTGAAGGTGGGGGCGTTGGCGAGGATCCCGCCGTCGAACAGTACGGCGGAGGACCGGCCGCGGCTGTCGTCGGCCAGTTCGTGCTTCCACAGCACCCGCCGGCTCTCGGCGTCGAGCGCGACGAGATCGGTGCCGGCGTCGGACGCCCCCGGAGCGTGATCGGCGTACGTGTACAGCACGCCGTCGCGCACACCGGGCAGCGATCCCGCCGGAGTGCTGCCGCTGTCCGCGCCCTCGGCCTTCGCCTCCCACACGATCTTGCCGCTCCGGACGTCCACGCGGACGCCGTCGTACGCCTCCCCCCGGCAGTAGACGGCGTCGGGCCCGGTGGTGCAGGCGTCCCAGGACTTGCCGGGCAGCGTGGTCTGCCACAGCACCCTGCTCCCCGAGGCCGGCGGCTGGTCCCCGTTGCCGCCGCCCGCGCCGGTGGCGAGGAACGCGCCGAAGGCGATACCGGTGAGGCCGAGCGCCGCGCCGGTGGTGCGCAGAAGCAGACGCCGCCAGCGGCGGCGCAGGATGCGGTCGGCGATGCCCGTGGGAGCGGCGGAGTCGTCGGGCATCCAGCCGTGCAGGACGTCCCGGATCGTGCGGTCCAACTGGTCGGCGTTCATGAGTGGGCTCCCTTCGCCAGGTTGCTGCTCGGGGTGCCGGATGCGGCCCGGGGCGGGGCGCCCAGCTCCGGTGCGAGGCTGCGCAGCCGGGACAGCGACCGATGGGTGGTGCTGCGCACGGTGCCCACCGAGCAGCCCAGGGCGCTTGCCACCTCGGTCTCGGACATGTCCTCGAAGTAGCGCAGCACCAGCATCGTGCGCTGCCGCGGGGTCAGCCGGGCGAGCGCCTGGCCGACGGCGATCCGCAGATCGGCGGCGGACGTGCCGTCGGAGACTCCCGCGTCCTCCGGCGGCACGGCGAACGTCGCCTCGCGGTGCGGCCGACGCAGCCGCCAGCGGCTGATCTGATGCCGGTACATCACCTTGCGGACGTAACCCTCCGGGTCGTCGATGTGCCGCCAGCGGCCCAGCGCCTTCATCAGGGCGATCTGCACGAGGTCCTCGGCCTCGTGCCGGTCGCCGCCGGTGAGCAGGTTCGCCAGGCGCAGCAGGGCGCTCCACCGGGCGTCGACGAAGTCCCGGAATCTCTCGTGGTCCTGCGGGTCCATTGGCCCTCCCGTTTCCTAACGCTCACAAGGACGCGCGGGCCGTGGACGATCTATGCCTGCCATTGCCGGCTTTTTCGGTTCGGTTGCGATGGCGCTGTCCTATGTCCTACGTCCTATGTCCTGTGCGTGGCATGGAGGTTGAACCGAGTGGTGGCGCTCGCGGGTGCCTCTTGTGCGGCCCGCGTGTGGAAGAGCCTGCCCGGCCACCAGAACCAGCGGCCCAGGTCGAGCGCGAGGGCGGGGACGAGGATCGTGCGGACGAGGAAGGTGTCCAGGAGGACGCCGATGCCTACGAGTACGCCCATCTGGGCCATCGTCACCAGGGGCAGGCCCGCGAAGATCGCGAAGGTCGCGGCCAGGACGATTCCGGCCGAGGTGATGACGCCCCCGGTGCTGGTCAGCCCCTCCAGGACGCCGCGCTCGTGGCCCAGCCTCCCGGTCTCCTCCCGCACGCGGTGCATGAGGAAGATGTTGTAGTCGATGCCGAGGGCCACCAGGAAGACGAAGCCCATCAGCGGGATCGACCAGTCGACGCCCGCGAAGCCCAGGGCGTGCTCGAACAGCAGGTTCGACGCGCCGAGGGCCGCGAAGTACGACAGCACGACCGTGGCCAGGAGCAGGAGGGGGGCGATCAGAGCTCGGAGGAGGAGGACAAGGACGGCCAGGACGACGAGGAGCACGACCGGGACGACCGTCGTCAGATCGCGGTCGGCCGCCCGCTGGGTGTCGAGGGTCTCGGCGGTGGTGCCGCCGACGAGGGCGCCCATCGGGTGCACGGCCTCGCGGAGGTCGTCGATCGTGTCCTTGGCCGCCTGACTGTCGGGCGCGTCCTTCAACACCACGGTGAGGGCGGTGAGTCGGCTGTCCGGCGTACGGCCGCCGCCCTCCTCGACGCGGGCCACCCCGTCCACCGCCGCCGCGGCCGTCCTGACCTCGGCGGTCCGGTCGGTACGGGTGATGATGTCCGCCGGGTCGGAGGCCCCCGACGGGTAGTGCGCCGAGATCCTCTCCTGCGCCACGACCGACTCGGGCTTGTCCTGGAACATCTCCGCCTGAGTGAGGCCCATGTTGATGCCCGTCGCGCTGAGTGCGAGCACGCCGGTGACGGCGACGGACATCAGCCACGACCAGCGGGGGCGCTGGGCGACGGCCGCCCCGACGCGGGACCAGATCGTGCGCGGCTTGCGCGCGGGCGTGCCGTCGTGCGGGACGAACGGCCAGAACACCCAGCGGCCGGCGATGACCAGCAGCGCGGGAAGCACCGTGACCATCGCGAGGAAGCCGCAGACCACGCCCACCGCGCCCACCAGCCCCAGCGAGCGGGAGGAGTTGATGTCGGCGAACGCCAGGCAGGACAGGCCGACGGCGATGGTGGCCGCGGACGCCAGGATCGCCGGGCCGGAGCGGCGCAGCGCGATCCGCATCGCCTCGTGGCGGTCCTGGTGGCGGTGCAGTTCCTCGCGGTAGCGGGCGATGAGGAGCAGGGCGTAGTCGGTTCCGACGCCGAAGACGAGGACCATGAGGATGCCCGCGCTCTGCGGGTCGACCGGCAGTCCGGCGTGCTTCGCCAGCAGGTATGTGGTGACCTGGGTGAGGACGGCCGCGAAGCCCACCGAGAACAAGGGCAGCAGCCACAGGACCGGGCTGCGGTAGGTGAGCAGCAGCAATACGGCCACCACCAGACCGGTGGCCAGCAGCAGGGTCTCGTCGAGGCCGTCGAAGACCGCCACCGAGTCGGTGAGGGACCCGGCCGGGCCGCCGACCTCGACGGCCACGCCGGGCGGCGCGTTGGCGCCGGCCACGTCCCGCAGCTCGTCGACCTTGTCGGTGATGTCGTCCTCGCCGTCCAGCGGGACGATCGTCATCAGGGCCTTGCCGTCCTCGGACGGGATCGGCCCCGAGATCTCCTGACCGGCGGCTACGTACCGGGTGAGCGCGTCCCGGTCGGTCGCGGACGCCGCCTTCGCGCCATCGCCGGTGTAGACGACGACGGCCGGCATCACCGTGTCCGTACGGAACTTCTCCAGCTCCGTGTTGACCCGCGCGGACTCGGCGCCGCGCGGCAGGAAGGCGTTGGGGCCGGTTTCCTCGACGTCGCCGAGTTTGCCGGCCAGCGGGCCGAGGGCGACCGTCAGGATCAGCCAGGCGGCCAGGACCAGCCACTTGCCGCGGCGTCCGCCGGGCGCGCGGGCGACGCGCTGGAGCAGCGCACGCATGAGTAGTCTCCTTACATAGGGAGCGCGCCGCCGGTCCGTCTCGACGCCCGGCATCAGGGCGCACGGGGCCCGCACCACGGCGCTTGCAGGTGTGACGACCTGCCGTGATGTACGGGTGGGTGTGTCCGGGGTGTGTTCTTCCTCGGTACGGCCGGGAGTTGCCGCTCCCGGCCGTACGCACGCGTGCCGTCGGCCGCTATTCGATCTCGCGCATCATCTTCTCCATCGAGGACACCGACAGCCTGGTCTGCGTCAGCTCGTCCAGGGTCTGGCGCTGTTCGTCGGCCATCCGGCGCTGCAACTCCACGGTGTCCTCCAGGAGTTGGGCGTACTTCGCCGCGAGGTCCTGGTACTGCTGCTCGCGCGCGGCCAGCATCCGGGCCCGCCAGGTGGCGGCGACCTGCCAGACGATCACGATCAGCAGGGTGAAGAGCCCGGCCGCACCCACGGATCCGACCAGCGCGCCCACTGTGTCGGCGCTGTCGGCGAGCGTCACCTGTTCCGCATTCACTTCGCTTCCTCTTTCTCGGCCTGGGTTTTCACGGCCTCGGTGAGCGTCGCGGCCGCCCGGGCGATGACATCGGGTGTCAACTCGTAGAAGAACGGCGTGACATCGAAGTACTTCATCGCCTTGCCGTCCTCCGCGAGTTCGAGCGTGCCGACGACCAGTCCCGCCGCCTCCAGCCGCTGGAGATGCATGTGCAGCAGCGGGCGGCTCATGCCGATCTCACGCGCCAGCGCGCTGACGTAGTTCCGGCGCTCCAGCAGCGCGCCGACGATCCGCATGCGGTGCGGGTTGCCGAGTGCGGAGAGCACTTTCAGCAACTCGTCGCCCGTCGGTGCCGGAGGCGGGACCTCGGGCATCGCGGCCCCTTTCCGTCGTACCTGTCAGAAAAGGCTGACAGTGCCTGCGAGCACCTGTCAAAGATTCCTGACATATATCGGGGGTGGAGTGGGGGACGGATGGGGGAGGCATGGGGGATGTCTCAGGGTTGGCTCAGGGTCGGCTCGGGGGGCGGAGGCGTGCTCCCTCCGGGCCCCGCACACTCGCCGCAGCAAACAAGCCATTCGCCTGGCGAGTTAACCCGGTGTTTCGGCGGTGGTGGTCGATCGCCGTCGGCGAGCCGCTAGGATCACGGCATGGTTACGGCTCGGTCGCCCCGGCGTATGGACCGGACCCGCTCCGACGCGGGTCCGCTACTGCGCATGCTGACCTTCGCCGTGCTCCTGTTCGGCGTCCTGGTGACGCATGGCGTGCACGTGGAGAGCGTGCAGGGGCATCTCTCCACCAGTGCGGTGGCTTCCGCCGCTCCAGCCGCTCCTGCCGCCGCGTCGGCCGAGGTCGCTCGTCATGGAGTCGTCGAGTCCGTGCCGCAGTTCGCCGCGGAAGGCGACGGTCACCATGGCGGTGGCCATGTGCCGACGCAACCCGGCGAGCACTGTGCGTCCGGGCAGCCCCAGCAGGGTTCCGGCGCGGCACTGCCCTGCTTTGCAGCGTCGGTTCGCGAATCGGCCCGTGCCGATGACGCCTCGATCATGCGCATGTCCGGTGCCGACCGGTCGGCCGACGGGGCGTCACCAGTGGCTCTGAGAGCGGCTTCCGTGGTGCAGCAGGTCTAGGAGGGCGGCCTCCGCCAACCGGCCGACGGTTGTCACCGCTTCGGCCGACATCGCGCGACGAGCGTCGTATCCCGTGCCCATGATGGGCCGTCACGTTCGTCGATGCTGTCCTGCCCCCCCACCTGTCCGCGCCTCGCTCCGGTCCTGCCGGAGACGGGGCAGCAGCGCGGAGGACCTGTGCCGACCCACCCCCGTATGCCCGCGCCCGCCCCGTGGGCCCCATGCCACTCATCCCGGTGGCGCCGATTCGTCTCGGCGATCCGCGCCGCGCTCGTGATGGTGTTCGTGCTGTGTGCCGTCATGCACGGTGTCGCCGAGGAGACGCACGCCTCGGTGGCCGCGCCCGCGGCCTCGTCCGCGCTGAACGCGGGTGGCGAGCCGCATGGGCCGCACGGCCCTCACGGCCCCCACGAGACCGAAGGCTGTGTGGCGGACGCGTTCGTCCGTAGCGCGGCCCAGTCGACGGAGGAGCTTTCCCTCGGCCTGATGGCCGTGGCCCTGGCCGAGGCAGAGGCCGTGGCCGTGGCCGTGCTCGTCGCCCTGTCCGTGGGGCTGGGCGGCCCCCTCCTGCGGCATGGATTGCGCAGACGTCGCAGCGCGCGCTCCGGCCGTGTGGCGCTCGTTCGCACATCGCGCTGGCGGATCTAGACGACTCGCTCGCAGCCGACCGACCCCAACGGCTGCCGCGCACCCATGCCATGAACGCGGACCCCTGGTCCGCGCCCGTCGCCATGGGACGCGAGATGAACCGGCACCCCGCATCCATCGAGCGAGAGTGAAGACAACAGACATGCAGTCATTGACCAAGGCCGCGGTCAACCCGGGCCAGGCCGCCCTGTCCGGCCTGGTGGGCAACACCCCGTTGCTCCGGGTGTCGGAGCCGCTGACCCCGGCCGAGCGAGGCTTCTGGGCCAAGCTCGAAGGGTTCAACCCCGGCGGCATCAAGGACCGTCCGGGCCTGCACATGGTGGAGCGGGCCCGGGCCCGCGGCGACCTGCGCCCCGGCGGCCGGATCATCGAGTCCACCAGCGGGACCCTGGGCCTGGGGCTGGCCCTGGCCGGGATGGTGTACGGCCACCCGGTCACCCTGGTCACCGATCCGGGACTGGAGCTGTCCATGACCCGGCTGCTGACCGCGTACGGCGCCCAGGTCAACGTCGTCTCCGAGCCGCACCCCACGGGCGGCTGGCAGCAGGCCCGCCGCGAACGCGTGCAGCGGCTGCTGGAGCAGCACCCGGACTCCTGGTGCCCGGACCAGTACAGCAACCCCGACAACGTCGCCGCCTACACCCCGCTGGCCCTCGAACTCGCCTCCGAGATGGGCCACATCGACGTCCTGGTGTGCAGCGTGGGCACCGGCGGTCACTCCGCGGGCGTCTCGCGGGTGCTGCGCCAGCTCTACCCGGAGCTGACCGTCGTCGGCGTGGACACCACCGGTTCGACGATCTTCGGCCAGCCCGCCCGGCCCCGCCTGATGCGCGGACTCGGCTCCAGCATCCATCCCCGCAACGTCGCCTACGAGAACTTCTCCGAGGTGCACTGGGTCGCCCCGCACGAGGCGGTGTGGACCTGCCGCCAACTCGCCGCGTCCCACTACGCCACCGGCGGCTGGAGCGTCGGCGCGGTCGCGCTGGTGGCCGGCTGGCTGGCCCGGACCATGCCGGCCGACGCACGGATCGTCGCCGTCTTCCCCGACGGCCCGCAGCGCTACCTGGGGACGGTCTACGACGACGACTACTGCGCCGCCCACGGCCTGCTGGACTCCCCGCCGGCACCCGAACCGGAGTTGATCGGCAGCCCGGACGAGAAGGAGGTCACCCGCTGGAGCAGGTGCACCACCGTGGTCGACCCCCTCAGCGCGGAGGAGGGCCGATGAAGGGGCTGCTCCCGCAGGTGCGGTCGTACGAACGCAGCGTCCAGTTGTTGATGGTGAACCAGTTCACCATCAACCTCGGCTTCTACATGCTGATGCCCTATCTGGCCGCGCATCTGTCCGGAACCCTCGGGCTGGCCGGCTGGATCGTCGGACTCGTCCTCGGCGTACGCAACTTCAGCCAGCAGGGCATGTTCCTGGTCGGCGGCACCCTCGCCGACCGGCTCGGCTACAAGCCTCTGATCATCGCCGGCTGTGTGCTGCGCACGCTCGGCTTCGCCACGCTCGGGCTGGTGGACTCGCTGCCCGCGCTGCTGGCCGCGTCCGCCGCCACCGGACTGGCCGGCGCGCTGTTCAACCCGGCCGTCCGGGCTTACCTCGCGGCCGACGCGGGGGAGCGCAGGGTCGAGGCGTTCGCCCTGTTCAACGTGTTCTACCAGGCCGGCATCCTGCTGGGCCCGCTGGTGGGCATGGTGCTGACCGGGGTGGACTTCCGGGGCACCTGCCTGGTGGCGGCCGGGATCTTCGCGCTGCTGAGCGTCGTACAGATCCGGGCCCTGCCCGCCCGGCGCGCCGAGGACACCGGGGGGCGGAAGAGCGACGGCGGTCAGGGTGTGCTCGCTCAATGGCGGGGCGTCCTCGCCAACCGGCCCTTCCTGCTGTTCTCCGTCGCCATGATCGGCTCGTACGTCCTGTCCTTCCAGGTCTATCTGGCGCTGCCGCTGGAGGTGCGCCGGCTCGGTGGCGACGGGGAGTTCGGCACGGCGGCGGTGGCGGTGCTCTTCGCGGTGTCCGGGCTGAGCACGATCCTGGGCCAGACGCGGGTGACGGCGTGGTGCAAGGCGCGATACGAGCCGGGGGAGGCGCTCGTGCGGGGGCTGGCGGCGATGGGGCTGGCCTTCGTCCCCCTGCTGGCGGCCACCGCCGTGCCCGTACCGGAGTCCGGGGTCGGGCTGTGGCTGCTCGCGGCGGTGCCGCCGACGCTCGCGGCGCTGCTGCTGGCCGTCGGCACGATGATCGCCTACCCGTTCGAGATGGACACCATCGTCCGCCTCTCCGGTGACCGGCTCGTCGCCACCCACTACGGGCTGTACAACACGATCTGCGGTATCGGCATCACCGTCGGAAACCTGGGCACGGGCGCCGCGCTCGACGCCGCACGCGCGGCCGGGATGCCCGCGCTGCCGTGGATCGCGCTCTGCGCGCTGGGCCTGGCCTGCGCGGCCGCCCTGTACGGCCTGCACCGCACCGGCCGACTGGCGGCACCGCCCGCCCCCGAGCCGCTGCCGACGGCCGTCTGACCCACCGGCCGGCCGATCCAGGGGGCGGGGCATCACACCGTGCTCCGCCCCTTCACTAAGGTCCTGGGTGAACCTGCGCTCCGACCGTTGGTCGTGTCTGCGCGACCTGGATCGACCGGCGGCGCACGATAGCGGATCAAAGGGACGGAGGACCTGGCCGAATGGATGCGTGGCAGCCGCTGTTGGTGCTCCTAGGTGTGGTTGTCGCAGGCCTGGCCGCGCTCTACGGGCTGGGGTTGTGGCTGGCCGCCGACCGGACTCCGCTCGACAGCGGTCCGTTCTCGGGCGGTCTGGCGCCGAGCGAGCACGCGGTCTCGCGCTTCCATGTGCGCTGGTACGCGGTCACCATGATCTTTCTGGCGTTCGACATGGAGATGCTCTTCATGTACCCCTGGGTGAAGGTCGTGTCGGAGGTCGGGACCCCGGCGGTGGTCGAGATGTTCCTCTTCCTCGGCATCCTGTTCGCGGGCGTTGCGTACGCGTGGCGTGAGGGGGCGCTCCGATGGACCTGAGAAGTCTCCTGCGCAGCCGAGTCGCCCGTCGTCCGAGGGTGTTCCAGGTGGCGGTGCCGGGCGGCACCGAGCCGCGTCTCGGCGTCGAAGCCGAACTGCGGCGGCGGGGCTGGCCGGTGTCGAGCACACCGGCCGACGCCGATCTCCTGATCGTCTGCGGCACGCCACGCCCGCACGACGCCGAGTGGCTCGACCGACTCGAGGCCGGGATGCCGCAGCCCGCCGCGCGCGTCGTCGTACAGGAACCCGCAGAGGTTGCGCAGGCCCTCGACACGGGGGCGGCGCTCTTGACCCGAGCCCCGCAGGCGCACAACCACAACCACCGCAGGATCCGCGACGCTGGCCATGCCGACCATATGGGCCACGACATGCACGACATGCACGCCATGGGCGAGGTGGCCGGGTTGCCGATGGCGGAGCGGGCCGATGACCGGGACGAGCTGCGGCTGGACCGGTTGCACGTACCGCTGGGGCCGGGGTTGGCCGACTGGCCCGCCGGGCTGGTCCTCCACCTCGCGCTGCAAGGTGACGTCGTACAGAACGCCGAGGTCGGGCAACTGCCGGTGCCGGGTGCGGGGTTGCCGTACTGGAGTGAGCCTTGGCTGCGGGCCGCTCAGGGCGAGGAGATCGGCCGGGGCGCTGCCGCACGGCGGCGCTGCGTCGCGCATCTGGACAGCACGGGCCGTTTCCTCGCCGTCGTCGGCTGGGAGGATGCGGCGGCGCGGTGTCAGCGGCTGCGGGACGAGGTACTGTCGGGCGCTTCACGCGAGTCCGTCGGCGGGCGGCTGCGCGCCACGGTGCGCAGGGTGCAGCGGTCGCGGACGCTGCGTTGGGGGACCGCGGGACTGGGCATGCTGTCGGCGGAGCGGGCGCGTGCGGCCGGGGTGACGGGGCCGGCGGCGGAGGCAGGCGGGGACGCTTACGACCGGCTGCGGGTCTGGCTGCGGGAGATCGAGCGCGGCCTCGACGAACTCGACGATGCGGAGCTGTTGGGCGCGGGCCACGTTCTCGTGGGCCCCCGTGGGCGGTTGGATGGGGCGCGGCCGCCGTCCCGGGCCCTGCTCGACGTCCTCCCGGAGTTGCTGGCGGGCGCCGAGTTCGCCGGTGCGCGGATGATCCTGGCGAGCCTGGACCCCGACCTGGACGAGTTGGCGCTCGTGCCGACGGCAGGAGCGGCGCATGGCTGACGCGGCGCCCCTGTGGGCCACGGTCGTCCTGCCGGTGGCACTGATCCTGGCCGCCGTGTGCGCGGCGGGCCTCGACGCCGTGCTGTCGGCGGCGGCCGAGCGCGGCCGGGCGGGGACGGTCCGCGAGCTCGGCGTCCGAGCGGCGGCTCCGCTGCGCGAGGGCCTGCGGCTGCTGGCCCAGCAGCGCCGGCGTACGACCGCCGCCGACACCCTCCTCATGCGGCTCGGCGTGGCGCTGGTCCCGTTGGCCGCGGTGCTCGCCGGGGCGGTGCTGCCGTGGGGTTTCGAGTCCGTGAGCGATCCGTCCGTCGGCGTCGTGTGGTTCAACGCGATGGAGGCCCTGGCCTGGGCCGCGGTGTGGCTGGCCGGGTGGGGGCCGAACTCGGTGCTCTCACTGATCGGCGGATACCGGTTCCTCGCACAGGGCCTGGCGTACGAGCTGCCGCACATGTTCGCGATCACCACCGCCGCCCTGGGCGCCGAGTCGCTCCGGGTGGGGGACGTGGTCGCGGCGCAGGACGGGCTGTGGTTCGCGGTGTGGATGCCCGCCGCGTTCGTCGTCTATCTGCTGAGCGCGCTCGCGATGGCCTTCTGGGGGCCGTTGGGGCATCCGCTCTCCCCGGACGCGGCAGGCGGTGCGGCCGTGGAGCTGACCGGCGTGGACCGGCTGGTGCTGCTGGGCGGGCGGTGGCTGCTGCTCGTGGTGACCGCCGGTTTCAGCGTGCCGCTGTTCCTCGGCGGCGGACACGGCCCGCTGCTGCCGGGCTGGGCGTGGACGCTGCTCAAGACCGCGGCCGTACTGGCGCTGCTGGTGGTGGGGCGCCGGCTGCTGCCCGTGCTGCGGATGGAGCGGTACATGGAGCTGGCGTGGCTGGTGCTGGTGCCGTTGACGCTGCTTCAGGCGCTGTTCGTCGCCGTCGTAGTCCTCAACCGATAGGCGAGAGGCCATGCTTGATGACGTGCTCTTCTGGACGCTGGCCCTTCTCGCGGTGGCAGCCGGCGTCATGGTCTTCCGGTTCGACTCCATGGCCCGGGCGACGTACGCACTGCTGACCTCGCTGCTGTGCGTCGGTGGCGAGGTGCTGCTGCTCGGCCTCGACTACCTCGGGGTCGTGATCGTGCTGATGATGACCATCGAGATGGCCATCATGGCCGTATTCATGGTGATGTACATGATGAACCCGGCCGGGCTCATGCCGATGACCATGATCCACAACAAGAAGGGCGCGGCCGTGATCTGTGCGGCGGTCTTCGCCGTACTCGCCGCCGGAATCCTGCTCGCCCCGTGGCCCTCCCGGCGCGGCAAGGCGACGGCCGATCCGACCATGGACCTGGGCATGTCGCTGATGGGCCCGCAGATGCTCACCATGATGACCTTGGGACTGGCCCTGTTCGCCACGATCGTCGTGACCGTCGTCCTGGCCACGCGGCGCGGCCGCTACGACCGGTTCGGCGACGACCTGAAGGCACGCACCGCCGACGATCCGGTACGGGGAGGGATGGGCCGATGAGCCTGGAACTGTTCCTGCTGCTCGCCGCCGCCCTGTTCAGTATCGGCCTGTTCGGCGCGCTCACCCAGCAGTCGATCGTGATGCTGATGATGGGCCTGGAACTGATGCTGGGCGGCATCATCGTCGGCGCGGCGGCCGTCTGGCACTACATCGCTCCGGCGGCCGCCGACGGGCAGGTCCTGGTGGTCCTCGCGATCACGGTGATGGCGGTGGAGATGGCCGTCGGGTTCGCCGTGGTGACGGCGCTGTTCCGGGCCCGTGAGGTCGACATGACCGACATGGCCGCGGAGTTGAAGGAGTGAGCGCGCTGCTGTGGGCGCTCATCGCGCTGCCGCTCACGGTGGGGACGCTGCTGGCGGTCGCCGGCCGCCGGGTGGACCGGTACGCCCCAACGGCCGCGGTCGGCACGGCCGTCGCCGCGCTCGGCCTCGCCGTCGCGGTGGCGTTCGAGCACCCGCGGGTCGAGGCGCCGCTGCTCGAAGGGCTCCCCGCCGGACTCGCGGTCGACGGCCTGTCAGGCCTCATGGTCGTGACCGTCACGGCGGTCACCGCGGCCGTCCTGCTGTTCAGCGTCGCCGACATGGGACCGGGCGAGGCGCGCGCCCGCTTCTTCGGGCTGATGCTGCTCTTCAGCGGGGCGATGCTGACGACGGTCACCGCGACCACGCTGCCGGTCCTGCTGATGGCGTGGGAGGTGATGGGTGCCACCTCCTGGGCGCTGATCGGCTACGGGTGGCGCGACCCCGAGCGCGGCGACGCCGCCAACACCGCCTTCCTCACCACCCGCGCCGCCGACCTCGGCCTCTACCTCGCCGCCGGGGCGGCGCTGGCCGGCGGGCAGGCCGAATCCCTCGCCGATCTCCCGCACACGGCCGACCCGTGGCAGACGCTCATCACCGCCGGCGTCATCGCGGCCGCCCTCGGCAAGTCGGCCCAACTGCCCTTCAGCTTCTGGCTGTCCAGGGCCATGCAGGGCCCGAGCCCGGTCTCCGCCCTGCTGCACTCGGCCACCATGGTCGTGGCCGGGGCGTATCTGCTGCTGCGGCTGGAGCCGCTGCTCGCGCGCTCCGGTTGGGGCGGGCCCGTGGTGGCGTGGACCGGCGCGGTGACGGCGGTGGTGCTCGGCCTGGTCGCCGTGGCGCAGACCGACCTCAAACAACTGCTCGCCGCCTCGACCTGCGCCCAGATCGGCTTCATGGTGCTCGCCGCGGGCGTGGGCGCGGTCACCGGCGGAACCCTGCAACTCATCGCCCACGCCGCCGCGAAGAGCCTGGCCTTCCTCGTCGCGGGCGCCTGGCTGACGGCCCTCGGCACCAAGGCACTGCCCGCCCTGCGCGGTGCGGCCCGGCGACACCGTACGGCCGGGATCACCTTCAGCGTCGCCGCCCTGGCGCTGGCCGGCGTCCCGCCCCTGGCCCTGTGGGCCGCAAAGGACGTACTCCTCGCCGGCGCCCTCGAGGACGACGCGGCGCTCTACGTCGTCGGGCTGGCCGGTGCGGTGATCTCCGCGGTCTACAGCGCCAAGGCCCTGTGGTTCGTCTGGCAGCCCGCACCGGGCGACCGTGAGGAACCGCTGCCGTTCGCGGCCAGGCTGCCGTTCATGGCCCTGGCCGTCGCCTGCGTCGGCCTGACCGTCACGTCCTTCCCGCCCGTGCGAGACGCCGTGGGGCGGGTGCTGGGCGGCGGGAGGCAACCTGGCCCGCACGTCTGGGAGTTCGCCGTATCCGGCGCGCTCGCGGTCGCCGTCTCGGCCGTGGTGTGGATCCGCGGTCCACAACTGCGGGCGCTGCCCGTGGCGTTGGAGTGGCTGCGCCTGGAGACCGCCGCGCAGGCGATCCTCGTACGTCCCCTCCTGCGCCTCGCCGACGCGCTCGCCGCCTTCGACGACCGGGTGCTGGACCGCGCCGTGGAGGGCACCGCCCGGGGCTCGGTCCGGCTGGCGCGGTGGACCAACGCTCAGGCGGAGCGTCTCGTCGACGGCGCCGTGGAAGGTGTCGCGGGCGGCGCCCGTGCGCTCGGCCGGTGGGCGCGCCGGCCGCAGACCGGGCAACTGCACCAGTACCTCGCTCAGGCGGTCGTCGCCTTCACCGTCCTCGCCGTCCTCCTCGTCCTCGTGAGGTGACCGCCGTGCTCACGGCCATCGTCCTGCTCCCGACCGCCATGGCGGCCCTCCTGCTGTGCGTGCCGCGCGCCGCACCGCGCCCGCTGTTCCTGACGGCGTGGGCGACGACCACCGCCGCCGAACTGGTCCTGACGGTGATCGTCTGGGCGGGCTACCGGACCGACGGCGGCATGCAGTACGAGACGCGGGCCCGCTGGATCCCCAGCGCCGGCATCAGCTACCACGTCGGCGTCGACGGCCTGTCCCTGCCGCTGCTGGCCGTCACCTGCGTGCTGTTCCTGGCCTGTGCGCTGTACGCGTGGCGCCAGACCCGGCGGCCCAGGGAGTTCGCCGCCCTGTTCCTCTTCCTCCAGACCACCTGCCTCGGCCTGTTCGTCGCCCTCGACCTGATCCTGTTCTTCCTCTTCTTCGACCTGTCCATCGTCGCGATGTACTTCATCATCGCCGGATGGGGACACAAGGACGCGGCCCGCTCCGCCCTGAAGTTCTTCCTCTACACCTTCATCGGCTCCCTCGCCCTGCTGCTCGGCTTCATCGGCCTCTATCTGGCCGCCGACCCGCACACCTTCGACATCGTCGAGCTGACCGACGCCAACCCCCTGGCCGGACGCGGGACGTACGGCGCCCTCGTCCTCCTAGCCGTCGCCGTCGGGCTGGCGGTGAAGACGCCGACCGTGCCCTTCCACACCTGGCTGCCGCCGGCCCACACCGACGCCCCCGCCGCCGGGTCGGCGATCCTCGCCGGCGTGCTGCTGAAGATGGGCACGTACGGTTTCCTGCGCATCGCCATGCCCGTCCTGCCCGACGCCTGGCGCGACCACGCCCTCGTCTTCGTCGTCATCGGAGTGGTCTCCGTGCTGTACGGCGCGCTGGTCGCGCTCGCGCAGACCGACTTCAAGCGGTTGGTCGCGTACACATCGGTCAACCACATGGGCTACATCATCCTGGCGATCGGCGCGGCAGGGGCCGTCGGCGGCGGCCAGGAGGAGGCCCGGCGCCTCGCGGTGACGGGGTCCGTCTTCCAGATGGTCAGCCACGGACTGCTGACCGGCGCGCTGTTCCTGCTCTGCGGTGTGCTGTACGAGCGGGGGCGCACGTACGAGATGTCCGCGTACTCGGGCGTCGCCGAGCGGGCGCCCGTCTTCGCCGCGCTGACCGGCGTCGCCGCCTTCGCCTCACTCGGGCTGCCGGGATTCTCCGGCTTCATCGCCGAGTTCCAGATCCTCACGGGCAGCCTGGGCCCGCAGCCGGTCGCCACCGGCCTGGCCGTGCTGGGGATCCTCATCACGGCCGGGCTGTTCCTGCGCGCCCTGCAACAGATCTTCCTCGGCCCTCTGCGGCTGCCCGCCGCCGCGCCGGGTGCCGACCGGCCGTTCCCCGACATCCGGCGCCACGAGAGCCTGGCGATCGTGCCGCTGCTGGCGCTCGGGGTCGTCCTCGGTCTCGCACCCCGCTTCGTCCTCGACGTCATCGAACCGGCCTCCCGCACCGTGCTGGAGCTGCTGGCGCGATGACCGGGATGAACGAGAACCCCCTCGACCTGCTGCCCGAGGTGCTGCTCGCCGCCTCGGCCGTGCTCGGGCTGCTGCTCGGGGCCTGGCTGCCGCGCCGCCGTCAGTGGCTGATCGGCGCGCTGGCGATGGGCGCGTGCGGCGCGGGCATCGTGGCCGCCGCGGTGGCCGCGACGCAGCCGGTCACCACCGCGTTCGGCGAGTCCTACGCCGTCGACCCGGTCACCGCGACCGCCCGCATCGTCGTCCTCGGCTCCACACTCGTCGTGCTCGCCCTCAGCGTCGGCCCGCTGCGGGCCGACCCGCGCGAGACGGAGTTCTACGTCCTGCTCCAACTCGCCTCCGCGGGCGCGCTGATGCTGGCCGGAGCCCAGGACCTGCTGCTGCTCGCCGCCGCGTATCTGCTGGCGAGCGTGCCCGCCTACGCGCTCGCCGGGTTCCGCAAGGACGGCCCCGGCACCGAGGCGGCGCTGAAGTTCTACGTCGTCGGCGCGTTCCTCGGCGTGGTGATGCTCACCGGCGCCACCGTCCTGCTCGCCGCCGGGCGGACCACGTCGTACCCCGCGCTGCGCACCGAACTCGCCGAGGCCCCGGGCGGACTGGTCGCGGTCGGCACGCTCGCCCTGCTCGCCGGCATTCTGTTCAAGGCCGGAGGCGTGCCCGGCCACTTCTGGGTGCCGGACGCCGTCCAGGGCAGTTCGGCACCCGTGGCCGCCTTCCTCACGACCGTCCCCAAGGTCGGTGCCCTCGCCGCGTTCTACCGGCTCGCAGCCGTCCCGCTCGTGGACGCGGACCTGCCGTGGGCCGACCTGGTGGCGGTGCTCTCGGTCGCCTCGATGACGTTGGGCAACCTGGCCGCCTTCTTCCAGCAGGACGTGAAACGGCTGCTCGCGTACTCCACCATCAGCCAGGTCGGCTATCTCCTGCTCCCGGTCGCCGTGGCCGGGCGCTCCGACCTCGCCCAGGAGGCGCTGCTGTACTACCTGGCCGGGTACGCGCTGACCAACCTCGGCGCCTTCGCCGTCGTCTGCGCACTCCCCGGAGCCGACGTCATCGACGACTACCGGGGCCTGGCACGCACCCACCCAGCCCTGCTGGCCTCGCTGGTCGTCTGCCTGCTGGGCCTGGTGGGCACGCCCCCGACCGCCGTCTTCCTCGGCAAGCTGGAAGTCTTCAGCGCCGCCGTCGACGGCGGCTACGCATGGCTGGTGGTCGTCGCGGCCGTCAACACGGTGGCCTCCCTCTTCTACTACCTGCGCTGGATCGCCCCGGCGTTCCTGGCACGCGGGCCCACCGGTGACTCCCGTGCGACGGCAAGGACCGCCGCGGCGGTCGCCTACGGAGCGGCCACCGCTTCCGTCGTACTCGGGCTGCTCGGCGGCACCGTCCTGGACGTGCTGGGCGGTCCTCTCGCGCCCTGACCGCCCATGCCCGCCACCGTCCGGTTGGCCGGCTCGGCCACGTGGTTCATCGGCCAGAGCTGACCGCCGTGGATGTGTCCCGACGGTTGCAGGCCCACCCCGTGCCGCACGGCCCCGTCCACGAACGCCGGCTGGTGCGCCAGCAGCGTCAGCCCCAGTTCCCGCACGCGTACCGTGACGCCCGTATCGACATCCTGGTCCTCAATGCGGGCATGCAGACCGGCCATGCCGACGGGCGCAGCGCGGACGGCTACGAGCTGATGTTCGCGGTCGACCATCTCGCCGCAGACGCTGGCGCATCCGGGCAAGGGCGGCTTGGGGTCGGGTGTGCGGGCCTACTCGGCGTCCAAGCTGTGCAACATGCTGACCGCGCAGTCCTTCGCCGCACTGGACGAGGTCGAGGCCCGCCGGATCAGCGTGATCGCCTTGAGCCCCGGTCTCACCGGCGGTACCTCGCTGGGCCGTGACAGCTCGCGTGCCAGGCGGGTGTGCGTCACGGTCCTGATGCGCACCGTCTTCCGCCTGGTCGGTCTCTTCCGCCCAAATACGTCATGGGCACACCCGAGCGCTCGGGCGAAGCGCTGGCCGAGGTCTCCCTCGGTGCCGTCGTCCCACCGCCAGGCCGGATCTACATCTCCCTGGTCAAGGGACAACCGACAACCGACCTACCCCGACCCCTCGGAACCGGCGCGAAGCCGGGACGCCCAGGACCGGTTGTGGCGCGAGAGCGCAGCCATGGTCGGCATCGACCAGCAGACCACGACCGCGACGGGAAGGCGGCCCAGGGGCACTCCGCTCGTGTCGTGCTCTTCGCGCTCGTGATCGCGATGATGCGCGGCGGTCGAGTCCCGCGGGACCCCTCCCGAGCAGCCCTCGTAGCGTGAGCGTGACGCGTCGGCTACTGAGGGAGGTGTCCAAGAGGCGTGAGGGACATAGTGGTGGGGATCCTCTTCGGACTGGTCCTGGTGGTGGCCTTCTTCGCGGTTCTCTGGGTGTTGGGGCGCAGCAGCGAGATCAATCGGCAGCAGTGCGAGTCGCAGGCCGACGAGTACAAGGGGCGGGCGACCTGCATCGTCGTGGTCAAGTGAGCGGGCGGCCCCGGTGCGCGGGCCGTCGAGGATGAAGGCGACGCCTCTGCGCCAGGCGCCGGTGGCGTGCCCGCAGAGGGCCATCAGGCGTTCGGCGCTCAGGTAGCGCCCGGCGAGCACGTCGGCGAAGTCCACGGCGCGGCCGACACGCGCCATCCGGTGCAGGGCGTCGTCGCGCCCCTGGACCCCGGTTCCTTCTACGAACTCCAAGTTTCCGCGGAACACCGCCTGTTCGCCCATGTCATGGATGGACGGGCGCCTGCTGGTCGGCGAGCGGAACCGCGCGCGGGGCAGTCCGGCCGGCCCGACCGCACCGTCCCGGAGGACGGCGTCACCGCATGGCCCGCCCCGCCTGCGACCGCTGACCGCGGCCACGGTCCCGCCCGGCGTGACACGCGCCGACCAGCTCCCCAGGACCGACGCACCGCGCCGTGGCACAGTGGCCGTATGTGCGGCCGCTACGCCTCCACCCGCAGCCCCGAGGACCTCGCCCAGTTGTTCCAGGTCGCCGAGTGGCATCCGGAGGAAACCCTCGCGCCGAGCTGGAACGTGGCCCCGACCGACGAGGTCTGGGCGGTCCTGGAGCGCCCGCCGCGCGGCGCCGGCGAGGACGCCCCGGCCCGGCGCAAGCTGCGGCCGCTGCGGTGGGGGCTGGTGCCCTCCTGGGCGAAGGACGTGAAGATCGGCGCGCGGCTGATCAACGCGCGCGTGGAGACCGTGCACGAGAAGCCCGCCTTCCGCCGCGCGTTCGTCAAACGCCGCTGTCTGCTGCCGGCCGACGGCTTCTACGAGTGGGACGAGGTCAAGGACCGCAGGTCGGGCAAGGTCCGCAAGCAGCCGTACTTCATCCACCCCGAGGACGGGCAGGTCCTGGCCCTCGCCGGGCTGTACGAGTTCTGGCGCGATCCGGCGGTCAAGGACGGCGACGACCCCGCCGCCTGGCTGCTGACCTGCACCATCATCACCACGGAGGCCACCGACGCCGCGGGCCGCATCCACCCCCGCATGCCGCTCGCCCTCGCCCCCGACCACTACGACGCCTGGCTCGACCCCCACCATCAGTCGACCGACGACCTGCGCGCCCTGCTCGTCCAGCCGGCCGACGGCCACCTCGGGGCCCGCCCCGTCTCACCGGCGGTCAACAGCGTCCGCAACAACGGTCCCCAGCTCCTGGACGAGGTCCCCGCCCCGTGACCGCGGCGAAGGTGAGTTCTCGGTAAGGGTTGCCCAGGGGAACGGCTGCGGAGCCGTTTTGACATCCGTTTTCACCTACCGTGGGGCCGATGCCGGGACGAAACGCGCTCGGCGGACCGTTCGCCCTGCCCGGAGGTATCCATGCCCGCGTCCTCGTCCCGGCTGCTCGCACCGCTGATCACCGGCACCTGCCTGGTTCTCCTCGCCGGCTGCGGCGGCTCGTCGGAGTCCGGCGACGGCGACGCCGCGAACCGCCCCGCCGCGGCCTCCGCCATCGCGGTCGTGGCCTCGACGAACGTCTACGGCGACCTGGCCCGGCGAATAGGCGGCGGCAAGGTCGACGTCACCTCGATCATCAGCGACCCCGACCAGGACCCGCACTCCTACGAGGCCAACACCCGGAACCAGCTCGCCCTGTCCAAGGCCAAGGTCGTCATCGAGAACGGCGGCGGCTACGACGACTTCATCGACCGCATGCTCAAGAGCGCGGCTCGAGCCCCGACGTGATCAACGCCGTCAAGGTCTCCGGGAAGACCGCACCTGCGGGCGGGGAACTCAACGAGCACGTCTGGTACGACTTCCCGACCGTCGCCAGGCTCGCCGACCGCATCGCCGCCTCCCTCGGCAAGGCCGACCCGGACGACACCGCCACCTTCACCAGGAACGCGAAGGACTTCGAGCGGCAGTTGAAGCCGCTCGAGCAGGAGGAGTCCCGGATCAGGTCCGAGCACGGCGGTGCGGCGGTGGCCATCACCGAGCCCGTGCCGCTGTACATGATCGAGGCCAGCGGGCTGAAGAACGCGACACCCGAGAAGTTCAGCGAGGCCGTCGAGGAAGGCGACGACGTCTCCCCGAGGACCCTCCAGGACACGCTGGCCCTGTTCACGGGCAAGAAGGTCAAGGCACTCGTCTACAACGAGCAGACCTCCGGACCGCAGACCGAGAAGGTGAAGCAGGCGGCCAAGTCCGCCGGCATTCCCGTGGTCCCCGTGACCGAGACCCTTCCCAAGGGCGAGGACTACCTCGGCTGGATGACCGCCAACGTCGACGCGCTCGCGAGCGCGCTCGCCAAGTGAGGCCGTCCGCCGAGGCCGTGATCAGCCTGCGCGCAGCGGCGCTTGCCTACGGCGAGCGCATGCTGTGGCAGGGCCTCGATCTCGATGTGCACGCGGGCGAGTTCGTCGCCGTGCTCGGCCCCAACGGCTCCGGGAAGACCAGCTTCGTACGCGCCCTGCTGGGCCAGCGCCCCCTGGCCGCCGGCACCCTCGCGGTCCTGGGCCGCCCGGCCCGGGGCGGCGGCGGGCACATCGGCTACGTCCCCCAGCAGGCGACGCTGTCCGCGCAGGCGCTGCTGCGCGCCCGCGACCTGGTCCGCTTCGGTATCGACGGGCACCGCTTCGGACCCCGGCCGGGCACCGGCGCCGTACGCCGTCGCGTGGACGAGATCCTGGCCTCGGTCGGGGCCACCGCCTACGCGGACGTGCCCGTCGGGCTGCTCTCCGGCGGCGAACGCCAACGCGTGCGCATCGGGCAGGCGCTGGCGGCCGATCCGCGGATCCTGCTGTGCGACGAGCCCCTGCTCTCCCTCGACCTGCACCACCAGCGGGCCGTCACGGAACTCGTCGACGCCCGCCGCCGCTCCCACGGCACGGCGGTGGTCTTCGTGACCCATGAGATCAACCCCGTGCTGGGCATGGTGGACCGCGTGCTGTACCTCGCCCGCGGCGGCCACCGCGTCGGCACGCCCGACGAGGTGCTCACCTCCGAGGCGCTGTCGCGGCTCTACGGCACCCAGGTCGACGTCGTCCGCGTCCGCGACCGCGTGGTGGTCGTGGGCGCACCCGACGAGGTGGCGCAGCCGTCGAACCATCCCGAACCGTCGCACGGAGTACGGCCATGACCATCGCCGAGGGGATCTGGCAGCAGATCTTCACCTTCGACCACTACGGCGAACTGCTCGCCCTGGTCCGCAACTCGCTCATCGCCGGGGCCGCGCTCGGCCTGGTCGGCGGGCTGGTGGGGGTGTTCGTGATCATGCGGGACCTGCCGTTCGCGGTGCACGGGATCAGCGAGCTGTCGTTCGCGGGGCCTCGGCCGCGCTGCTGCTGGGCGCGAACATCGTGGCCGGCTCGATCGTGGGCTCGCTGATCGCGGCCGGGACGATCGGGGTGCTCGGTTCGCGGGCCCGCGACCGCAACTCGGTGATCGGCGTCATCATGCCGTTCGGACTCGGGCTCGGCGTATTGTTCCTCGCGCTCTACAAGGGCCGGGCGGCCAACAAGTTCGGCCTGCTCACCGGGCAGATCGTCGCCGTCGACTCCCCGCAGACGTCCTGGCTGCTCGGCACCTCGGCCGTGGTGCTGGTCGCGCTCGCGGTCCTGTGGCGGCCGCTCGCCTTCGCCAGTGCCGACCCGGAGGTGGCCGAGGCGCGCGGGGTGCCGGTGCGGGGGCTGTCGTTCGCCTTCATGATCGTGCTGGGCCTCGCGGTCGCGCTGTCCGTCCAGATCGTCGGCGCGCTGCTCGTCCTCACCCTCGTCGTCACACCCGCGGCGGCCGCGGCCCGCGTCACGGCGTCGCCGGTGCTGCTGCCCGTCCTGAGCGTGGTGTTCGCGGTGGCCTCCATCGAGGGCGGCATCCTGCTGGCCCTGGGCAGCAGCATTCCCATCAGCCCGTACGTCACGACCATCTCCTTCGGGATCTACCTCGTGTGCAGACGGGTGGGCGGCCATCGGGCGCGGCGGTGGGGAGCGGCACGCGCGACCTCCTGACATGGACTCCGCCTGAAGACATGAACGAGTCTTCATTTGTTCCTCTGTGGTGGTGGCATGACTGCCACGCTCACCCCGTCGTCGGCCGGCCGGAAGACGTCCGCCCGCACCACGGCCGCGTCCCGCCGGCGCACCCGGCTCCTCGCACTGCCCGAAGTCCGCTGAGCCGCCGCGGCCACCGCGCTGTTCCTGCTCGCGCTGCCCCTCCAACTCGCCGGCGCGCCCGCCTGGACCTGGGGCACGCTGTACGCGCTGTCGTACGCCACGGGCGACTGGGAACCGGGCTGGGAAGGACTCAAGGCGCTCAAGGACAAGGCCCTCGACGTCGATCTGCTGATGGTCGTCGCCGCGCTCGGAGCCGCCTCCATCGGACAGGTCATGGACGGCGCCCCTGCTGATCGTCATCTTCGCGACCCCGTCCGCCCCGGCGAGCGCGTCGGCGCCGACGGCAGGGTGCTGGACGGAGCCGGCGAGGTCGACCAAGCGAGCATCACCGGCGAGCCCCTGCCAGCCGCGAAGGAGCCGGGCGACGCGGTGTTCGCGGGCACCCTCAACGGCACCGGCGCCCTGCGCGTCCGGGTCGGGCGCGACGCCTCCGACTCCGTGATCGCCCGCATCGTACGGATGGTCGAGGAGGCGTCCGAGACCAAGGCGCCCACGCAACTGTTCATCGAGAAGGTCGAACAGCGCTACTCGCTGGGCACGGTGGCCGCGACCCTCGCCGTGTTCGGCGTTCCGCTCGCGTTCGGCGAGGAGTTCTCCGAGGCGCTGCTGCGGGCCATGACCTTCATGATCGTTGCCTCGCCCTGCGCGGTGGTCCTGGCCACCATGCCGCCCCTGCTGTCGGCCATCGCCAACGCCGGCCGGCACGGCGTACTGGTGAAGTCGGCGGTGGTGATGGAACGCCTCGGCCAGGTCGACGCGGTCGCCCTGGACAAGACCGGCACCCTCACCGAGGGCACGCCGCGGGTCGTCGACGTACGGCCGCTGCCCGGGGGCGCCCTCGACGAGGACGACTTGCTGACGCTCGCCGCCGCGGCCGAGCACCCCAGCGAGCACCCGCTGGCCCGCGCGGTGGTGGACGCCGCACGCCAACGGCGCCTCGACCTGCCCGCCGCACAGGACTTCACGTCCGCGCCGGGCGTCGGTGTGAAGGCCGTCGTCCGGGGCCGTACGGTCGAGGTGGGCGCCCCGGCCCGGCTGCCCGCCGACCCCGACGGCGAGGTCGCGGCACTGGCCGGGGAACTCGAGGAGTCCGGCCGTACCGCCGTCCTCGTGGCCGTGGACGCCAGCCCCGCCGGAGTGCTCGGCATCGCCGACCGGCTCCGGCCCGACGCGGCCGCCACCGTCGCCGCGCTCACCGCCCTCACCGGCACCGTCCCGACCCTCCTGACCGGCGACAACCGCCGGGCCGCCGCGCACCTCGCCGCCGAGGCGGGCATCGACGACGTGCGTGCCGGGCTGCTGCCGCAGGACAAGCTGGGCGCGGTCAAGGAGATGGAGGGCGCGGGCCGCAAGGTGATGGTCGTCGGCGACGGCGTCAACGACGCCCGCGCTGGCCGCCGCGCGCATCGGCGTCGCCATGGGCCGGGCGGGCTCCGACCTGGCCCTGGAGACCGCCGACGCGGTGATTGTCCGCGACGAACTCGCCGCCGTCCCCGCCACCGTCGCCCTCTCCCGCCGCGCCCGAAGGGTCGTCGCGCAGAACCTCGTCATCGCCGGGTTGTTCATCGCCGGCCTCGTCGTCTGGGACCTGGCCGGCACCCTTCCGTTGCCGCTCGGCGTCGCGGGCCACGAGGGCTCCACGGTCCTCGTCGGCCTGAACGGACTGCGCCTGCTGCGAGACGCGGCCTGGCAGCGGGCGGCGAGGGAGAGCACCGGCTGACGGATCGACGGGGCAGGAGCCGCCGGCCTGGACCCGGCGCCGTGGCGTGGGCGGGAGCCGCCGAGACGACGGGTGCGACGATGCTCGACAGTGTCGCCGCACCCGGTGAACCGCTCTCGGCGTGGGCGGGAGCTGCCGAGACGACGGGTGCGACGTTCCTCGACAGCGCCGCGGCACCCGGTCAACCGCTCCCCATACCCCAGCCGCCCTCGCCCTCAGCGGTCCCCCTGCGGCCCGCTCCCGTCCTCCGCTCGCGCTGCTGCGGTCGTGCTCGGTGGCCGCTTCGCCTCGACGGCCTCTGGCGCGTCTGTCTCTTCCGGGGTGCCCCGCCCCGGTCTCCCGGTGAGGTGTCGTTCCGGCGACGGGGCGGGCGGACGCGCCCAAGGTGACTTCCGGCCGTGGGGAGACAGGCAGGTCAGCGGGCGGGTGCTGGGCCGCTGCTGCGGCGGACCACCAGGTCGACCGGGACCAGGGAGTCGGCCCGGGACGGCTCCGCCGCGCCGTCGAGTCGGTCCAGCAGCAGCCGCAGCGAACGCGTGCCGATCTCGGCGAAGTCGGTGCGTACGGTGGTCAGCGGCGGCAGGAAATGCGCGGCCTCGGGGATGTCGTCGTAGCCCACGACACTGATGTCGCCGGGGACGGAGCGGCCCGCCTCGTGCAGGGCGTGCAGCAGGCCGAGGGCCATCTGGTCGTTGGAGGCGAACACGGCCGTGACGTCCGGGCGACGGGCCAGTCGCCGGCCCAGCTCGTAGCCGGAGTCGGCGCTCCAGTCGCCGGTCAGCGGGGCCGGCACCGGGGCGCCCGCCGCCTCCAGAGTGGCATGCCAGCTCCCCATCCGGTGATCGGCCGAGGTCCAGCCGGTCGGGCCGGCGATGTGCCACACGGTGCGGTGGCCCAGGCCCAGCAGATGCTCGACGGCCTTGCGGGCCCCGGTCCGGGAGTCGCCGGTGACCTGCTGGGTGTCGGCGTCGAGGCCGTTCTCCAGCACGACCAGTGGAGTGTCCAGGCGGGTGTCCGCCAGCGTCTTGCCCACCCACAGTTGCGGGGCGATGGCGATCACCCCGTCCGCGCCCTCGGCGGACAGCCGGTTCACCGCCTCGACCACCGTGTCGGGCTCGGCCGTGTCCAGCGCGATCGAGCTGAGCAGGTAACCGGCGTCCTGCGCCGCGGTGTTGATCGCGGTGAGGATGGCGGCGGGCCCGTAGCGGGCGGCGTCGAAGGAGATCACACCGACCATCCGGGTCCTGCCGCTGGCCAGCGACCGGGCACTGCGGCTGGGCCGGTAGCCCAGCGTCCGCATGGCGGCCAGGACCGTCTCGCGGGTCTCGGCCCGCACCGACGGATGGTCGTTGAGGACGCGGGAGACGGTCTGCTTGGAGACTCCGGCCAGCCTGGCCACGTCGTCCATCACGGGGCGCGCGCCCGCGAAGTTCCGTCTGCTGCGCCCTCTCGGAGCGGAGCCGTCGGCGGAGCTTCGGGTCATGATCGCTGTTCCCTCGACATCGTCACGGCGGTGGCGTTCCGCCCCGGCAGAACTCCAGCATAGGCAGGCGGGCGAGGCCGAACCCCGGACTCAGCCCGCCCTGACGGCCCAGGCGCGCCCCCCGTGGGCGCGGCCCGCGCAGTTGCCCGGCGATCGCCGCGAACCAGGTGCGGACCGGCTCCAGGTACGCCGGGTCGTCGGGCGTGGCGTGCAGTCGCGGGACAGGAGCCCAGTCGGGCAGGCCGCCGTTGCGTACCTCGGCGTGGGACCAGGGGCCGGCGCGGGGCACGAAGTCCAGGCCGTGGCGGGCGCACAGCCCGGCGAAGCGGCGCAGGTCGCGGTTGCCGGCGAAGCGGATCCGGCCCTCGGTCTCCTCGTGGTGGATCCAGATGACGTAACTGGCCACGGCGGTCACCCCGCCCGCCTTCATCTTCAGCAGCTCCTCCTCCCACTCCCCTTCGGGGCAGCGGGAGTAGTGGAACTCGCCGGAGACCGGGAACCAGGGGCGGCCCCCGCGGGTGAGCCGGCGGCTGGTCACCTCGATCGGGTCGGGGACGCCGGGCACGTCGGCGAAGGGGAGGTGCCCGAGCAGCGGGGGAGCGGTGGGAGCGGGGACCCGCAGCAGGTGCGTCACCAGGTGTTCTCCGGCCCGAGGTCGGGGGTGTCGGTCAGCAGGGCGCGGACCGTGGTGGTGCCGTGCAGTTCCAGCAGGACCAGCTCGTTGGTCCCCGGGCGCAGGACGGGGGCGGGGACGTAGAGGGTGTGCTGGGGGCCGCGGTTCCAGTAGCGGCCGAGGTGGAAACCGTTGATCCAGGCCTGGCCCTTGGTCCAGCCGGGCAGGGCGAGGAAGGCGTCGGCCGGGGTGTCGACCTCGAACCTGCCGTGGTGGAAGGCGGGTTCGGCAGCCGTGGCCGCGTCGGACGGGGCGAACGGCACCGCGCTCAGGTCGTCCAGCGGCAGGGGGTGGCAGTCCCAGTCGCGCAGCGGGCCGCCGTCGAAGGTGACGGGGCCGAGCAGGCCCTTGGGGGCGCCGATGCGCGGGCCGTAGTTGACGCCGCCCATGTTCTCGACGAGGACGTCCAGGGTGGCACCGGGGTGCGGGACGCGGACGGGGAGGGTCTCGTCGTGGCGTTCGCGTTCCAGTACGCCGACGGGAGCGCCGTCGACGAAGACCTGGGCGCGGTCGCCGACCCCGCCCGCGAAGTGCAGCAGGCCGTCACCCGCCGTGTCGAAGGTGGTGCGGTAGAGCGCGTAACCGGTGTGCAGGCCCAGGTCGTTCATCGTCACCGGGTGCTCGGTGCGGACGGGCTCGGCGAGTGCCTTCGCGTGGGTGAGCAGCGGCGCATGGTGGCGCAACTCGACGGCGGTGGGCGGGAGTTTGGGTGCCGGCGCCGGGACGGGCTCGTCGGGGACGGGCAGGTGGCGGGCGATGGCCTCGCGGAAGGCGTGGTACTTGGGGCCGGGATCGCCGCACTCGGTGAGGGCCGCGTCGTAGTCGTACGACGTGATGGTGGGCGCGTAGGCGTGCTTGTGGTTGGCGCCGTTGGTGAAGCCGAAGTTGGTGCCGCCGTGGAACATGTAGATGTTGACCGAGGCGCCGGCCGACAGCAGCCGGTCCAGGTCGGCGGCGGCGTCGGCGGCGTCCCGCACATGATGCGGACCGCCCCAGTGGTCGAACCAGCCGATCCAGAACTCCCCGCACATCAGCGGGCCTTCGCTCCGGTGCCGGCGCAGCTCCGCCAGGTTCTGCTCGACCCGGCTGCCGAAGGTGGCCGTCGCGAGGACGCCGGGGAGGGTGCCGGTGGCCAGGTGCTCGGGGTCGGCCTGGTCGCAGGTGAAGAGCAGTTCCTCGACGCCCCTGGCGCGGAAGGCCCGCTCGACGTGTTTCAGGTAGGCCGTGTCGTCGCCGTAGGCGCCGTACTCGTTCTCCACCTGGACGGCGATGACCGGGCCGCCCGCCGCGGCCATGTGCGGCAGCAGCGGAGGCAGGAAGGCGTCGAGGTAGCGGTCGAACGCCCCGGTGAAGCGCGGGTCGCTGGAGCGCAGCCGGATGCCGGGGTCCGCTATGAGCCACGCGGGCAGGCCGCCGTTGTCCCACTCGGCGCAGATGAACGGCCCCGGGCGCAGCAGGACGCGCAGGCCCTCGTCGTGGGCGAGGCTCAGATAGCGGGGCAGGTCGAGGAATCCGTCCAGGACGAGCGGGCCGTCGGGGTCGGGCTGGTGCAGGTTCCACGGCACATACGTCTCCACCGTGTTGAGCCCCATCAGCCGTGCCTTGCGCAGCCGGTCGGCCCACTGGTCGGGATGGACCCGGAAGTAGTGCATCGCACCGGAGATGATCCGGAACGGCTCGCCGTGCAGCAGGAAACCGTCGGCGGTCGTCGTCAGAGCGGACATGCGGAGACTTCCCTTCGGTTGGGACGTCACGGGGGTGCGGGTCAGCGCGGCCCGGTGGTGCGGACCAACCAGCGGGTCGCCACCAGGCACAGGGCCGAGACGGCGCCCAGGACGAGGGGGACACTGCGGATGCCGGACCACTCGATGGCCTTGCCCAGAGCCGGGCCCGCCACCACGCCGCCGGCCATCGAGGCGGCGATGACCACCGCGCCCGCCCGGCGAGCCCGCGGGGCGGCCCGGTTGAGCCACGGCAGCCCGGTCGGGAAGATCGGCGCGATGAACAGCCCGACACCGGCGTAGGCGTACGGCGCCAGCGCCGGCACCGTGGCCAGCAGCAGACACACCGTCATGCCCGCGCACGAGACCGTGATGATGGCCTGCGCCGAGAACCGCAGCGCGATCGGGGCGACCAGGAACCGGCCGACGGTCATCATCAGCCAGTACACGGACGTGGCGGTGGCGGCGACCCCGGCCGAGTAGCCGACAGTCTGAAGATGGGTCGGTTCCCAGCCGCCGACGCCGGCCTCGATGCCGACATGCAGGACGTACAGGGCGACGAACACCGCGATCACGGAGCCGAGGCTGCGGGCGAGGACCTGCCCGCCGGGCGACTCGACGGCCGTCCCGGACAACTGTGGCGGCCGGTCGCGTACGCCGCGCAGGCACAGCAGCAGCGGCAGGTTGGCCAGCGCGAAGCCGAGGAAGACCGCGGGATAGTGGGCGGAGCCGACCGCGCCGATCAGGGCCGGGCCGAGGATGGCGCCGATGCCGAAGTGGGCGTTGAGGATGTTGAGCATGGCCGTGGAACGGTGGCCGAAGCCGACGGCGAAGAGCTGGTTGAGGCCGTAGTCGATGCCGCCGAAGCCGAGCCCGGCCAGCAGGGCCATGGCCAGGGCGGTCGGCCAGTTCGGGGCGAGCGCGAAGCCGGCCGCGCCCACGGCCATCAGCAGATACGAGGCGCCGAGGATCCGCCGGTTGCCGATACGGCCGTAGAGCCGGTCGAAGAGCAGCACGCCGGCCACCCCGCCGACGAAGTGCGCGCTCAGCCCGAGACCGGCGGCCGACGGCGACAGGCCGAACTCCTCGCGGAACGCGGGAATCACCGGGCCGTAGAGGGCCTGGAGCGCGCCGATGAGCACGAAGCCCACACATGAGGCGACCACGGCGGCGGGGCTGAAGACCCGCGGGTGGGAAGGTGCCGACGTCAGCGTCATGAAGGGTGATGTTACCGGTAACATCTTCGGGCTCGTCAAGATCCGTGGCGCGCTTGGGTGGCGGGCTCGCGCTATCACGGACAGGATTGGACTGTCAGTACAGGTATTGGACAGGTAGTCTAGAAGTCGACTCGGTGGGTGTGATGCCGAGCGCCGACGGACAGAGGAGTGTGCGATGGCGGCCGAAGAGGCCCTGGAGGCGGAGCGGGACGCGATCGTCGCCGCGCTGAAGCCGGTCGTCGACGGGCTCGTGGCGACGTTCGGGCCGATGTGCGAGGTGGTCCTGCACGATTACCGGCGGCCGGAGAAGTCCGTGGTCGCCGTGGCCGGTTCGGTGACCGGGCGGACCGTGGGCGGGGCGATGAGCGAGATCGGCATGCGTATCGTCGCGCGCGGCCAGGAGGCGGGCGACGAGCTGAACTACGTCACCCGGACCCGGGGCGGCAAGCTGGTCAAGGCCTCCACGATGGTGCTGCGCGACTCGACCGGCGCCGTGTTCGGCGCCCTCTGCGTCAACGTCGACGTCACCGCCGTGAGCGAAGCCCACACCCTGCTCGGCGCCCTCGCCGGTCTCGGCGGCACCCCGGCCGAGGTGCCGGTCACCGCCTTCGGCAACGACATCGACTCCGTCGTCGACGCCATCCTCGACGCCCACCGGCTGGGGCGGAACGGGAGCTGGGCCGGACTCGACCGCGCCCAGCGCCTTGAGCTGTTCCGCGGCCTGGACGAGCGGGGCGTCTTCGCCGTGCGGCGCGCGATCGAACAGGTCGCGGCGCGGCTCGGCATCTCCCGCGCGTCCGCCTACAGCTATCTGTCACAGGCGCGCGCCGAGACCGGGACGGCGACGGCGCCTGCGACGGAGCGGGCCGCGGCCGACAAGACATCCCCTGGAGGACACGCGTGACGACCACCACCCCACCGGTCACCCTCGACGACGTCCGCGACGCCGCCGCACGGCTCAAGGGCGTCGCGCACCGCACCCCGGTGCTGCGCTCGCGCACCCTCGACGCACGCGTGGGCGCCGAGGTCTTCCTCAAGTGCGAGAACTTCCAGCGCGCCGGCGCCTTCAAGTTCCGCGGCGCCTACAACGCGGCCTCCCGCCTGACACCGGAGCAGCTCGGCCGGGGCATCGCCGCCTACTCGTCCGGCAACCACGCCCAGGCCGTCGCCCTCGCCGCCCGGGAACTGGGCGCCTCCGCGGTCATCGTCATGCCCGAGGACGCCCCGCCGTCGAAGCGGGCGGCGACCGAGGGCTACGGCGCCGAGATCGTGACGTACGACCGCTACACCGGCGACCGTGTCGCGATCGCCGAGGCCCTCGCCGCCGAGCGCGGCCTCAGCCTCATCCCGCCGTACGAGCACCCGCACATCATGGCCGGACAGGGCACGGCCGCCCTCGAACTCCTCGAAGAGGTGGGGGAGCTGGGCGCGCTGCTGACGCCGGTCGGCGGGGGCGGGCTCATGGCCGGCAGCGCCACCGTGGCCAAGGGGCTGCACCCGGCCATCCGCATGATCGGCGTCGAACCGGAGGCCGGGGACGACACCAAGCGGTCCCTGGAGGCGGGGCGGCGCATCAGCATCCCGGTGCCGCACACCATCGCCGACGGGCAGGCCCTGCACGAGCCCGGGGAGCTGACCTTCTCCGTGAACCAGAGGCTCGTCGACGAGATCGCGCTCGTGAGCGACGACGAGATCCGGGACGCGATGCGGTTCGCCTTCGAACGCCTGAAGATCGTCGTCGAGCCGAGCGGCGCGACCCCGCTGGCCGCCCTGCTCACCGGCCGCGCGGGTGCGCTGCCGCGCCGCGTCGGAGTGATCGTCTCCGGCGGCAACATCGACGCGGGGCGCTTCGCCGAGCTCTGCGGGAACCGGGGCTGAGGACCGGTCGGAGCGGGAGCCCACCCGGTTGGCGGCTCCGGATGGACGGGCGGACGATTGAGTAGTGGGAGGCCGGCCGCCGACGGCGGTGTCCAGGGCCGCCGGGGAGACCGGCCCCCGGCCGCGGTGAGGCGCGGCCGGAAGGGAGCGCGTCATGTTGGAAGTGAAGACGCTCGACAAGCCGGACGAGCGGCGTGATTTCCCCCGCGGCCACCTCGAAGCCGTCCACATGACGGACCTCCACTTCGCCGTGGCGACCTTCGAGCCCGGTTGGCGCTGGTCGGAGTCCGTGGGCCCGATCGCGGGCACCAAGAGCTGCCAGATGCACCACAACGGCTACGTCCTCCAGGGCCGCATGCACATCCGCATGGACGACGGCGGCGAGAGCGAGGTCGGCCCCGGTGACGTCTTCGTCTGCTCGCCCGGGCACGACGCCTGGGTCGTGGGCGACGAGCAGTGCGTGGCCTACGACTTCCAGGGGCAGACGGCGCGGGAGTACGCGAAGAGGTAGCCGTCGGCCCCGTCGGCAGGTCACACGGTGACGACGATCTTCGCGCGCGCGTGCTCCACCTCCAGGTACCGGATGGCCTCGGCCGCCTCGCTCAGCGGATACGTCCGCTCGACGACCGGGGCGATCTTCCCGGACTCGGCCAGCTCCCGCAGCGCCGCGAGGTTCGCCTTGGTCTGCCGGGCCGGCATCTCGAGAAGCCGCTGGTGGCGCGCGAAGGGCGCCACCAGCCGCCGTTTGATGAAGAGCCCCATCGGCCCGACGATGCTGCCGCCCTCGTACACCCCGCCGCCGGACAGGGCGAGGGTCCCGGTGGGTGCCAGGACGCGCCGGAACTCGCCGAGCGAGTGGTTGCCCACCAGGTCCAGCACCACGTCGTACCGCTTCCCGCCCCGGGTGAAGTCCTCCTGCGTGTAGTCGATGACCCGGTCCGCGCCCAGTGACCGGACCAGCTCCACGTTCCTGGTGCTGCACACCGCCGTCACCTCGGCGCCGTACACCTTGCCGAGCTGCACGGCGAAGGTGCCCACGCCGCCCGACGCCCCGTTGATCAGCAGGGTCTGCCCCGGCTGCACCCGGGCCACGTCACGCAGGCCGATGAGGGCGGTGTTCCCCGCCAGCGGTATCGCCGCCGCCTGCTCGAAGGTGAGGTTGGCAGGCTTCGGGCCCACCTCGCCGTCCCGCGCGCACACGAACTCCGCGAACGCGCCGTCGGCCTCCCCGTACACCTCCTCGCCCGGCTTGAGCCCCGTGACCCCGGAGCCCACCACCTCCACCACACCGGCGAAGTCGCGGCCCCGCACAGGTGACTTGGGCCTGCGCAACCCCATCATGCCGCGGGCCAGCACCGGATCGCCGTGCATGAAATGCCAGTCGTACGCGTTGACCGAGGCCGCGTGCACCCGCACCAGCACCTCGCCGGCGCCCGGCACCGGCCGGTCGATGTCCCTGTACTCCAGCTCGTCCGCCGAGCCGTACCGATCCTGAACGACTGCCTTCACGGGGTCCCCCCTCTGCTCTCGTCGAGCGTAGGGAATCCCCACGGGCCGGACCATCAGGGACGAACCCTGATTTTCGCCGGGGTTCGGCCCTCCCTGTCGGCCGATGCGGCCGGCACCCGCGGCTCGCCGCCCGACTAGACCGGCAGCAGCCGCGCCACCAGCGCGCTGAGCTGGCGGGCGGTGCGGCACTCGTGCATCTCGACCAGTTCGGCGTAGGCGGGCGCGGCGGAGTCGCCCGTGCCCCAGTTGGGCCGCTGCTCCGGGTTCAACCAGTAGACGCGGCGCGCCCGTTCGGCGATCCGTCGTACCGCCGGCAGATTCGGGTCGCTCATGTTCGTCCGGGCGTCACCGAGGACGAACACGGTCGTGCGCGGGCCGACCGCGTCGCCGTAGCGCTCCGCGAACTCGCCCAGCGCCATGCCGTAGTCGCTGCTGCCGTGATAGCCCGTGAGCGTGGCCTCCGCCTCGATGCGGGCGCTGAGGCCCTCCGGGTCGGCGGTGCCGCGTTCGAGCAGCCCGGTCACCTCGTCGATCCGGTTGACGAAGGCGAACACCCGCACCTTGCTGAACTGGTCGTGCAGCGCCTGCACCAGCAGCATCGTGAAGTCCGAGAACCCGGACACCGACCCCGACACATCGCACAGCAGCACCAGTTCGGGGCGCACGGGACGCCGTCTGCGCAGCACCGGCTTCATCGGCACCCCGCCCGTCGACAGCGACCCGCGCAGGGTCCGACGCAGGTCGATCGCGCCTCGGGAGGCGCGGCGGCGACGGGCCGCGAGCCGGGTCGCGAGCTTGCGGGCCAGCGGCTGCACCGCCCTGCGCAGCTCGGCCAGTTGCGCCTTCCCGGCGAACAGGAAGTCGACCCGGTCGGCGGTCGGCGCCACCGCCCGCCGGGCGATCTCGTCCCGCCCGCGCCGCTCGGCGACCCGGCGCCGCGCCTCCGTGGCCACCAACTGGCGGAAGGCCTCGATACGACGCCGGATCTCGTCCTCCAGGAGCCGGTCGGCGAACCCCGAACTCCCGCCCTGGGCACGCACGTTGTCGCGCACGCGGGCGAGCAGGGTCTGCGGTCGCAGCCGTTCGAGCGTCTGGTACGACGACCAGCCGTCCGACTCCGGCGAGGAACCGTAGCCGCCGAAACCGTCGACCGCCTCGGCCGCCAGCCGGGCCATCAGCGCCTCGTCATGGGCGGCCAGGGCGGACGCCAGCCGGTCGCGCAGGTCGTCGCGCCCCGCCGCCTGCTGCTCCGGGCCGCCGACACCGCGCGGGAAGTAGAGGTCGAAGACCGGGTCGAACACCGGCCGTTGATGCGTGCCGTGCAGCAGCGTGGCCGCCAGGCCCTCGCGCAGCAGCTCCCGGTCCGCGAGCCCGAGCGCCTCGATCGCCCGTGCCGCGTCCACCGTCTCGCCGGTGCCGATCCGCACGCCGTGCGCGCGCAACGCCCCGACCAGGGACGTCAGCCGGTCCGCGACGCCGGAGGGCGTGGTCACAGGGTGTCCAGGTCGAGCTTGGCGGTCGCCTTGAGGACATCGTCCTGGTGCTTGAGGAGGACGCCGAGAGTGGCCCGCACGACCGCCTCGTCGAGCGTGCCGGCGCCGAGTGCGAGCAGGGTGCGGGCCCAGTCGATGGTCTCGGCGACCGACGGCACCTTGCGCAGGTCCATCGCCCGCAGCGCGCCCACGACCCGTACGACCGAGCGGGCCAGCGCCTCGTCGAGCCCGGCCACCTTCAGCCGGACGATCCGGCGCTCCAGCTCCTCGTCCGGGAAGCCGATGTGGAGGAAGAGACAGCGGCGGCGCAGCGCCTCGGACAGCTCGCGGCTGGCGTTGGAGGTGAGGACGACGAAGGGACGGCGCGTCGCGGTGATGGTGCCCAGCTCCGGGACCGTGACCTGGAAGTCGCTGAGCACCTCGAGCAGCAGGCCCTCGACCTCGACGTCCGCCTTGTCGGTCTCGTCGATCAGCAGCACCTTGGGGTCGTCACCCCGGATGGCCGTCAGCAGCGGACGCGTAAGCAGGAACTCCTCGCTGAAGATGTCCGTGCGCGTCTCGTCCCACGTCTCGTCGCGGCCCGCGCTGATGCGCAGGAGCTGCTTGGCGTGGTTCCACTCGTACAGCGCGCGGGACTCGTCGACACCCTCGTAGCACTGGAGCCGTACGAGCCGCGCGCCCGCCACCTCGGCGACGGCCTTGGCGAGCTCCGTCTTGCCCACTCCGGCCGGGCCCTCCACCAGCAGCGGCTTGCCCAGGCGGTCGGCGAGGAAGACGGTCGTGGCCACGGCGGGCGAGGCGAGATAGCCGGTCTCGGCCAGACGCGCGGAGACGTCGTCGACGGAAGTGAACAACGGGGCCTCCAGCTGAGGGTCGGGACGGTGAATGCCGAGATTCTGAATGCGCGACTCAGAGCATCTATCTAAGCGCTTGTTCAGCGAGGTTGTCACGGGGTTCCGGGTATGGGGAGACGGCCGAGCTCCTCACGACGCCACCGCGACGGCCCCGACCGCCGGAGTCCGCAGCATCCGCCGGGCAGTGAAGAAGCCGGTCCCCAGCGTCACCGCCGCCGCGACCGCGACGACCGCCGCGCCGATCCCGTAGATCTCGCCCGGCAGCACCTCGTCGGCGCGGACCACGGTGAACGGGACGATCCCCGCCAGCGCGGCCAGCGCTCCGAACAGCACTCCCGTGACCGTCAGGATCAGCCCCTCGACACCGACCGTCCCGAGCACCTGCCCCTCGGTCGCCCCGGCCAGGCGCTGCTGCCCGAACTCCCGGACGCGGTAACTGGTCGCCGCGTACAGCGAGTTGACCAGCATCACACAGACGAAGACCACGATGATGCCGACGACCGTGAAGTTGAGCGTCTCGAGGTTCTTCGCGTCGATCGACTTCGCCACCCCCGAGGCCTCGACGGCCGCGCTCTCCACCGCCTGCATGGTGAGCGTCGCCGTGGCGACGGCTGTGAACAGGATCAGCGACATCAGGATCCCGGCCAGCTCACCGGCCCGCTGCCGCAGATTCCGTACCGCCAGCCACCCGCTGGCCCCGTCGAGCGGCAGCCGGTTAAGTACGGCTTCCAGCAGCCGGGGCGCCAACAGGGCGAGGCCCACCGACAGCAGGATCGCCCCGTAGGCCGCCGGCGCCATCAGGGCCGCGTCCGAGGCCGAGAACGCGAAGGTGGAGGTCGCCGAGGCCACACCGGCGAGCAGGGCGGCGTACACGAGGAACTTCCGTGCCCTGCCCGGCCTTTGACGCCCGCGCGTCGCGCGCCGCACGGCGAGGAAGGCGGCGCCGGCCGCCGCGAGCAGCGTGATGCCGATGCCCGGGAGGAAGGCGATCGGGCCGAAGGAGTGGCCGACGGACTCGGCGACCTGGCCGCTGTTCTGGAACACCTCCAGCAGCGCCCGGCCGCCCAGCATCGCCGGACCGATCGCCAGCGCCGCGCCGGCCAGGGCCACCACCACGGCCTCACCGACGACCATCCGCTTGAGCTGCGCCGGAGTCGCCCCCGAGCAGCGCAGCAGCTCCAGCTCGGCGGCGCGCCGGCGGACGTTGACCGTGAGGGTCGAGGCGACGGCGAAGAAGACCAGCAGGGTGCCGTAGCCGCCGACGACGCCCGCCGCCGTGGACAGGGTCTCGGCGCTGGTGGCGTCGACGCCGTCCCGCGCCGCCGTGTCGTGCATGGAGTTGAACGTCATGATGATCGCCGCGCCCAGGAACGCGGACAGCAGGGTCGCGAGGAACCGCCCGGGACGGTGCCGGATCGACCGCATGGCCAGCAGGAACATCGCTCACACCCCCGCGGCCACGTCGTCTCCCAGGTGCGCCAGCCGCTCGGCCACCGCGTCCGGCGTCGGCGCGTCCATACGGCCCGCCAGCCGGCCGTCCGCCAGGAACAGCACCGAGTCCGCGTAGGAGGCGGCGACCGGGTCGTGGGTGACCATCACCACGGTGCGGCCGTGCACCCGCACCGCCTGCTGGAGCAGCCGCAGCACGTCACGGGCGCTGCGCGTGTCCAGGGCGCCCGTCGGCTCGTCCGCGAAGATCACCCGGGGCTCGGTCACGAGGGCGCGGGCGATGGCCACGCGCTGCCGCTGACCGCCGGACAACTGGCCGGGGCGGTGTCCGAGCCGGTCACCGAGGCCGACGGAGGCCAGGACCTCCCTGGCCCGCCGGCGGTCGACACGCTGACCGGCGAGCTTCAGCGGCAGCACCGTGTTCTGCGCGACGGTCAGCGTCTGAAGCAGGTTGTACTGCTGGAACACGAACCCGATCCGCCCCCGCCGGAACTTCGTCAACTCCGCCTCGCCGCCCCCGGTCAGCTCGGTGCCGTCCACCCGCACGATGCCGCTGTCCGGCCGGTCGAGCCCGGCCGCGCAGTGCAGCAGCGTGCTCTTGCCGGAACCCGACGGCCCCATCACCGCCGTGAAGGTGCCGCGCCCCAGCCCCAGCGTGATCCCGTCCAGAGCGGTCACGGCACTGTCGTCCGCGCCATAGGTCTTGGTGACCTTGACCAGCCGCAGCGCCTCCGGGGCGGGTCCCTTGTCGTGCGTAGGTCGCGAGCCTGCGCGAAGCATCGTCATCACTCTCCGTTCGGGCACCCCCTGTGCCCTGCCGAAGAAGCTACGGAGCCGGCGGGCCGACCACATTGGGCGCAGAACCCGTATCGGGGGGTGTACTTGACGACACCCCGGAGCCATGGACACCTTTCACCAGAGAGGGAGCTGGGCGCCGCATCGCGGCGTCGTGTGGCGGAGCCGGTCCGGGGAACTCGGGCGGCATGGACGAGCCGACCCGCACCCACGCCTCGTACTGGATCGAGACGGCGCCTCCCGGCGAGCTAGAGCCTCCGCCGGACGGCGATCTCACGGTCGACGTCGCCGTCGTCGGCGCGGGCATCGCCGGGCTCTGCACCGCCTGGGAGCTGGCTCGGCGCGGTCGCGAGGTCGCCCTGCTGGAGGCGGGCCGGGTCGCCGCGGGCGTCACCGGGCACACCACCGCCAAGCTGACCGCCCTGCACACCCTGATCTACGACCGGCTCCGCCGCACCCGGGGCAAGGACGCGGCCCGCCTGTACGCGACCTCGCAGACGGACGCGATCCGGCATGCCGCCGAGGTCACCGGGGAACTCGGCATCGACTGCGAATGGGAGGAAGCGGCGGCCTACACCTACGCCGAGGACGGCGACCGTGTCGACGAGCTGCGGGCCGAGGCCGACGCCGCCCGGGAAGCGGGGCTGGCCGCCGAGTTCGTGACCGAGACCGAGCTGCCGTACCCGGTGGCCGGCGCCGTGCGCGTCGCGGAGCAGGCACAGTTCCACCCCCGCAAGTACCTGCTGGCGCTGGCCGCCGACCTCAAGCGCCTCGGCGGCCGGCTCCACGAGCACACGCGCGTGGTCGGCCTGTCCGAGGGCGAGCCCTGCGTGCTGACCACCGAGGACGGTGTGCAGGTGCGGGCCGGCACCGTCGTGGTCGCCACCCACTACCCGATCTTCGATCGAGCACTCCTGTTCACCCGCCTCTCGCCACGGCGGGAACTGGTGGTCGCCGCCCCGGTCGACGCGGCCGGGGCACCCACCGGCATGTACATCACCCCCGAGCACAACACCCGCTCCGTGCGCACGGCACCCCACGGGGACGGCGAGCGCCTGCTCATCGTCACCGGCGAGCACTTCACCCCGGGCTCCGGCGTCGATGTCGAGGCGCGTTTCGACTCCCTGGCCGACTGGGCGGTGCAGCGCTTCGGCGACCTCACCTTCACCCACCGCTGGGCCACTCAGGACAACGACCCCACCGACTCCGTACCGCTCGTCGGCCCCCTGCACCCCGCGAGCCGGCACGCCTACGTGGCCACCGGCTTCGGCGGCTGGGGACTCAGCGGCGGCATCATGGCGGGCAGGCTGCTGTGCGATCTGGTCACCGGCCGCGAGAACCCGTGGAGCGAGCTGTACGACCCCTGCCGGGTGATGTCGGTCCTGCGCGAGGGGAAGGACTTCGTCAGGCACCAGGCCGACGTGGCCCGCCACTTCGTCGGCGACCGGCTCCAGCACCTGCCGGGCCCCTCGGTCCCGTCCGTGGCCGACATCGCCCCCGGCGACGGAGCCGTCGTCCATGTGTCCGGCAGGCGCTGCGCCGTCCACCGCGACGAGGACGGCGAGCTGCACGCCCTCTCCGCGAAGTGCACCCACCTGGGCTGCCTGGTCGCCTTCAACCGCGCCGAGCGGGCCTGGGAATGCCCCTGCCACGGCTCCCGCTTCGCCCCCGACGGGCGGGTCGTACAGGGGCCCGCGGTGCGGCCGCTGGAGCCGCGCGACATCTGAGGCGACCCGCTCAGCCGACCAGGACCACCTCCAGGGTGCGCGGGCCGTGCACCCCCTCGACCCGGTCCAGCTCGATGTCGCTGGTCGCCGACGGCCCGGAGATCCACGTCAACGGGCGTGCCGGGTCGAGGCGTTCGAGGGCCTGCGGGACGGAGGACACCACCTGCTCCGGGACCCGGACGACACAGATGTGGTGGTCGGGGACGAGCGTGATACGGCGCCGGCCCTGGTCGGGGGAGCCGTCCAGGACGATGGTGCCGGTCTCGGCGACGGCCACGGCACACGCCGTCACCACGCTGTCGACCCGGTCCAGTTCGTGCGGGGTGCTCTCCGCCCGGTCCGCGATCCGCTCGGCGTCGGCCGCCGCCAGCCACTCGGGGTCCAGGCCGGGCGGCACGAGCACCGTCTTCGCGCCGCGCGCCGCGAGCATCCCGGCGATCGTCGCCGCGAGGTCGGCGGGGGTGCAGCGGTGCACGATCGCCCGGTAGTCCGCCAGGTTCTCGGCCAGCAGACCGACCGTGTCGGCGACACCGCGCTCCCCGTGCTCGCGCAGATAGTCACGCGGAACCGCCTGCTCGTACGGCTCGTCGTCGCGCGGTACGTCCGCGAGGGCGCGCCGCACCCGGCCCAGGATCCGTTCCCTGCTGCTCACTTGGCGCCGTCCTTCCCACCGTGCGTGCGCTGCCACCAGTCCCGGAACGGCTCAGCCGGCACCCCCGGCAGATCCCGTGTCCCGCTCCACGCCTTGCCCGGACCCGGCAGCGACCGCGGATGCAGTCGCCGGGTGCGCGAGGCGAGCCGCTGCCCGGAGCGCAGGACGCCCGGGTGGCCGAACGCCCAGCGCGCCGCCCGCATGGCCGCCCGCTCGGCGGCATGCCCCTTGGCGGGCCGGAGCACGACCTTGTTGCCGCGCTGCGTCACCTCGCCGCCCTGAACGACCCGCTCCCGCAGATGCACCAGCACCTCGGGGATGTCGATGGCGACCGGGCACACCTCGTAGCAGGCGCCGCACAGCGACGAGGCGTACGGCAGCGAGGCGTCGATCTCGCTCGCCGTACCCCGCAGCTGAGGGCTGAGGATGGCGCCGATCGGCCCCGGGTAGACCGAGCCGTACGCGTGCCCGCCGGCCCGCTCGTACACCGGGCACACGTTCAGGCACGCCGAGCAGCGGATGCAGCGCAGGGCCTGGCGGCCGACCTCGTCGGCGAGCGTGTCGGTGCGGCCGTTGTCGAGCAGCACCAGATGGAAGTCGCGCGGCCCGTCCTCGTCCGTCGTACCGGTCCATGTCGACGTATACGGGTTCATGCGCTCGGCGGTGGAGGAGCGGGGGAGGGTCTGCAGGAACACCTCCAGGTCCAGCCACGTCGGCACGATCTTCTCGATGCCGACGACCGAGATCAGCGTCTCGGGCAGGGTCAGGCACATCCGCCCGTTGCCCTCGGACTCCACGACGACCAGGGTGCCGGTCTCGGCGACCATGAAGTTGGCGCCGGAGACGCCGACCTTGGCGCGCAGGAACTTCTCCCGCAGATGCAGGCGCGCCGCCTCCGCCAGCTCGGCGGGCGTGTCGGTCAGGCCCTCGGGCGCGGGGCGCCCCCACTCGCCCATCTCGCTCGTGAAGATGTCCCGGATCTCGCCCCGGTTGCGGTGGATGGCCGGCACGAGGATGTGCGAGGGCCGGTCCTTGCCCAACTGCACGATCAGCTCGGCGAGATCGGTCTCGTAGGCGCGGATGCCCTCCGCCTGAAGGGCCTCGTTCAGCCCGATCTCCTGCGTGGCCATCGACTTGACCTTGACGACCTCCGACTCGCCGGTCGCCTTCACCAGGTCCGCCACGATCCGGTTCGCCTCGTCGGCGTCGGCGGCCCAGTGGACCGTACCGCCGGCCGCCGTGACCGACTCCTCCAACTGCACGAGATACCGGTCGAGATGACGCAGCGTATGGTCCTTGATCCGCTTGCCCGCCTCGCGCAGCGCCGCCCAGTCGGACACCTCGGCGACCGCCTTGGCCCGCTTGGCGCGGATGGTGTGCGTGGCGTGCCGCAGATTGCCGCGCAGGGTCGAGTCGTGCACGGCCTCGTGCGCGGCCTTCGGAAAGGCCGGCATCCCGAGATACGTCCCACTCATACGGAAGGCTCCTCCTCCGTGCTCGCCAGGATCTCCGCGATGTGCACCGGCCGCATCCCGGTCCGCAGCCGGGCCATGGTCCCGCCGATGTGCATCAGACAGGAGTTGTCGGCCGCGCACAGCACCTCCGCGCCCGTCGAGGCGGCGTTGCGCACCTTGTCCGCGCCCATCGCCGCCGAGACATCGGAGTTCTTCAGCGCGAAGGTGCCACCGAACCCGCAGCACTCCTCGGCCCCCGGCAACTCCACCAACTCCAGCCCCTTGACGGCCTGGAGCAGCCGCCGGGGCCGCTCGCCGAGCCCCAGCCCGCGCAGCCCGTGACAGGTCGGGTGGTACGTCACCTTGTGCGGGTAGTAGGCCCCGACATCCGTCACCCCCAGCACATCCACCAGGAACTCCGTCAGTTCGTACGTCTTCGGCACCACCGGCGCCAGCGTCGCCGCGAGCGCGTCCCCGCGCCCCTCGGCCCGCGCCCGCTCACCGATGCGCGGATACAGCTCGCGCACCATCGCCCCGCACGATCCGGACGGGGTGACGATCGCCTCGTACTCCCCGAAGACATCGGAGAAATGCCGGGCCAGGGGCTCGGCCTCATGCCGGTATCCGGTGTTGTAGTGCGCCTGCCCGCAGCAGGTCTGCGCCATCGGGAAGTCGACCTCGACGCCCAGCCTGGTCAGCAGTTTCACCACGGCGCGCCCGGTGTCCGGATAGAGCGTGTCGTTGACACAGGTCAGGAACAGGGCGACACGCATCGCGGCTCCTTGTGATCGATCATCGGATGAGTGCAGGGTAATGCGGCAGCGCTGCCGCGGGGAGACCCCGCTCACCCCCGGGCGAGCCGGGCCTCCGCCTCGCGCCAGCGTGACGCGTCCCCGCGCGGCTCGTACCGGGTCAACGGCTGCGTACGGGTGAGCAGTCGCCGCCCGTCGGCGAGGTCGCCGACCAGGCCGTGGGCCCGCGCCTGGACGAGGACGTTGCCGAGCGCGGCGGCCTCGGCCGGACCGGCCACCACCGGCAGCCCACAGGCGTCGGCGGTGAGCCGGCACAGCAGGGCGTTGCGGGTGCCGCCCCCGACGACATGCACGACGTCCACCGGATGACCGGCCAGTCGCTGCGCGTCCTGGACGGCCCGGCGATGGGCGAGGGCGAGCGAGTCCAGGATGCAGCGCGTGATCTCGGCGGGGGAGACGGGCACCGGCTGCCCCGAGGCGCGGCACGCCTCGGCGATCCGCTCCGGCATCCGCCCCGGCGCCAGGAACGCCGCGTCCCCCGCGTCCACGACCGACCGCAGCGCCGGCACCTTGGCGGCGTCCCGCAGCAGCGCACCCAGCTCCGGGTCGCCCCAGGCCCGTACGCACTCCTGGAGCAGCCACAGCCCCATGATGTTCCGCAGATACCGGACCGTGCCGTCCAGGCCCAGCTCATTGGTGAAGTTGGCGGCCCGGCTCTCCTCGGTGAGCACGGGCGCGTCCAGCTCCAGACCCGCCAGCGACCAGGTCCCGGTGCAGATGTACGCGAACCGCTCGCCGTCGGCCGGTACCGCGGCCACGGCGGAGGCGGTGTCGTGCGACCCGACCGCCGTCACCGGCACCGGCCCGCGCAGCCCGGCCTCCTCCAGCACCGCCTCGCGCAGCAGCCCCGCCGGCTCGCCGGGCTGCCGCAGCGGAGCGAACAGTCCCAGGTCGATGCCCAGCCGGGAGGCGATGTCATGCGACCAGTCGCGCGTGCGGGGATCGATGAGCTGGGTGGTGGAGGCGTTGGTGAGCTCGGTGCCCTGCTCGCCGGTGAGCCAGTACGTCAGCAGGTCCGGGATGAGCAACAGCCGCTCGGCATAAGACAGTTGAGCCGAAGCCCGCGCCGCCGTGAGCTGGTACAGGGTGTTGAACGGCGCGTACTGCAACCCGGTCGCGGCATACAGCTCCGACGCCGGCACGGTCGCCCACACCTTCTCGGCGACCCCCTCCGTCCGGGAGTCCCGGTAGTGCACGGGATTGCCGAGCAGCGCCCCGTCGGCGTCCAGCAGACCGTAGTCGACGGCCCAACTGTCGATGCCGAGAGAATCGACCTGACCGGCGGCTTTGAGCCCTTCCAGGACACCCGCGTACAGCGCGAGGATGTCCCATCGCAGGCCCTCGGGCACCCGCACCGGCCGGTTGACGAACCGGTGCGCCTCGGTCAGCTCCAGGCTGTCGGGGCCGACGCGGCCGACCATGACACGCCCGCTGGACGCGCCGAGGTCGACCGCGGCGTACGACTTCACGGCCGCGCTCACCGCAGGAAGGCGGCCGCGACGCCGGCGTCGACCGGGATGTGCAGACCGGTGGTGTGCGTCAGGTCCCCGCCGGTCAGGGCGAAGACCGCGTTCGCCACATGCTCGGGCAGCACCTCGCGCTTGAGGATGGTCCGCTGGGCGTAGAACTCGCCGAGCTTGTCCTCCTCGACCCCGTACACGGCGGCGCGCTGAGCGCCCCAGCCCCCGGCGAAGATCCCCGAGCCCCGCACGACACCGTCCGGGTTGATCCCGTTGACGCGGATGCCGTGCTCGCCGAGCTCGGCGGCCAGCAGCCGCACCTGATGGGCCTGGTCGGCCTTGGTGGCGCCGTACGCGATGTTGTTGGGACCGGCGAACACGCCGTTCTTGGAGGCGATGTAGACGATGTCGCCGCCCAGCTTCTGAGCGATCATCACGCGCGCGGCCTCCCGCGACACGAGGAAGGAACCGCGCGCCATGATGTCGTGCTGAAGGTCCCAGTCCTTGGCCGAGGTCTCGAGCAGCGGCTTGGAGACCGAGATCCCGGCGTTGTTGACGACCAGGTCGACACCGCCGAAGGCCAGCACGGCCGCCTTGAACGCGTCGGCGATCTGCTCCTCGGAGGTGACGTCCACCGTCACGGCGACGGCCTTGTCGGACCCGCCGAGCTCCTCGGCGACGGCCTGCGCGTTCTCGGCGTCGAGGTCCGCGACGACCACACAGGCGCCCTCGGCGACCAGCCGCTGCGCGATGGCCTTCCCGATGCCGCTGCCCGCACCGGTCACCAGCGCGACCCGCGTGGCCAGAGCCTTGGGCTTCGGCATCCGCTGAAGCTTGGCCTCCTCGAGCGCCCAGTACTCGATACGGAACTTCTCGGACTCCTCGATGGGCGCGTAGGTCGAGACCGCCTCCGCTCCCCGCATGACATTGATGGCGTTGACGTAGAACTCACCGGCCACCCGGGCGGTCTGCTTGTCCTTGCCGAAGGAGAACATGCCCACGCCCGGGACCAGCACGATCGCCGGGTCGGCGCCGCGCATGGCGGGGGAGTCGGGCAGGGCGTGCCGCTGGTAGTAGGCGGCGTACTCGTCGCGGTACTCGGCGTGCAGCTCCTTCAGCCGGGCGACGGCCTCCTCCAGCGGAGCGGTCGGCGGCAGGTCCAGCACCAGCGGCCGCACCTTGGTGCGCAGGAAGTGGTCCGGGCAGGAGGTGCCCAGCGCCGCGAGCCGCGGGTGCTCGGCGCTGGCGAGGAAGTCGAGGACGACCTCGGAGTCGGTGAAGTGACCGACCTGCGGACGGTCCTGCGAGGCGATGGCCCGGATGACCGGCGCCAGCGCAGCGGCCCGCTCCCGCCGCTCCCCGGCGCCCAGCGCCGCGTAACCTTCGATCACCGGCCCGAAGGGCTCCGCCTTCCCGCGCTCCTTGAGGAACTTCTCGGCAGTGCGGATGATGTGCAGCGAGTTCCGCTCGCACTCCTCGGAGGTGTCACCCCAGGCGGTGATGCCATGCCCCCCGAGAATGCACCCGATGGCCTGCGGGTTGGCGGCCTTCACGGCGGCGATGTCCAGCCCGAGCTGGAACCCGGGCCGCCGCCAGGGCACCCACACCACACTGTCCCCGAAACACTCGGCCGTCAGCTTCTCCCCGTCGGCGGCGCAGGCGAGGGCGATCCCGGAGTCGGGATGCAGATGATCGACATGCGCGGCCTCGACGAGCCCGTGCATGGCGGTGTCGATGGAGGGAGCCGCCCCGCCCTTGCCGTGCAGGCAGTAGTCGAAGGCGGCGACCATCTCGTCCTCGCGCTCGACGCCCGGGTAGACATCGACGAGCGCCCGCATCCGGTCCAGCCGCAACACGGCCAGCCCGGCCTCGGTGAGCGTACCGAGGTCACCCCCGGACCCCTTGACCCACATCAGCTCCACGTCACCACCGGTGACGGGATCGGTCTCGGTGCCCTTGGCGGACGCGTTGCCGCCGGCGTAGTTGGTGTTCCGGGAATCGGATCCGAGCCGATGCGACCGGGCGAGGAGGGCGGCGGCTTCGGGATGGGGAGCCATGATCAATCAGTCCTTGTCAGAGGAGGGTTCGGGAGCGCCCCTTGAGGGGCGCGGGGAACTGCGCGACCAGCCACACACGACCCGCAGTCCGAAGACAACGGAACGAGGCAGACGCTCACGCCCCCCAACCGGCCTGCTGCCCGCCGACGCGCTCGGCAACGATCTTCTCGGCCCATCCCGACCGCGCATACGCAGCAAGGGGATCGGCATCCAACCCCATCTCCTCCCGCACCTCACGAAGCAGCGGACGCACGTCCGTGTTGTACGCATCCATGAGCACGGCATTCGCCCCGAGCACATCACCACCGGCCTGCGCCGCAGCCAACGCCCCCCGGTCAACGAGCAGCGCCTTCGCCGTAGCCTCCTGCACATTCATCACCGACCGAATGATCGCCGGGATCTTCGCCTCGATGTTGTGGCACTGGTCGAGCATGAAGGCGACCTCGGGAGTGAACCCACCCCCACGCACGACCTCGTACATGATCCGGAACAACTGGAACGGATCCGCCGCCCCCACCATCAGGTCGTCATCCGCATAGAACCGCGAGTTGAAGTCGAACCCACCGAGCTTCCCCTCCCGCAGCAGCGTCGCGACGATGAACTCGATGTTGGTCCCGGGCGCGTGATGCCCGGTGTCGACAACAACCTGCGCCTTCGGCCCGAGCTTCAGACAGTGCGCATACGCCGTCCCCCAGTCCGGCACATCGGTGGTGTAAAAGGCCGGCTCGAAGAACTTGTACTCCAGCAGCATCCGCTGCCCATCCCCCAGCCGCTCATACACCTCGGCCAGCCCCTCAGCCAGCCGGTCCTGCCGCGACCGCACATCATCCTGCCCGGGGTAATTCGTCCCATCCGCGAACCACAGCTTCAGATCGGCGGAGCCGGTGGCGTCCATGATGTCGACGCACTCCAGCAGATGGTCCACGGCCTTGCGCCGCACCGCCGCGTCGGGATGGCAGATGCTGCCGAGCTTGTAGTCGTCGTCCTGGAAGGTGTTGGAGTTGATCGCGCCCAGCTTCACACCACGCTCTTCGGCGTGCTTGGCCAGCTGTGCGTATCCATCGGAGCCGTCGACCCTGTCCCAGGGGATGTGCAGCGCGACCGTCGGAGCCACGCCGGTGAACGCGTGCACCTGAGCGGCGTCGTCCAGCTTCTCGCGCGGCGTCCGTGGCACGCCCTGCTGGGCGAACACCTTGAACCGCGTCCCCGAGTTCCCGTACGCCCACGACGGCGTTTCGACGGCCTGGGTCTTGAGTGCGGCCTTCACCGCGGCGAGCTCGGTCACTGAGGGCTCCTGTGACATCGGGAGGGAAGTCGGACGGTGGTCGTCTGAAGCGCTTCGCTGTGAAACGATTCAAGACGGGAACGTATGGGTCCTCCGAAGGGGTGTCAAGCCCCGTGAGCAAGGCTCTTCCCTGTGACTCCCCCGTGACCTTCGGGCGTCGAAATTTTTTCGACACGAACCCATTGACGTGACATGGGCTCCATGCCTAACGTCCCGGCAACCCAGTTGAAACCTTTCACGACGCCGAGAGGCCCGTCCCGCCGGCGTCGTCGAGGAGCCTCCATGACCCACCCGTCCACCACGGGTCCGGCCCCGGTTCTGGCGCTCAGGGACGTCTCGAAGTCCTTCGGCGCGGTCCGCGCCCTGCGGGACGTCTCCCTGGAACTGTTCCCCGGAGAGGTGCACGCCCTCGCCGGCGAGAACGGCGCGGGCAAGTCGACCCTGATCAAGACGCTCGCCGGCGTGCACCGGCCCGACGCGGGCCAGGTGCTGCTCGACAGCGCGCCCGTCGTCTTCCACGGCCCGGGCGACGCCCGTGACGCCGGCATCGCCGTGATCTACCAGGAGCCGACGCTCTTCCCGGACCTGTCGATCGCCGAGAACATCTTCATGGGCCGCCAGCCGCGCCGCGCCCTCGGCCGGATCGACCACAAGGCCACCCACGAGGCCACCCTTGCCCTGATGCAGCGCCTCGGCGTCGAGCTCGACCCCGACCGCCCCGCGCGCGGCCTGTCCATCGCCGACCAGCAGATCGTCGAGATCGCCAAGGCGCTCTCCTTCGACGCCCGCGTCCTGATCATGGACGAGCCGACCGCCGCCCTCACCGGCAGCGAGGTCGCCCGCCTCTTCGGCGTGGTGCGCACCCTGCGCGAACAGGGCGCCGCCGTCCTGTTCATCTCCCACCGGCTGGAGGAGATCTTCCAGATCTGCCGGCGGGTCACCACCCTGCGCGACGGCGCCTGGATCGCCAGCGAGCCGCTGGACGGCATGACCCAGGACGACCTCGTGCGCCGCATGGTCGGCCGCGACCTCGAGGAGCTGTACCCCAAGCAGGACGTGAAGCCCGGCGCGGTCGCGCTCAGCGTGCGCCGGCTGACCCGCGAGGGCGTCTTCACCGACGTCTCCTTCGACGTACGGCACGGCGAGATCGTCGGCCTCGCCGGGCTCGTCGGCGCGGGACGTACGGAAGTCGCGCGGGCCGTCTTCGGCATCGACCGCTGGGACGCCGGCGAGGTCTCCGTCGAGGGCAAGGCCCTCATCAACGGCGCCCCCTCCGCCGCCATGGCCTGCGGCCTCGCCCTCGTCCCCGAGGACCGGCGCGCCCAGGGCCTGGTGATGGGCATGTCCATCGAGCGCAACATCGGCCTCACCGGACTTCGTACCACCGTCAAGGCCGGGCTGATGGACCGCGGCGCCGAGCGCAGCCGCTCGCTCGACTGGGCCGTCAAACTCCAGGTGAAGTACGCCCGGATCGCCGACGCCGTGTCCACCCTGTCCGGCGGCAACCAGCAGAAGGTCGTCCTCGCCAAGTGGCTCGCCACCGGCCCCAAGGTGCTGATCGTCGACGAGCCCACCCGCGGCATCGACGTCGGCACCAAGGCCGAGGTGCACCGGCTGCTCAGCGAACTGGCCGCCGACGGGGTGGCCGTGCTGATGATCTCCTCCGACCTGCCCGAGATCCTCGGCATGGCCGACCGCGTGCTCGTGATGCACGAGGGCCGCGTCACCGCCGAGATCCCACGCTCCGAAGCCACCGAGGAAACCGTGATGGCCGCAGCCACCGGGAGGGCCGCCGCATGACGGTGACCACTCCCCAACAGGCCCCCGTGACCGACGTACCCAAGTCCAGCGGCACCCGCCTGGTCGACCGCGTCTTCAAGATGCGCGAACTCGCCATCCTGGTCGTCTTCGCGGCGATGATCGTCATCACGCAGCTCGGCAACAGCCAGTTCCTCACCGAGCAGGGCATCAAGGACCTGCTGCTGAACGCGACGATCCTCGTCCTCGTCGCCATCGGCCAGTCCCTGGTGGTGATCACCAGGAACGTCGACCTGTCGGTCGGCTCCACGCTCGGCATCAGCGCCTTCGCCGCCGGTATATACCTCCAGGGCGGCGGCAACTCGGTCGTCGCCGTGTTCCTCGCCGTCCTGACGGGCATCGGCTTCGGCCTGCTCAACGGCCTGCTCGTCAGCATCGGCCAGGTGCCGGCCCTGGTCGTCACCCTCGGCACGCTCTACATCATCCGCGGCATCGACTCCATCTGGGTCGGCTCGCGCCAGATCACCGCCTCCGACCTCCCGGACGGCTTCGTCGACTTCGGCTCCGGCGGCATCTCCGCGCTGCCGTGGCTGGCGCTGATCGCCCTCGCGGTGCTGGTGGCGACGGCCTACTACCTCAAGCACTTCGGCAGCGGGCGCGAACTGTACGCCCTCGGCTCCAACCCGGAGGCCGCCCGCCTCGCCGGCATCCCGGTGCGCAAGCGGATCCTCGCCGCGTACACCTTCTGCGGGGCGCTCGCCGGACTCGCCGGCGCGATGTACCTGGCCCGGTTCGGCAACGTCGACTCCGGCACCGGCTACGGCTATGAACTCACCGTCGTCAGCGCGGTCGTGGTCGGTGGCGTCGTCTTCACCGGCGGCTCCGGCAGCGTCTACGGCGCGGCGCTCGGCGCGCTGCTGCTGACCTCCATCAACAGCGTGCTGCCCGCCCTCGGCGTCAGCTCCGTCTGGGTGCTCGCCATCAACGGCATCCTGCTCCTCCTCGCCATCGCCGTCGACCGGATCGTCGCGCTGCGTGTGGCCTCCGCCCTGAAGAAGAGGAACGCCCGCCATGGCTGACTTCTCGCTCTCGCGCGCCGTTCGCTGGTCCGCCTTGAAAAGGTGGGATTCAGCCGTCGGCGCCCTCCTCATCGTCGTGCTGCTGCTGTCGTTCGGGTGCGTCGACGGCTTCGGCAACGCGCTGAACCTGTCGTTCCTGATCGGCAACACCCTCCCGATCGCCCTGATCGCGCTGCCGATGACACTGCTCGTCGTCTCGGGCGAGATCGATCTGTCCGTCGCCTCCACCGCCGGGCTCTCGGGCGCGGTGATGGGCGCGCTGTGGAACCAGGGCATGACGATCGAGACGATCATTCCGATCTGTCTGCTGCTCGGTGTGGTCTGCGGGCTGATCAACGGTCTGCTGGTGACCAAGCTGGGCCTGCCGTCCCTCGCCGTCACCATCGGCACCCTCGCCGCCTACCGCGGTATCGCGCAGATCGTGCTCGGCTCGGACGCGGTGACCGACTTCCCGACCCAGTACCTGGACTTCGCGGCCGGACGCATCGGCGACACCTTCATCCCGTACGCCTTCCTGCCCTTCCTGGTCCTCCTCGCCATCGCCGTGGTCGCGCTGCACGCCACCCCGTTCGGACGGTCGCTGTTCGCGATCGGGGCGAGCCAGGAGGCGGCGCGGTTCGCTGGGATCCGGGTCAAGCGGCAGAAGCTGATCCTGTTCACGCTCACCGGCCTGATGGCCTCGCTGACCGGGATCTTCTGGGCGCTGCACTACGCGAGCGCCCGCTATGACAACGCCACCGGCCTCGAACTCTCCGTCGTGGCCGCCGTACTGCTCGGCGGCATCGACTTCGACGGCGGCAAGGGAACGCTCGGTGGCGCGATCGCGGGAGTCTTCCTGCTCGGTGCGCTCCAGAACGTCATGAGCCTGCAGGACGTCTCCGCCCAGTCGCAGATCGTCGTCACCGGCGTCCTGCTCGTCCTCTCCGTGCTCGGCCCCCGGGTCGCACGCCAGATCTCCGTAGCGAGGGCGGGTCGTAGAGCCGCCTCGACTCCGGCCTCGTAACCCAGCCCTTCCTCGTAAAGGACCATCGCCATGCGCAAGTCATCCCTCCGCCGTGCCTCCGCCGGCCTCGCCGCCGTCACCTCCCTCGCCCTGGCCCTCACCGCCTGCGGCGGCACCACCAAGGAGGACGTCAAGAACGAGGGCGGCTCCGCCGCCGGCGCCGGCAAGGCCGACCCGAACGCCGAGCTGAAGAAGGGCCTGACCGTCGGCTTCCTGCCCAAGCAGGTCAACAACCCCTACTTCACCTCCGCCGACAAGGGCGGCGAGGCGGCCCTGAAGGAGCTGGGCTCCAGCTACAAGGAGGTCGGCCCGTCCAGCGCCACCGACACCGCCGGCCAGGTGTCGTACGTCAACACGCTCACCCAGCAGCAGGTCGACGCGATGGCCGTCTCCGCGCAGGACCCGGGCGCCCTGTGCACCGCGCTGAAGCAGGCCATGAAGAACGGCATCAAGGTCGTCACCTACGACTCCGACACCACCGCCGACTGCCGCAACGCCTTCGTCTCGCAGGCGTCCGCCGAGGACCTCGGCCGCACCGAGGTGCAGCTCCTCGCCGAGCAGATCGACTACAAGGGCGAGATCGCGATCCTGTCCGCCGCGCAGACCGCGACGAACCAGAACATCTGGATCAACTTCATGAAGGAGGAGCTGAAGGACCCCAAGTACAAGGACATCAAGCTGGTCAAGGTCGCCTACGGCGACGACGACGCCCAGAAGTCCTTCCAGCAGACCCAGGGCCTGCTCCAGGAGTACCCGAACCTGAAGGGGATCGTCTCCCCGACCACCGTCGGCATCAAGGCCGCCGCCCAGTACCTGTCGGGCTCCAAGTACAAGGGCAAGGTCAAGCTGACCGGCCTGGGCACCCCCAACGACATGCGCAAGTACGTCAAGAACGGCACCGTCGAGGCGTTCGAGCTGTGGGACCCGGCCAAGCTCGGCGACCTGGCCGCCCGCGCCGCCGTCGCCCTGGTCTCCGGTCAGATCACCGGCAAGGAGGGCGAGACCTTCAAGGCCGGCGACACCACGTACACCATCGGCAAGGACGGCGTGATCAGCCTCGGCAAGCCGACCGTCTTCGACGCCAAGAACATCGACCAGTACAACTTCTGACACCCGGAGGGTTGTTGATGCAGCGCGTGTGCTTCCTGCTGAAGGTCAGGGCGGACCGCCTCGACGAGTACCGCGAGCGGCACGCCGCCGTGTGGCCCGAGATGCTCCAAGCGCTCTCGGCCACCGGCTGGCACAACTACTCGCTCTTCCTGCGCGAGGACGGCCTGCTCGTCGGCTACCTGGAGACCGAGGACTTCGCAGCCGCCGTGGCCGGTATGGAAGCCACCGACGTCAACGCCCGCTGGCAGGCGGAGATGGCGCCGTTCTTCGAGTCGTTGGACGGCGCCCGGCCCGATGAGGCCATGAAGCCGCTCGCGGAAGTGTTCCACCTCGCCTGACCCCTCCCCGCACCTCTCGCCGACAATGGAGTCCCCCGAGATGAAGAGACGCACGCTGCTGGGTGCCGCACTCGCCGGAGCCGTCGTGACCCCTGCCCTCGCCTCCGGCACCGCCCGCGCCGCGGACCCGGGCCCGTCCCTCACCCTGACCGGCACCACCACGCTCGACACCCAGGCCATCTACTTCGTGTCGTACGACGGCCTGGTCAACAACAACTCCTTCCAGAAGAACGGCCTGCTGACCTACAAGGGCCACCAGTACGCCGTCTGGTACACCGCCGACCGCAACGCCGTCGTCGGCCGCCGCAAGTTCGGTTCCAGCACCTGGTCCACGGTCAAGGTCGGCCACACCCTGCGCTACAACGACTCCCACAACGTCATCTCGATGGGACTCTCGAAGGTCGACGGCCGTCTCCACCTCAACATGGACTCCCACAGCGACGGCTTCACCTACGTCAAGTCGGTCGCCGGCCTCATGGACAACCCGGATGGTCTGAGCTGGACCGCGAGCCGTTTCGGCGCGCCCCAGTCCACCCTGGACGGGCTCGCGCTCACCTCGCAGTTCACCTACCCGCAGTTCATCTCCACCCCCGAGGGCAGGCTCCAGCTCAGCTACCGGGTCGCGGTCTCCGGCAATGGCCGCAACGCCCTCGCGGAGTACGACGGCACGTCCTGGCGGAACCTCGGCGAGTGGACCAGCTCCACCGGCACCTACAGCAGCGAGCACGGCTCCTCGACCGCCCGCAACATGTACCTGCACGGCATCGACTACGACCGCAACGGCCGACTGCACTCCTTGTTCACCTGGCGCGAGCAGAACGGCGCCGTGATGTGCTCCTCCGGCGGCATCACCAACCACGACACCGGCTACGTCTACTCCGACGACCGCGGCCGCACCTGGCGCAACAACGCCGGCACCGTCGTCGGCACCACCGGCGGCTCCGACCGGGTCTCCGTCACCGACCCCGGCCTGGTCGTCGACCCGCTCAACCCGGACCACTCCCTGATGAACCAGGAGAGCCAGTTCACCGACTCCGCCGGCCTGCCGCACGCGATCATCAGCTACGTCCCCGGCCGGTTCGGCCAGTGCACCACCAACTACGTCGCAGACCGCACCGCCAACGGCCGCGCCTTCCACGTCCGCAAGAACTCCTCGGGCGCCTGGCAGAAGACGGAGATCCCGGTTCCGCTGAACTCCAGCCAGCGCACCAAGCTGATCCTGGACAAGTACGACAACGCGTACGCGATCTTCCCCTTCTGCCGCATCGCCGGAGCCTCCAAGGCCTCCGGGTATACGGACTGGTCGGTCCTGTACGACGGCGTCAGCGCCGGGCTGAACGCGTTCGGCGAGGTCGTGATCGACGAGACGCGTGTCGGACAGGACCACTTCCTGTCGATCATGTACCAGGAGAAGTCCAGCGGTACGACGCCCTCGGCGCTGCGCACTCTCAACTTCCGCCTGCCTGCTTGATCGCAGTCGTTGTGGGCGGCTTGACGGTAATGTGAAGGACCTTCCCGCCGCCCGCGTCTTTTCTGTCTCACTGGAGGTCCCTGCCCGATGGCCCAGTCGGTGGGTATCAAGGACGTCGCTCGCGCCGCCGGAGTCTCCGTCGGCACGGTCTCGAACGTCATCAACCGTCCGGACACGGTCGCGACCGAGACCCGGACGCGGGTGCAGTCCGCGATAGACCGGCTGGGCTATGTCCGCAGCGAGTCCGCGCGCCAATTGCGCGCGGGCCGCAGCCGGATCATGGGCCTGCTCGTCCTCGACATGGGCAACCCCTTCTTCGTCGACGTCGCACGCGGCGCCGAGCGCACCGCGCGCGACGCCGGACTCGGCGTGATGGTCTGCAACAGCGCACAGAGCGCGAGCGAAGAGGCCGAGTACCTCTCGCTCTTCGCCGAGCAGCGGGTGCGCGGCGTGCTGCTCACCCCGGCCGACGCCACCGGCCGCAACATCGAGACCTTCCGGCGCCACAACATCCCCTTCGTCCTCGTCGACCGCGTCGCCGAGGGCACCACCGAGTGCTCGGTCTCCGTCGACGACGTCGCGGGCGGCGCCCTGGCCGTGCGCCATCTCGTCGACGCCGGGCACCGCTCCATCGCCTACGTCAGCGGCCCGCCCGGCCTCAACCAGGTCCGCGACCGCCGCACCGGCGCCCTGAACGCATTGGAGGAGGCCGGCCTGGGCCCCGAGCACCTGCGCGAGCTGCCCACCGAGCGGCTCGACGTCGCCGCGGGCCGGGACGCCGGCGCCCGTCTGCTCGGCCTCGGGGGCGACCGCCCGACCGCCGTGTTCTGCGCCAACGACCTGCTCGCCCTCGGCGTGCTGCAGGCCATGTACGCCGCGGGCGTCGGCGTCCCCGACGACCTCGCGATCGTCGGCTACGACGACATCGAGTTCGCCGCGGCCGCGGCCGTCCCCCTCACCTCCGTACGGCAGCCCGCCGTCACCATGGGCACCCTCGCGGCGGAGATGCTGCTGGAGGAGACGGAGGCCGAGACCGGCGCCAAGCGGCACGAGCACCGGCGGGTCGTCCTGCAGCCGGAGCTGGTCGTCAGACGCTCCAGCCTGTCGGCCCGCTGATCCACCGTTCAGTACGATTTCATGATCCCGGGCTCGGTCGGCGGAGGAACATGTGCTGAACTGGGACGCGGTCCGAAAACCATCCGTCCCGGGAGCACTGTTGACCGTCAGCTACCGCCAGCCCGGCGTCGTCCTCACCGACCGCCACTTCACCGTGCCCCTCGACCACGACGCCCCGACGGGCGAGACGATCGAGCTCTACGCCCGTGAGGTCGTCGCCAGCGACAAGGCGCATCAGGAACTGCCGTGGCTGCTCTATCTCCAGGGCGGCCCCGGCTTCGGCGCGAACCGGTTCGTCGGCAAGGGCGCCTGGCTCGGCCGCGCACTGAAGGAGTTCCGCGTCCTGCTGCTGGACCAGCGCGGCACCGGCCACTCCACGCCCGCCAACCGCCAGACGCTGCCGCTGCGCGGCGGCCCCGCCGCCCAGGCCGACTACCTCACGCGCTTCCGCGCCGACTCGATCGTCCGCGACTGCGAGGCGATCCGCCGCGAGGTGACCGGCGGCGCCCCCTGGACCGTGCTCGGCCAGAGCTTCGGCGGCTTCTGCACGGTCAGCTATCTCTCCCTCGCGCCCGAGGGCCTGACCGCGGCGGTCATCACCGGCGGCCTGCCCTCGCTGCACGCGCACGCCGACGACGTCTACCGGGCGGCCTACCCGCGCATCGAGCGCAAGGTCGCGGCGCACTACGCCCGCTATCCGCAGGACGTCGAGCGCGCCCGCCGCATCGCCGACCACCTCCACACCGGCGAGGTCGTCCTGCCGAACGGCTACCGCCTCACCGCCGAGGCCTTCCAGTCCCTCGGCATCCTCCTCGGCGGCAGCGAGGGCAGCCACCGCCTGCACTACCTCCTGGAGGACGCCTTCGTCCGCACCCCGCAGGGCCCCGCCCTCTCGGACGCCTTCCGGGAAGAGGCACAGGGCCTGCTGTCGTACGCGAGCCACCCCCTGTACGCCCTCGTCCACGAGGCGATCTACGGTCAGGACACCCGCCCCACCGACTGGTCCGCCGAGCGCGTGCGCGCCGAGTTCCCGCAGTTCGACGTGGCCAAGGCGCTCGCCGGTGACGGGCCGCTGCTGTTCACCGGCGAGTCGATCCACCCCTGGATGTTCGACAGCGACCCGGCGCTGCGCCCGCTGCGCGAGACCGCCGACCTGCTCGCCGCCCGCACCGACTGGACGCCCCTGTACGACTCGGCGCGCCTCGCCGCCAACGAGGTGCCGGTCGCCGCGGCCGTGTACCACGACGACATGTACGTCGACACCGCGCACTCCCTGGCCACCGCCCGCGCGATCCGCGGCCTGCGCACCTGGGTCACCGACGAGTTCGAGCACGACGGCGTACGGGCCGGCGGCCCCCGTGTCCTGGACCGGCTGCTCGCGCTCACCCGTGACGAAGCGTGATGTCGGTGTCACACGTTAGGGTGCGGACATGACCGAGCCGACGCCCCCTCAGCTCAAGCCCATGCCCGACGACTGGCAGCGCGCCCTCGCCGTCGTCGCGCACCCGGACGACCTCGAGTACGGCTGCTCGGCGGCCATCGCCGACTGGACGGACGGCGGCCGCGAGGTGGCGTACGTCCTGGCGACGCGCGGCGAGGCCGGCATCGACACCCTGGATCCGGCGCAGTGCGGCCCGCTGCGGGAGCGTGAGCAGCGGGCCAGCGCGGCGGTCGTGGGTGTGTCGGCGGTGGAGTTCCTCGACCACCAGGACGGCGTGATCGAGTACGGCACCGCCCTGCGCCGCGACATCGCCGCCGCGATCCGCCGGCACCGGCCCGAACTGGTGATCACCCTCAACCACCGCGACACCTGGGGCGGCGTCGCCTGGAACACCCCGGACCATGTGGCCGTCGGCCGCGCCACGCTGGACGCGGCCGGCGACGCGGGCAACCGCTGGATCTTCCCCGAACTCACCGCACAGGGCCTCGAGCCCTGGAACGGGGTGCGCTGGGTCGCGGTGGCCGGCTCCAGCACGCCCACGCACGCCGCGGACGCGACGGCCGGGCTGGAGCGCGCGGTACGCTCGCTGCTCGAACACCACACCTACATAGAGGCGTTGACGGACGAGGACCCCGAGAAGTACGCCCGTGGCTTCCTCACCGCGAACGCCGAGGCGGCGGGGGAGCGGTTCGGCGGGAGACCGGCCGTGGCGTTCGAACTGTTCGGCCGGTAGCCGGGCATGGCGCGGGAAACGGACCTGCTGGCGGACCGCTTCGAGGAGCACCGCGGCCGTCTCAAGGCGGTCGCCTACCGCATGCTCGGCTCGCCGGCCGAGGCGGAGGACGCCGTCCAGGAGGCCTGGCTGAAGCTGAGCCGCAGCGACGCGGACGAGATCGGCAACCTCGGCGGCTGGCTGACCACCGTCGTCGGCCGGGTCTGCCTGGACATGCTGCGCTCGCGCACCCGGCGCCACGAGGAGCCGCTGGACGACACCTTCGTCCCGGACCCCGTGATCCGGCCCCTGACACAGATCGACCCGGAACAGGAGGTGCTCCAGGCCGACTCGGTGGGCCTGGCCCTGCTGGTCGTGCTGGAGACGCTGGAGCCCGCCGAGCGGATCGCGTTCGTGCTGCACGACATGTTCGCGGTGCCGTTCGACGACATCGCGCCGGTCGTGGAGCGCTCCTCGGCCGCCACCCGGCAGCTCGCCAGCCGTGCCCGGCGCCGGGTGAAGGGGGCCACGCCGACCAGCGAGCCCGACCTCGGCAGACAGCGGCAGGTCCTGGACGCGTTCATGGCCGCCTCCCGCGCGGGGGACTTCGAGGCGCTGCTCGCGGTCCTCGACCCCGACATCGTGCTGCGGGTCGACTCCGGACCGCTGGTCGGTGGCGCGGCGGCGTCCAAGGTGGTGCGCGGTGCGCGGCCGGTGGCCGAACAGGCGATGCTGTTCCGGCAGTTCGCGCGGTACGCGCGGCTCGTGTACGTCAACGGCGCGGTCGGGGTGCTCAACGCTCCGGAGGGACAGCCGCAGTCGGTGCTGGGCGTCACCGTCGCCGGCGGCCGGATCACCGAGATGTACATCCTGGCCGACCCCGAGCGGCTGGCCGGCCTCGACCTGCCGGAGCTCGGCGGCTGAGTCAGGCGGCCACGGCCAGCGGACCGACCGTACGGTGCGGGCGGACGACCCGCCCGTCCGGCAGCAGCTCGCCGGTGTCGTCGAAGACGATGGTGCCGTTGCACAGCAGGCTCCAGCCCTGTTCGGGATGGGCCGAGACGATCACGGCGGCGTGGTGCTCGGGGCTGTCGGCGGTGGGGCACGGGGGCTGGTGGCTGCACATGACCTGTCTCCTGGGAGTTCTCGATCCGGCGTTGCTCCTGCGTTCGTCGGCCTCTGTATCAGTGGTAGCCGAGCTTGTTTTCCGTTGTATGAGGGGACCCCCACAGCGGCGGAAACTCATCGGTGAGGTTTCGCTCCGCGCCGGACATTAGGCTGATGTCATGCAAGATCACCCCGGCGACCTCGTCGACCTGCGCGCGGACTGCGCGAACTGCTTCGGGCTGTGCTGTGTGGCGCTGCCCTTCACCGCCTCGGCGGACTTCGCGCACGACAAGAGCGCCGGGACGCCCTGCCGCAACCTCCGGGACGACCACCGCTGCGGCATCCACGCCCGGCTCCGGCAGAGCGGCTTCACCGGCTGCACGGTCTACGACTGCTTCGGCGCGGGACAGAAGGTCTCGCAGGTCACCTTCACCGGGCAGGACTGGCGCACGGGCTCCCGCGAGCACGCCCGGCGGATGTTCGACGCCTTCCCGGTCGTGCGCCAGCTCCACGAACTGCTCTGGTATTTGTCCGAGGCGCTGACCCTGCCCGCGGCGAGCCCTCTGTACGCCGAACTGCGCCGGCTCCGGGAGAAGACCGAGGAGCTCACTCTCCAGACCCCGGAGGAACTCGCCGCGCTGGACGTGGGAGCGCACCGGCAGGAGGTCAACGTCCTGCTGCTCGAGACCAGCGAACTGGCGCGGGCCGGCGTCCGCGGCCGCAAGAAGAACCGCCGGGGCGCCGACCTGATGGGCGCCCGTCTGAAGGGCGCCGACCTGAGCGGCGCGAACCTGCGCGGTGCCTATCTCATAGCCGCCGACCTGACCGGCGCCGACCTGCGCGGAGCGGACCTCATCGGCGCCGACCTGCGCGACACCGACCTCACGGACGCGGACCTCACGGACGCGTTCTTCCTGACCCAGCCCCAGTTGAACGCGGCCCGCGGGAGTGCGGGCACCCGGCTGCCCGCCTTGGTCAGCCGCCCGGCGCACTGGTGAGCGCGGCCGGAACCGAGCGGAGGGCGCGGAACCAAACGGTGGCCATTTTCTCGCAGCCGGCCTTGGTGGGGTGAATGCCGTCCGCGAGATCAGCGGTGCTCAGCGCGTCGTACATCTTCACCAGATGGACGTCCGGCCCTTTCCGGGCCACCAATGAGGCAATCGCGGCGTTGTACGCCTTGACCCGGGCTTCGAGCGAGGCATCGGACTGCGGGGGAACGGTAGCCACGAAGAGCACCGACCGCGGCTTGACAGCCCGGATGCGGTCGATCAGCCCGGACAGGCGCCTGGGCGCGTCGGCGATGTCGTGGTTCTGGTTCAGGTCGTTCGTGCCGATGAGCAGCAGGACGGTGCGCGGGTCGCTCCGGCCGAGCCAGGTGTCGATGTTCGCGTCGAGCTGGTCGATGCGCCAGCCGGTGTGGCCCTCGTGGTCGTGGTCGCCGAGTGCGGCCGGACCGTTGGCCATGGACCCCACGAAGTCGACCTTGTGCCCTGCGGCGGCGAGGAGTTGCCACAGCTTGACGCGGTAGCCACCGGGATAGGACGTGTAGCCGTCGGTGAGGGAATCGCCGAGCGGCATGATGCGCACACCACCGTTGGATTCACCGGGAACTGCCGCCGATGCGAGGGTGCGGCCCAGCAGGAGTCCGGCGGTTGTCAGGGCGCCGCCGACGATGACCGTACGTCTGGAAAGCTGTGCGTGCATGGTGACAGCCTGCCGCCGGCTGAGCATCCGCACCCCCACCGACACCGCACCGGACCTGAAGGGCGGTTGGCGTGCGGCTCGATCTTCGATAGGTTAGGCAAGCCTTACCTAAGGAGGAATGGGATGGGTGTCAGCCAAGCCTGGGCGGCCGCGCCTTCCGCGGCGGAACGCGCCCGGTCGGTGCTCGCCGGCGCATGGTCCTGCTCGGTGACCGCGGAGAGCTGTCGCGAGGAGCTCGTCGGCGCGCACACCGTGACCGAGGACGGCCGTGTCCTGCTGGAGGTGCCGGAGGACAGTGTGCTCGTCACGGCGGCGATCTGCGCGCCCCGGGGAGAGCCTTCCGCCGTGCTGGAGTTCGCCGACGTGGCCCCCGTGCCCGTACGCAAGCGGATCCGCACCCGGCTGTGGATGTCCGGCTGGTTCACCCCCGAGGACGGCACACTCGTCTTCCGGCCGACCCGCGTGGTGCTGCGCCAGCCGTCCGGCGCCGTGGTCGTCGGCCTCGACGAGTTCGCCGAGGCCGCGCCCGACCCCCTGGTCACCGCCGAAGCCCGGCTGCTGACCCACCTCGCCGACTGCCACGCGGACGCCGTCGCGTGCCTCACCCGCCTCGTCGACTCCGACAGCCTGCACGGCGCCGTCCGCGTCCAGCCCCTCGCCGTCGACCGGCACGGACTGACGCTGCGCATCGAGCGCGCCCGCGCCCACGGCGACGTACGACTGCCGTTCCACCGCCCCGCCGACGACGTCGCACAGCTCACCGAGCGCATGCACATCCTGCTCGCCCAGGCCAGCGCCGCCTCCTGCCCGCGCCCGCTACAGCGGCAGCGCGCAGACGGCGACGGGTGAGGCGAACGGCTCGCCCGTGAGCCGCAGTTCACCGCTGTCCTCGTCGACCTGGAAGACGCTGACGGTGCTGGAGCGCTGGTTCGCCGCGAACAGCAGCGTCCCGTCCGGCGAGAGGGCGATCTGGCGCGGGAAGTCCCCGGACACCGGCACCGTGTCGAGCAGCCTGAGCCGCGCGCCCTTCGCCTCCACCGCGTAGCGCGCGAGGCTGTTGTGGCCCCGGTTGGCGAGATAGGCGTGGCGGCCGTTCGGCGTCACCACGATCTGCGCCGGATAGCTGGTGCCGGAACCCGTGCCCGTGTCCTGCTCCGCGCCGATGGTGAGCCGGCCGGTGCCGGGGTCGTACGCGCAGACCGCGACGCTGTTGTCGACCTCGTTGGCCAGGTAGGCGTACCGGCCGCCCGGGTGGAAGGTGAGATGACGCGGGCCCGCGCCGGGCTCGGTCCGCGCCCGCGCGACCTCGTCGAGGGTGCCCGCCTTCTCGTCGAGGCGGTAGGTGTACACAGTGTCCGTGCCCAGGTCGACGGCGAGCACGTGACGGCCGTCGGGGCTGGTGATGCACTGGTGGGCGTGCGGGCCCTCCTGGCCGGGGCCGGGCGCCGGGCCGGCGTGCGTGACCAGGTCGGTGCGCTCGCCGAGCGCGCCCGAGGCGTCGATGGGGTGCACGGCCACGCTGCCCGTGCCGTAGTTGGCACTCAGCAGCCAGCGTCCGCTCGGATGCACCGACAGATGGCAGGGCGCCGCCCCGCCGCTGCTCCGGCTCCCCAGCACCTTGCGGTCGGCGACGCGCACGGCGGTCACCGCGCCGTCCTCGCGCTCGTTGACCGCGTACAGTGTCCGGCCGTCCGGGTGCAGTGCCAGATACGACGGGTCGGCGACGTCCGTGATCGTGCCGGTGCCGGTGACCCGGCCCGTGGCCGGGTCGTAGGTGGCCAGGCCGATGCCCCGGCCGCCGCCCTCGGCGGAGGTGTAGGTGCCGAGGTAGAGGGGGCGCGGGCCGGACGGGGCACGGCTCTCGGTCTGGGCGCTCGGGCGGGTCTCGGGGGTGTTCGCCCCGGAGGTCGCCGAGTCGGCCGGGTCCGCGGGTGCGGGCGCGGAGTCGCACGCCGTGGCCGCCGGGAGCGCCGCGCCGGCGGCCGATGCCGCGAGGGTGCCGACGAATCGGCGCCTGCTCAGCCCACCACTGCCCATGTCCACACCTCAGGTCGTCGGTCGTCGCGACTGTAACCTTGGCGCGGATCACCCGCCGAGCGCAAGAAGAGCAACGGTCATTGCAATATGTGCAACAAGGGTGAGGTGTCCGGCTCCGCCTACCAGTCGCCGTCCTCCACCGGCTTGCCCTGCGCGTCCTTGAGCGGCGTCACCTGGCCCGGCGCGGGTGCCTGCCACGGCTCGTGGTCGTCGCCGATCCAGTCGCCGACCGGCTGCACCGCCTCCAGCGTGTCGGTGGGGGCGAGGTCCTCCGCGTCCTGGTCGTAGTAGTCGAACCAGGGCAGTCCCGCGCGCGTGTACGCGGCCCGGTCGACCGGCGACGGCGGCGGAGCCTCGCCGGTGATGCGCCGCCACTGCGGAGGCGTCACCAGATGGACGAAGACCCGGCCGCTGGGGCGCTCGGCCCAGTCGGAGAGCGGGCGGTCGTCCTCGTAGACCTCCTGGCGCATCGAACCGCCGACGCCCAGACCCATCGCCGCGGCGGCCCTGCCCGCCCGCCCGGCCGGCGCCGGGGCGCCCTGGGGAGCCGGTGCCGCCGCGGGCATGGCGGCGCCATAGCCGCCGAACTGCGGCATCGAGCGCGTCCGCTCCGCTCGGAGCCGCTCCTGCTCCCGCCACTGCGCGAGCCGGTGCTCCTTCAGCGCGAAGGACTGCAGTTGTACGCCGCCCCAGACCTCCTCGCCGGTGACCTGGCCCTCGACGGTCGCGCCCAGCCCCAGCGGCACCGCCACGAACTGGCGGACCGTGCCCTTCCCGGAGTTGATGCCGTCCAGCCACGGCTGGCGGGGCAGCACGACATAGTTCTGCGGCTCGCGCGAGAGCCGGTCGCTCCAGGGCTTGCCCGAGACCGCGCACACCTTGCCGACCCCGACCTGGAGGGCGGCCGGCTCGGTGGTGCCGCCGAAGCTGAGCCACATCGCCTCGCGCAGATACACGGGGAGCATCACACCACCGCGCGCTCGCCAAGCCTCCGGCACCGTGTCCGGGTAGTCCGCCACCCGCCGGATCGGGAACTGACCGAGCCCCGGCGGCAGCGGATGCGTGCCCTTCTCCGGCAGCCGCAGCGTACGGACGAACCGCACCGCCACCCCGCCCGGCAGCCGCAGCGCGTCCCCGTCGATCCGTACGGTCGTGTCAGCCATCGGCCCGCTCCCCTCGATCCCGTCCCGGCGCTCCTGCCTCCTTACCGAGAACGCCCGCTGATCCCGGTACGGTTCCGCCACAGCTGCTCCTGCACGCCCATGCGTTCGCGCAGCCGGGTCAGCCGCGGCATCCGGGTCCGCTGTTCCTGCGACACCCGGTCCAGTTCCTCCAGCAGACGGTGCGAGCGGTGCTCGGTGTCCAGCTCGTCGAGGATGCGGTTCACCTCGGTCAGGACGGCGCCGAGCAACTGCCAGTGCCGGCTCTCGCGCTCGGCCTCCTCGCGCAGCAGCGGGGCGAGCCTGTCGCGGGTGCCCGCCGCCGCGCGCAGCTCCGCCGACAGCCGGGACTCGGCCGCGTCGGCGTTGCTGCTGACGTGCGTGGTGACCAGCACCGAGAAGCTGACCACCGCGTCCGCGATCTCGGACAGCAACTGCTCCACGACGGCGCCCGTCTCCTTCGCGAACAGCGGCTCGGGCTCGCGCTCCTTCGCGAGGTCGGTGAGGGTGCGGGCGAGCACCCGCAGGACGACCGTGCAGATCTCCAGCGTGTCCAGTCCGGTGCGCAGCACCACCCGGTGCAGCAGGCTGTCGCGCACGCGGGGATTGAGCCGCAGGCTGTCCTCGGCCTGCCTCAGCGCCGCGTCCACCTCGACGATGTCGTGGTCGAGCCGGCGCGCCTCGTGCAGCCGGGCCGCGGCCTGCTCGACCGGCTGTCGGCCGGCCGCCTCCTCGCCGATGCGCAGCATCAACTGTCGCAGCCGGCGGGCCAGTCCCTCCAGCGACTCACCGGCCTCGTCCACCCACACCGGCGGCGCGAGCAGCAGATTGAAGCCGAGCCCGACCACCGCGCCGATCAGCGTCTCCAGCACCCGCGCCCACGCCGTGTCCCCGACGGTGGTGACGCCGAGGACCAGCATCGCGCTGATCGCCACCTCGGGCACGTACTCGTCGACCCGCACCAGATGCCCGACCGCCAGCGAGGCCACGATCAGCAGCGCGAGGCTCCACCAGGTCAGGCCCACCAGCAGGCTGAAGGCGATGGCGACCAGGACGCCGGCCACCACCGAGTTCACCCGGCGGATGCCGTTGGTGAGGGTGGCGTACAGGGTGACCTGGACGACCAGCAGCGCGGTCAGCGGTGCCGTCAGCGGCGCGGCCTCGGGGCTCAGGCGCAGCGCGATGACGTACGCGATCGTCGCCGCGGCCGCCGACCGCAGCGTCTGGACCACCACGGGGTCCCGGCGCAGCTTCCCGAGCCGCTCCAGGGACGCCCTCCCCTCACGTACCTCGCGCATCCTCCGGCTGTTCCCTTTCCGCCGATGCTTCCCACCCACCGCTTGCGGAACGTGACCGTCCGCAAGGAACCCCAGATTGATCGCCACGGCCCGGTACGGCAAGAGGCTGTGCCGGTGATCGTCGACACCCGTGGAGACCGGTCGGCCGACCAGGTCCGGGACCGGGGGATCTGGGGGGAACCCCCCGCCACCGCCCCGTGGCTGTCCCCACCCGGGAACGGAGGACCGCGGGATGGTCCCGGTCCGCCCCGAGCGCAAGCCTTGGATCACATGAGACAGCATCGGACCGGATCAGTGCTGACCCTGTTCATCATCCTCGCCGCCCTGACCACCGGCATCCCGGCCACGGCCGCCCAGACCTCCACGGTCGTCGACGCACTCGACCGCGCCGCCCACCCCCTGCGCACGGTCGAACCCGGCGGCGACACCCGCGACCTGCGGCCCCTGGACCGGATGATCGGCGACGCCGAGGTCGTCGGCCTCGGTGAGGCCACGCACAGCTCGCACGACTTCTTCGCCCTCAAGGACCGCGTCTTCCGCCATCTCGTCGAGGAGAAGGGCTTCCGCACCTTCGCCCTGGAGGCCCCCTGGAGCACCGGTCTGCGCCTCAACGGCTACGTCCTGCACGGCAGGGGCGACCCGCGGCGCATCATGCGCGAGGAGTTCCAGCGGGACTACCTGTGGTGGAACAACACGGACTATCTGCGGCTGGTCGAGTGGATGCGGTCGTACAACGTCCGCCACCCCGGCGACCCCGTCCGCTTCATCGGCGACGACATCGCCTGGACCGGGCCCGAGTCGTACGACGCCGTCGAGACCTACGCCGCCGAAGCCCACCCCGGGCTGAGCGCCCGGCTCGCCGAGCTGTATCGCGGGCTGCGGCCCACCGCGCAGAGCGGGGAGTACATCGAGCGGTACCAGGCGCTGCCGTACGCCGAACGAAAGGAGCGGGCGGCGCGCACGGGCGAGGCCCTCCGGCTGCTCCGGCGGACGGCCCCGGGCGCGGATCGCGCGGCGTACGACTGGGCGGTCCAGCAGGCGACGGTCATCGACCAGACCGCCCGGCAGTACGCCTTCGACTTCGAGGACCTCGCGGGGGTCGCCGCGGCCATGCGCTACCGGGACGGGGCGATGGCGGCCAACGTGGTGTGGTGGCAGCGGCACACCGGGGACAAGGTGCTGCTGTCGGCGCACAACAACCACGTCGGCTATGTGCCGGAAGCGCCCGCCCAGTACCCCAAGGTGCAGGGCGCGTTCCTGCGCGAACACCTCGGCGCGGGCTATGTGAGCGTCGGTCTGACCTTCGGCCGGGGCTCGTTCAACGCCACCGGCTGGGACGACGACACCATCCGCCGCTGGACGCTGGGGCCGGCGGGCCCGGGCAGCAACGAGCGGACCCTGGAACGGGTGCGGCACCGCGACTACGTGCTCGACATGCGACACGTCGGGGCACCGGCCGTCGACTGGCTGCGCCGGGCCCGGCCGACGCGCGGCATCGGCACGGCCTATCCGGACGGTCCGCACGACATCGCGCTCGCCCGCAGCTACGACGTCCTGATCCATCTGCACCGGATGGCGGCGGCGCGGCTGCGGGACCGGTAGCCCGCGCGGTCAGACGTACAACTTGTCGAGGAAGGCGGACAGATTGCCCGTGGTCCGGGCGATCTGCTCCGCCGGCGTCAGGCTCTCCTCGAACCGGCCGCCCGACTCGGGGACCTTCTTGCCGCGGACGTACAGCGAGCAGGCGAGGTCGGTGCACATGTACAGGCCGACGGAGTTGCCCTCCCGTCCCGCCGGGCCCGCCTTGCGGGCCGTCATCAGCGAGACGCCGCCGCCCGGATGGGTCGTCAGACACAGGGAGCACATGCTGCGGTGCAGGAACCCGCGCTGGGAGGACGGGAACCGGAAGGTGACGCCCACCGGGCGCCCGTCGCGTTCGGTCACCAGATAGCTGCGATCGGGCGCTCCCGGATCCCGCCAGCCCAGGAAGTCGAGGTCGTCCCAGGGGAGTTCGCCGAGATCGCGGGGGAGGGGCAGCCGCTTGGCCTCCCCTTTCGAGCAGTTGATAAACGAGTTGCGGATGTCCTGCTCGGTGAGTGACCTCATGGGGGGTCTCCTGGGGGTGATATCGATCGGCAAAAACCTAGGCCCTCTAGGTTCAATCCTAGGATAGGCAGCCCGGACGAACGGAAACCAGTGAATTTCAGCGATGTGGGGTCACCTCGGGCCCGTGCGGCACTGCGGCATGTCGCGGCGTCCTCCGCGGGGCCGGCCGTCGACCCCGATGTGCGCATCACCCTCAACTTCCATCCTGACCGGCTGGTGCGCGGAGTGCCGATCCTGCGGGCTCTGGCCGAGGACGGCACGTACCACTCCCAGTTCGTGACCGGCACCAGCAACGGCGGGCTCACCGCCCACCCCGGCGGCGACCGCTGGCGCTGGGAGAGCCGGATCTTCGGCGGGATCTACGACGACGCGGCCGACCGCGAGCGTCCCGTGTACGGCGCGCTGGACTTCCGCCGCCAAGTGGTGGGCGCCGCCCCGCGCTTCGGCTCCTCCCACTTCCGGCTGACCGGCGCCACCCTCGCCCGGGCCACCTTCTGCTACCCCGACAGCGCCGCCGAACCGACCGACTTCGGAGTCGCCGCCGGCATGCACCTGGTCGCACTGGCCGAAGCCGACGGGCAGGACGCCCTCAACGACTACATCGAGGCGCAGATCCACGGAGGCGTGGTCCTCGCCCGCGACGTGGAGGCCCTCGTCCTGGACGCGGGCTACCGCGGCACCCCCGTCGAGGCGGCGGCCCGGTTGCTGCCCTGCCCCGTCGCGTGGCACCCCGGCTACCGGCTCACCGTGCCGGAACTGCGCCGCCACGCGGACTACCGAGGCCAGGAGTACGTCGACCTGGGCGCCCGGATCGCCGAGGGCGGCCGTGTCGACCCGCGCGTCATCGGGGACGCCGCCCGCACCGGACGCCACGAACTCCAGGACCTGAAGATGGTGTGGCACACCCTGGCGAGGTTCGGTGCCCCGGAGGGCGCGGGCACGGCCTACTCCGGTCCGTCCGGGGCGGCCGGCCTCGGCGGCCACACCCCGGCGACGAGCACCCCCGGCGCATAGCCCCGAGCCACCAGCTCCGCACGGTTCGCCGAGTTCCAGCGGGCCGACAGGCGCCGCAGGTGATGGTTCACGCGATCCACCGTCAGCCCGGCCTCCCGTGCGGCCCGCGCCCGTCGTGGCGCCCCGGCGAGCAGCGCCAGGATGTGTGCCTCCATCGGCGTGACCCGCGCGGCCGGCGCCTCCGGAACCGGCTCCCGGTCGCCCAGGACACGCAGCATCACCAGCAGCGTCGGCGTCTCGTCCACGGTGTCGCTCACCGGGTCCGCCGTCAGCTCCCCGTACCGCTCCGCACCGCCGGGCGCCCCGCCGGCGCCGAACTCCCCTCGTCTCTGGGCTACTTCGGCTGTGACGCCCCCGAAGTCGACTTCCTGTACGCCGGGGAGTGGCGCGCGGTGGAAGCCGCCGGAGCCGTGTCGCTGCGCCCCGCCTTCAGCACCGCCGGCACCTTCGTCCAGCACCGCATCGCCGCCGAGGCCGACGACGTCCGGGAACGGCTCGACGCCGGGGCCCGGGTGTACGTCTGCGGCGACGGCGCCCGGATGGCACCGTGGAGGACGTCCACGCGGCGTAGGTCACAATGGGAGGCGGTTCGAACGCGGCGGGGGACAGGGCTGATCCGGAGGGAGCCGCATGGCGGCGCGTAATGGGCGCACGGTACGGGACCTCAGACGGGGCAACCGCACTGCCGTACTGCAGCGCCTCTACTTCGACGGCCCCCTCAGCCGCTTCGAACTGGGCCCGGCGACCGGCCTCAGCTCCGGCTCCGTCAGCAACGTCGTCGCCGAACTGATCGCCGACGGCCTGGTCGAGGAAGCCGGCAGCGTCGACTCCGACGGCGGCCGGCCCCGCATCCTGCTGCGCGTCGCACCCGGCAGCGGCCACATGATCGGCGTCGACGTCGGCGAAACCCGGGTCAGGACCGGCCTGTTCGACCTGACCCTCACCGAACTCGCCCGCGCCGAACGGCCGCTGGAGCAGCAGCGGTACGAGGTGGAGGGCATCGTCGGCCATGTGCGCGACGGCATCGCCGACGTGCTCGCCGAGGCCGGCGTCGGAGCCGGGCGACTCCTCGGCGTCGGCATCGGCGTCCCCGGGATGGTCGAGGACTCCGGCGCGCTCGGGGCCGTCGTGCACGGGCAGACGATCGGCTGGGACGCCGTACCGCTGGAGAAGCTGCTGCGCGACGCCTCGCCCCTCCCGGAGGGCGTCCCGTACTTCATCGACAACGGCGCCCGCACCCTCGGCCAGGCCGAGATGTGGTTCGGCGGGGGCCGCGGCGCCCGCAACGCGGTCGTCGTGCTTTTCGGCTCCGGCGTCGGCGCCGGCCTCGTCACCCCCGAGGTGGAACACGGGCGGGCCGTCGAGTGGGGGCATCTGACGGTACGGGTCAGGGGGCGCCGCTGCCGCTGCGGTGCGCTCGGCTGCCTGGAGGCGTACGCGGGCGCCGAGTCGCTGCTCGACCGTTGGCGCGAGGAGGGCGGCAGCGTGCCGGAGGGTGCCGACGAGGAGACGGCGCTGACGGCGATGCTGGCCGGCGCGTATCCGGCCGAGGGCCGGGAGGCCGACCCGGCGGCGCTCGCCGTACTGGAGGAGACCGCCGAGTACGTGGGCGCCGGCCTGTCCGACCTGATCAACCTCTTCCAGCCCGAGCGCATCCTGATCGGCGGCTGGGCCGGCCTGCAACTCGGCGCCCGGTTCCTGCCCGCCGTACGCCGGCACGCGGCCTCGTACGCCCTGCGGCATCCGGCGCAGAAGGTCACCATCGACCTGGGCCGGCTCGGCCCGGACGCGGTCACCGTCGGGGCGGCGATCCTGCCGCTGGCCGACTTCTTCGCGCACGGCGGCCGGCGCGCCGAACCCGCGCCCGGGACACCGGCGCCGGCGCTGCGCACGCCGGTGGCGGAGCGGGTGCCGCACTGAGGTTTCGCCGGTGGTGGGGACGGTACTCGCGTGCCCCGGGACGACCTTGGACGACGCGAGGGAGGTGCCGTCATGGCCGACAACCGTCGCGGGGCTCCTGATCAGAACGGCGAGCCGGTACCGAGGGACCTGCCGGACCAGCAGGCCGACGCGGGAGAGGACCCGTGGGAGGTGCCCGTCGAGTCCGAGGAGGACACCACCGAAGCGGACGACGTCCCCGACACCGACGAGGCGGGCACGGGCCGGCAGGGGGCGGCGCCGCAGTCGGGCACCGTCCACCCCGAACATCCGGCACCCCAGGAACCGTCCGGCTGAACCCGCTCTTCCGCAGGCGCGCGGGTCAGCCCACCTTGCGGCCCCGCATGGGCTCGGTCGCCGCGCCCTCTCCGCGCTGAACGCCGTGCAGGAACTCCTCCAGCACCTCGGGCGCGGTGCGATCCGGCTGCCAGCCCAGTTCCGTACGGGCGCGCGTGCAGTCCATCAGCGGCAGCCTGAGGACCGCGTCGAAGAGGTGCGGTGAGGCCGGCAGCAGATGCAGCCCCCACGCGGCGGCGACCGCCGAGCGGGCCGCCGTGCGGGGGAGCCGCACCGGGCGGGCCCCGAGCAGCTCACCCAGCAGCGCCGCGTCGACCGGCGGGTCGGCCGCGAGATTGAACGCGCCGCGGACATCGGACTTCACCGCGCGCACATACGCCGCGGCGGCGTCGTCGGTGTGCAGGGCCTGCACCCGCAGCCCCGGGATGTCGGGCAGGAACGGCAGCAGCTCCGGGCGCACCAGCGGCCCGGGCAGGAAGCGCCCGCCGAAGATCCGGCGCTGCTCGCTCGCCGACTCCCGCTTGAACAGGAAGGCCGGCCGCATCCGCACCACCCGCACCCTGGGATGGGCCCGTTCGAAGCTGTCCAGCGCCCGTTCCAGATAGGCCTTCTCCCGGCAGTACGCGGCGTCGGGCCAGCCGTGCGTCGGCCACGACTCGTCCACGGCCCGCTCCTTCGGGCCCGGCGAGTACGCGCCGACCGACGACGCGTGCACCAGAGTCGGCACCTTCGCCTCGGCCACCGCCTCGAAGACCCGGATACTGCCCAGCACGTTCGTGCGCCAGGTCATCGCCGGATCATGCGTGGGCTGGAACGCCCAGGCCAGATGGACGACGGCCGCGGCGCCCGCGAAGAGCTCCGCCAGGTCGTCCTGCCCGGCGGCCAGATCGACCGCCGCCCAGTCGGTCTTCGGCGGCGACCAGTGCGGGGTCCGGCGGGCCAGCCCCAGGACGGAGCCGACCTCCGGATCCTCCGAGAGAAGCCGCACCACGCTGGTACCGACATTGCCCGTGGCGCCGGTGACCACGATCCTGTCGGCTGCTTCGCTGCTCACCTGCGGCTCCTCCCGGAAGGTGGGGACGGGAGCGGCCGAGTACCCCGGTCGCAGCGCGCCCACGCATCCGGCCCGCACTACGCCGCGAACGCGTTCACACCCGTCAGCTCCGCCGCCAGGTCCCACAGCCGCACCGCCTGCTCCCGGTCGGTCGCCCAGTCCTTGACGCCGCCGCGCTCGTCGATCTGTGTCACGCCGCTGAACAGCGACTCCGCGCGCTCACTTCCCACGCGTCCAGGCCAGCAGCTCGTCCGCGGTCCAGGTGGTGAGGACCCGCTCGGCCGGCACCGCGCACTCCTGCGCCCGCGCACAGCCATAGCGCTGCCAGTCCAGTTGCCCGGGGGCGTGCGCGTCGGTGTCGATCGAGAACAGCACGCCCGCCTCGACGGCCCGGCGCAGCAGCCGCTTGGGCGGGTCCAGCCGCTCGGGCCGGCTGTTGATCTCCACCGCCGTACCGGACTCGGCGCACGCGGCGAACACCTCGTCCGCGTCGAACTCCGACTCCGGCCGGCCCCGCCCCGTGACCAGCCGCCCGGTGCAGTGGCCGAGGATGTCCGCGTGCGGACTGCGCACGGCGGTGACCATGCGACGGGTCATCGCGCGGGCCTCCATGCGCAGCTTGGAGTGCACGGACACCACCACGACGTCCAGCCGCTCGAGCAGCTCGGGCTCCTGGTCGAGGGAGCCGTCCTCGAGGATGTCGCACTCGATGCCGGTGAGCAGCCGGAACGGCGCCCAGGTCGCATTCAGCTCCGCCACCACCTCGAGCTGCTCGCGCAGCCGGTCGGCCGACAGTCCACGGGCGACGGTCAGCCGCGGCGAGTGATCGGTCAGCACCGCCCACTCGTGCCCGAGCCCCGCCGCGGTCCGGCCCATCTCCTCGATCGGGCTGCCGCCGTCGGACCAGTCGGAGTTTTAGATCGAATACAGCCGACTCTACTCCCGAATGCTGCAACCGGAGGGAGCGGCGCAGTATGGGATGTGTAAGCCCTGACCTGCGAGAAGCTGATCACGATGAAGATCCGCACCATCGCCCACCACCTCGGCCTGCCGGTAGGGCGGGACCCAGGGGAGGCCCGGCAGCTCGCCCAGAGGGTGCGTTCGGCAGCCGAACCTGATCTCACGCCCGAGGCAGCCCAGCAGTTTGAAGAGGATGCATACGCAGTCCTCACGCAGTGCCATTGGCACCGGCCCTATCTCAGGGGTTGAGGCGACCATCCATCTACCCGCCCAGGGAGATGATCAGGATGACAAGTCCGCGCCAGCCCAACCGGGGTGAGGGGTGGGAGCCACGGCCGCAGCCCTCTGGAGGCCGCCGTCGATGGATTTTGCTGGCGGTTCTGACTGCGTTCGCTTTGGTCGTGGCCGTGGTGTTCGGTGCGCTTCTTGGCGGCGGTGACGACGGAGGCGGCGGCGACGTGCAGACACCGCCCCCCGCGACCGAAGCGCCTCGGACGCCGCCGACCACCGAAGAGCCGCAGACGACACCCACCCAAGATGAAGAGGCCCGCGAGCGACGTGACCTCGTCAAATTCGCCCTCGATGATCGGTCGGTATCCGGGGTCAAGAGCATCTGGATCGTCTGGACGATCACCAACAACAGTTCCGAGAAGTCCGACTACACCTGGGACTGGGAGGCCATCGACGCCAACGGTGTGCGCGTCGACGACTCGACGCAGTACGTGACGAACGTCCTGCCGGGGCAGACGACAACGGGCGACTTTCCGACGACCCTGGACACTGCCAACGTGAAGCTCAACATCACCAAGTTCGACCGCACCGCATCCCCGTAGGGAGCAGAAAGCAGCGGCGATCTTCGATCGCCCTACTCAACGGCCTCGGCCGGGGGTCCGCATGGCCTCGGCCATCTTCTCGGCCACGTCGGCGCGGACCATGCCGATATGGACGTATGGGGTTCCTCTGTGGGTCACCACCGGGCGCACCGAGCCCCAGACGCGTTCGGGCAGGCCGAGAGCAGCCAGGGCGGCGCGGATCGCCTCCGCCGCCTCTGTGGCCTCCCTGCGTCGAGCGCGGTACGTGCCCATGTCCATCGTCACGGGTGCCCGCCCCCGGAGTGGTCCCGGATCTCGGTGGCATGCCTGGCGGCCTGCGTGATGTCGCCCTTTTGCTTCGCGGCGTTGAGCTGTCTCCAGTTGGCCGTGCACACCTTGCAGTCGGGGGCAGGTACGCAGTCGAGTAGCCACGCATGTAGGCCGACCGGCAGCTCTACGGGCGGCTCCTGGGTGGTCTTGTGGCGCGTGGCTGCCATCGTGTCTCCCCGACTCGTGTGACTCCAGATACGACCGTAAGAAAGGGAAGTTGGGGCGGTCCACGAAGTTGCACGCGGTTGCACGGGAGTCGTGGCGACCTTGACGGCCTAGTCAGGGCACCGTGAGGCTCTGGTGCAACCGAAAGCAACCGACTCGACATTGGGAGGGGCCATGGGCCTACGGTTCGTCGGAAAAGATCCAGAGTCCGGAGATCACGGCTGCCCGGCGGTGTGGCTGGACGAAGAGACCCGAGATCTCGTCATCCAGGGCACGAACGCCGACGTCGACACGATCGCCCGGACCATCCAGGACAGCCCGCTACCCGACCATGAGGGCGTGATCCGGCTACCGCGGCGCATGATCCCGCTACTGAGGGAGGCACTCGATGGCGCAGAGCCTCAGTAGCTTTGCCGACCTGATCCGGTCCGTGGAGCACTCGGCCGTACACCTTGAGATGCGGGACGTGTACGCGATCTCCAACGAGGACGAGGGGTTCGCAGCGTGGAAGCGTGGCCACCGGCTCGACCCGGACGACCGCGAATCGTGGTGGCGCCCGTGGCTCGACCTCGTCCAGGAGGTCACCGCAAAGGGCGTCGTCTTGCGCCGCGCCCGCATCGTGTCGGAACCGGTGAGCGAGTACATCCGCTACGAGCACTCGTTCACGTTCACCAACATCGCCGCAGGCGAGGAGATCCGCTGGCTCCCGAGGCGCCAGGCGTCCGACCTCGCCCTCCCGGGGAACGACTTCTGGCTCTTCGACGCCCGTATCGTGCAGTTCAACGTCTTTGACGGCGACGGGCGTTGGGTGCACACCGACGAGACCGAAGAGCCGGCGGTCGCCCGGTTGTGCTCGACCGCGTTCGACGCCGTCTGGGAGCGGGCCACCCCACACGAGAAGTACGCCATCTGAAAGCCCGGTACGCCAGTTCATGTCCACATCCCCGCTGTCCTCCGCCCAGGCCGCCCGCGCGGCCATCGCCACCCGCCTGGACGAGATCCGGAGGGACGCCGGGCTCAGTGGGCTTGAACTGGCGACGCGGTGCGGCTGGCACAAATCGAAGGCTTCCCGCATCGCGCGCGCCAAGACGGCGCCCTCCGACGCCGACATCCGGGCATGGTGCCGGGCCTGCGGCGCCCAGGATCAGGCGGCGGACCTTGTTTCAGCCTCCCGTACAGCCGAGTCCATGTACGTCCAGTGGCGACAGATCCACCGTGACGGCATGCGGCGCGTCCACGAGAAGACCGTCCCGCTGTACGAGCGCACCACCCACTTCCGCGTCTACGCCTCGAACCTGGTCCCCGGCATGCTCCAGACCGCCGACTACGCGACAGGGCTCCTACGGTCCATCACGGAGTTCCAGGGCACCCCCGACGATGTCGCCGACGCTGTACAGGCACGCCTCAACCGCTCCCGCGTCGTCCGTGAGGGCAACCACCGGTTCGCCCTGCTGTTGGAAGAGGCGGTTCTGCACTACCGAGTCACCGACGACGCGGCGATGGTCGAGCAGCTCCGGCACCTGCTGGAGATCATGTCCAGGCCGAACGTGTCCCTCGGGATCATCCCCTTCACGGCCCGCCGCACCGTGTGGCCGCTCGAAGCCTTCTACGCCTTCGACGAGGCCCAGGTGGCGATCGAGACCCTGACAGCAGAGGTGAACATCACGGCTCCGGGAGAGATCCGCATGTATCTCAAGGCGTTCGCCGAGTTGTCCCGGACCGCTGTCTACGGCGGGGAGGCTAGAGAACGCATCACTAGGGCGCTCGACTCCCTGGGCTGACTTTGGGGACCGGCTCGACGGCCACAGCGAGTGATCCACGAGGTAAGCGCCCGCTCGACGGCTGGCCGAGGTGCACGGAATTGGGCATCCATTCGACCTTCGAATGTGTATCAGTTGTGAACTGGCGTCCAAACAAAGAGAGTTGAGGGATACTTGCTGCCCACAGTCACCCCAGGAGGAAGGACGGGCAGCAGCAGTGGCAGGCCCCCTCACCAGGAACCAGTGGATCTTGATCGTGGTTCCGATTCTCGCGGCCATCATCACCGTGATTGGCACGCTGATGGCAGGTTCGCCGGGAGATGAGACCAACAACAACTGCAGTGGCTCGTCGCAGTGCGGCGATGGCAACAGTCGCGTCGAGAACGGACCGCAGCCCAGTGCGAGTTAAGACTCTGAAGGCCCTGATGGGGGCGACGGCCCTCCTGGCGATACTCCTTGGGTGCTCGACGCACGAGACGAACAATAACTGCACTGATTCCGCGCAGTGCGGCGACGGCAACGGGCGGAACGAGGAGGCCAAGGCGGTTTCTGAATTAGAACTGGCGAAGGCCACCGCAGAGATCAGGCCAGGAATTCCAGCGACAGAGACTGACGGGACGTATGAAGTGTCTCCCGCGCCCGTCAAGATCGAAGGTGGAGTACTTGGGATTCACATCGACCTCACTGTGAAGAATCTGGGGACGAAACCCGCATTCATCTCGAAGGCCACCATGACCTTCCGGAAGTCGGGCTATCCAGAGGGGTGTGTGGGGATCGGCGGGCCTCTCTTAACCACAGCTACATACAATTTTACGATCCCGGATGATCAACCCTACGAGGATGGGGGGCCACAGCTCCTCCATAAGACCCCGTTCTCGATTTCACGGGAGCTGACCCACGAGATCCCGCCAAACAAGTACGAAAAGTTCACCCTGACGGTAGGACCTGAATCAGATGTAAAAGTGAACCCGTGGTTCGGCGTTCTGGATGTAATCCTGGAGCGGGACGACGGAAAGAAGCTAGAGATCGGCCCGCTAGCAGTAATCGCTAGCGGTAGCAATCCCGCCTTCTATCCGGATGGCGACTCCTGGAGTATCGACGAGGAAAAAAGCTATCCGGAGTGCCTGAAGCGGAATGCGGCCATGGTTCGCGAGATTATGCGAACTCCGAAGATTACGGTCTCGAAGGAGTTCGCGAGCCTCGACAAAGCACTTTCGAAGTACCTTTAATTCGCGCGCCGCGAACGGGCCTAGATGCACGGGTGGCGCGATGGCGCATCAAAAAAGTTCGCCGAGAGAGAAAGAGCGACGGGAGGGTCGGCGGCCGGGCGATTCTGTCTCGGCGCCGCCGACCCACCCCCACCCCTCCAGCCCTTACCGGACAGGCCGCGCGGGATGCCGTGACTGGTGACGACGGCACGGGGCGGGCGGCTGTTGCCGGTGCCGACGCCGTTGCGCGCTGTGGACGCCGATGCCGGGAGGGTGCCGGTGTGGGGTGCCGCTGCCCGGCGGCGGGCCAGAGGGCGCAGCGCTGGCCGCCTCGCGACGGGCCAGGCCGGGCGACGGCGTCCACAGCGACGGCGACGCCGGTGACGCGACGGCGGCGGTGACGCCCGTGACGTCGGCACCGATTGCGTCGGCACCGGTGACGGCGGCGACGGGTAGAGGTGACGCCGGTGACCGACGACGGCGACGGCGACGACGCTCGTTACGCCGGTGATGACGGCGCCCGTGACGCCAGGCAACAGCGGCGACAGGCCAGGCGGGCACGGGCGCGGGCCGTGCAGTGGAACGCGGGCGGCCGAGGCCGAACACTGTTGAATTTTGTGTGTGTTGAAGTCAGAGAAGAAAGAGGTGAATCAAGAGATGAATTAAATCAAAGCAAACAAAAGAAAATTGCATTCAAAGCAATGAGAATATTCTGACTTTGCAAGCATTGGTCGTTGGCGTGTTGGCATGGTGCAAGGGGTGGGCGTAGCCAGGCCAACCACTAGGCGGTGGCAGGGGATGGCGGCTACACGACGATGTTGGGGTCGGGCGGGTCGGTCACGGCGCGCACCCAGTGGGCCATGGCTTCGTCACCATAGACGCGGGCGAGGGCGAGGAACTGATCCTGTGTCAGGCCATTTCGACTCAGGAAGAGTTCGTGTCGACGCTTGTCGTCGTCGGTGTCGGTGTTGCTGTCCATGTCGGTGTCGCTTGTCCATATCGGTGTCGGTGTCACAGAAGGAGGGGTTCGCGCCTCCGCCTCGCGCGGACCGCTGGACGACGGGCGGTCCTGGGCTTCGTAGCGCCCATACGCGACGCGGAGGCTTCGGCAGGGGCCGGAGAGCCACGGAGAGGCCCCCGCCGAATTCCGCCGCCCACGGACGAGGATGGATGGCGGCGGCTTTTGTTTACGCGGTCAGGTCGATTTCACGGAAGGCCGCCGGCCGATTGACCGCCCACCCAAACCGGCCCTCGCCACGCATGATCAACTGGTTCTTCTTGAAGAGATCACCCGAGTTATCGACGTCCAGGGTGATGTCCTGCCGAACATAGAGGGTGGCCTGCCGGAAATCGCCGAGCAGCGCGGTACCCGAGGGCACGCTGGTGGTGATCACCTTCGGAATGTTCCCGAAGATGTTGGCGTAGCCGCTCGAATCCACGATGTACTCCCCGTCCGCCGTTGACAGCAGGTCGAGTACTTCCGCGTCATCCGGGTGCAAAACCCAGGCAGTGGGCTGCTCGTGTGCCGCCTCCATGGCAGTCCTCGCATTGCGCAAGGTCTGAGGCACGGAAACAGAGAACGCGGTACTCCCGATTCCGGAAGTCTCCAGAATTCCGACGACGTTCTCGCCGCCGGTCGCTCCGGAAACGATATCCGCCTCCAGGGCGTCCAGAACCCCCCGGGCCATTTCATCGGAGAGGAACCGCTCGATTTCGCGATGGTCGGCGAAGATGCGCTGCGGCACGGCCTCACTCAAATGCGCGTAAACCCTCACGCGGTCCTGAATCGAGGTCACGGTGAAGGTACTGGTCGGCTTGACTGCGTTATCCGCAACAGCCGCCGCCGCATCAGTCCGCACCGTCTGGCGCAAGTATTCGAATTCATTCGACGGAACCTGCCGCCGGTCAATGACCAGGTCAAGCAAACGCGACGGATTCGTCGGGGTCGTGAAGACGCCGGTGCGGACCATTCCGGGCGCATCGAACGAACCGGCGGCCAGGGCTTTGGTTCCGAACTCATCGGCCCGCTTGGTCATGGCCTTTGCGGTGGATTCGGCCCAGTCGCGGACGCCGGCTGCGGTGATGGACGAGCCGCCCCCGAGCTTTCCGCTGTAGCTGTGGCCGACGTCGAGGCGGGCGCCGTCGCCGTACTCGACACCGCAGGCCCGGGACTTCAGTCCCCTCAGCTCGTCGATTTCGGAGTTCAGCCGTTGGATGCGCTCGACGTCGTCGCGCCTCCAACTTGCGGGAGACCCGAGGTCTTCCAGGGCCCGCTTAAGTTCCTGCTTTTTCGCCTCAAGGGCTGGGAAAATGCTCATGATCGTGTTCCTTTACGGAGCAAAGGGAAAGTAGAGGCTTCGCTTCTCCGTAGGAACGTCCACGAACGTCCGCCGGGCTTTCGCGGTTACGACCGCGCGGCCACCGGATGCGGAAAGCCAGTCCGCCCGGTCGACCGGGTTCCGTCCAGCCGGAGAGGGTCGTCGGATTCGCGCTACGGCGCGTTTTCCACGACGACCCCCTTCAACCGAGGATCACTACCAGGTATTATACCCGGAATGTCAACCGCCCATTTCCTCGATAGCGGCCAGGTCGGACAGGACCCCGGCGCGAACGCCCCACAGAACCCAAGTGGGATCTCCGGAATACTTCAGCTCGACGGCCTTCACTCGCATGCCGAGGGCGAGAGCCTCCCAGGCATTTCCCTTCCCCCGCGACTTCACCCAGTCGACGAGTTCCGTCATGTGCCGCAGTTTTTCGTCGTCGGTGAAGTTGGCCATGGCGGCCTCATTGAGATCATCATGAAACGGCTGAGGGGACAACATTTACTTCCTCCTTTGTGTTGCGGTTCGAATCGCGCAGGAGCGGTCGTGATGACCCGCGTCGGCCAGCGAGGAGCACAGCGGGCACGACGGGCGCTCCGCCCTCCGGCGGGCTTTGTACTCGGACCAGGGCACCGGGTCGCCGGTCGCCGGGCTGTCGGTGTCGGCGGCGGCCGGGTCGAGGGGCTTTCCAGCGGCCGTGTGGAGGCCGAGGCCGAGGGCGGCCTGGGAGGCGGCCAGCGGCTCGTCAGGGCGGTTGGGCGGGGGTATGCAGTCCTGGTCGTTCAGGTCATTGGTGTCGGTCATCGGGTCCCGTCAGCTTCTCCTTTGAGTCGTTGGTGTCGTCCGTATCCCTCCGTACCTACGGGGGGTCCTATATAGACCCCCCTCCGCAGGGATACGGGTTAGGTGTTATGACGTGCCGTCAGGTATACGCAAGGGATACGTGCTGGTCAGAAGGGATACGGATTTCGGATACGAGCCGGTTACAGGAATACGATCAAGGGATACGAAGAGGGATACGGGACGCCTTTCGTATCCCTCCGTTTGGGTACGGGAACGATCTTTGATGATGATCTTTGCCATCTTCACGTGAAGTCGCCGATGGACGACTGGGCGCCCATGTTGACGATGTGCCATCCAGCTCCCGCCGGGCGGTAGCGGCTGCCCCCCGGCACCTTCTCGGCCAGCTCCTTGCTCATGAGCCCGGCGATCGCCTTCTGCGCTTTGCCGCGCCCGTCCCTCCACCCGCACTCGCGAGCCAGATCGGTGGGCGAACCGCCCAGCTCCCCGAACTCCGCCATGGCCACGAGCACGGTCCTCTGCTGATCGGTCACGTTCGGCACGTGCGCCTCGCCGCCGCCCGGCAGTCCGAGCACCAGCGACGCCCCCCCTGACCGTGTACGTCAGCGTGACGGGCGCCGCCTCCGCCGCATCCTTCTGCGCCGTGTTGAGGAGGGTGACGGTGTCCGTCTTCCGATCCCGCTTCACGGCGAACTCAGCGTCGACCCCGCCCAGGACGGCGTTCGAACCGCGCCCCTTCATGGGGTCGGCGTCGGGCGTGTGGTGGACGAGCCAACACGTCGCCCCGGTCGCCTCCTGCACCACACCCAAGGCGTCCACCACGGCACCCATCTCGGTGGCGTCGTTCTCGGAGACGCCCAGCGTGCACCGGGCCTGTGTGTCGAGCACGACCAGACCGAACTCGCCGCGCTTCACGAACCTGATCAGCAGCCGCACCTCGTCCTCGTCCCCGAGCTGTACCGGGCGCGGGTACCAGTCGACGCCCGTCATCCTGCGGCCGTTCACCGCCTCCCACGCCCGCACACGGTCGGTGATGCCGGTCGCCCCCTCCGCCACCACGTACAGCACCTTGACGGACGTCACGGGCCTGCCGTGCCACGACGGGACACCGCTCCCAACGCACCCGCAGATATCGAGCATGACGAAGCTCTTGAGGCTCTTCGGCGGTCCGTTGAGCCGTGCCAGCTTGCCCTTCTGCACGATGCCGTCGACCAGCCAGACGGGCTTCTCAAGCTCGTCGAGCCGGTAGGTGTCGTAGAGGCCAGCGAGCATCTGCGTAAGACGTTCCTCGTCCTCCTCCGAGAGTTCCGCGCTCCGCAGCTTCGCGGTCTTCTCGGCACGGCGACGGCGCCGCACCTCGTCGAGGGAGTCAAGGCGCTCGATCTCCCGGCGGATGCTGCTCTCGCGGAGGGCGGCCTCACGACGAGCCGCGTCCTGCGCCATGGCCATGAAGTCGTTCCTCTGGCCGTGAGCCTCGGCGATCAGAGCGATGCCGGCCTTCTGCGGATCGGTCTTCGCGGCGATGTAGCTGTCGGCCAGGGCCTCAAGGGACAACGGGCACAGGGGCTGGTTCACACCACACCGCCGATCCGCTCAGCGGGGCCGGTGCGGCGCGCCCGGAAGGCCATCCACAGCGGTGCCAGGTCGGCGGCGATCGCGATGTCCTCGGCGGGCGTCAGCGGCCCGTACACGGCTCGGTGGAACGCGAGGGAGCGCCGCCGAAGCTTCGCCCACGTGTCGGCCTCGATCAGCCGGTGACAGGCCGTACAGGCACGCCACGGGCCGTCCAGGACGACGTGGACGCCGTCGACGAGGCGGCGGGTGAAGGTCTCGGCCGGGTAGGCCCAGGCGGCGCCCCTGTCCGTACAGAAGTGGCAGCAGGGGCTCTTACCAGGGGTGTTACCGGTGGTATGGTTGTACTTGAACACGATATTCACCTTGTTTAGCGGTTGTCGGAAGCCCCGGGGTGTGGTCCCCGGGGCTCCGTCTTACTCAGGTCGCTCCGTTCAGCCCCCGCAGAGGCGGGATGGACAGACGTGGCGGAACCTGCACCAAACGTTACAAACTGTGTCAAGCGCCCTCCGGTGGTCAGGAACCGGCGTGCGCGTGGATCCCGCGCTCCATCTCCGCGATTCCCTCGGCGAGGGCCTGCGTGACGGCGGCCCGCGCGATGGCGTCGAAGTCTTCGCTCACGGGCATCCCGGACGCCGCGTCCCGCGCGTAGGTGAGCGCGTCGCGGGGGGTGAAGATCAGCGCATCGTGATAGCCCTTAGGCAAGCCGAGGAGATAGCAGCGCATACCCAGGTTCCGGAGGAACGGCCCCCGCTCGCCCCAGCTGTCCATGGACGCCCACCGGTCGGCGAAGGTCTGGCCGGTGCCGACCTCGTCCCAGCGGGGCGGAACCACCGGCTCCTGCCGAAGTTCCTCGGCGCGCGCGGCGTGCTGCTCCATCGTCGAGACCAGCGCGGCGCGCACCTCCTCCGACGATGTCTGGGCGACGGACTGTGCCAGGTTATGGATGGCAGTCTCCAGCTCGGTGATCCGCTGCCGGTTGTCGGCGCCGGGTATGTACCGCCGCTCCATGACCTCCTCGGCGCCCAACTTGTCGAGAAACACCCGTTCAGCCATGCGCAGCGTGGGGTCTCGCGGCCAATACGACGACTTGAACGGGCAGTCCTCGCCGCTCGACACCGACGCGCAGCGCAGGTGGGAACGACGGCCGGAGTCCTCGGGGCGGGGGGCCTCGTGCAGCTTGCGCCCGCAGCCGCAGAAGAACACGCCGTTGATGGGCGACACGTCGCCCCTCCCGCCAGGATGGCGAAGCCGGAGGATGTCCAGCGCACCCTGGAGCCGGTCGAATTCGACGTCTGTGAGCAGGGGGTCCGCCCAGCGCACCGGCAGGCCGTCACGTAGCAGTGGCTCGCCCTGGTGCATGGCGATGCCCTTCAGGACCGGAGAGCGAAGGATCTTGGTCATCGCTGTACCCGCCCAGCGGCGACGCTTCTCGGGCACCCTGCCGGACGCGATGAGTTGGTGGTCACGGCTGGTGGGGACGCCGCGCAGCTCCCAGTCCGCCGCAAGCATCCGCATCGACCAGCCCTGGTCGACGATCTTCTCGTAGGCCTCCCGTACTAGCGGCGCGGTCACCGCATCCGGGACCAGCCGAAACCGCTTCTTGCCGTCGCGGGTGAAGTCCTCGGCCCTGTACCCGAAGGGCCATGAGCCACCCGGCCAGAGGTCTTCCTGCCGGTAGTACGCACGCTGGTTGAGCCGCTTCCGGACCAGCGCCTGCCGGTACTCCATCGCCATGGTGGCCCGGCCGTACGCGGTCCACCGGCCTACAGGGGTATGGATGTCGAGGTTGGGGTCGCTGAGGCAGATGATCTCCTTGCCGCCCTGGTGGCACCGCTCGGCGAAGACCTCCCACGCGTACTGCTCGCGGGTGAGCCGGTCCAGGTCGGTGACCATGATCACCCGCCACGACTCCCACAGCGGTGACAGCATCCACGGCCCCAGCTTGGGCCGCTCGGCGGGGGCGACGGCGCCGGACACGTCCGGGTCTTCCACGTCGCCGACGACGGCCAGGGACAAATCCAGGACAGCGCGACTCAGGTCGGCTGCCTGCCGCTCCAGAGAGCTGCTGGACTCATTGGTCCGGCTAAGGCGGCGGACGAGCAAGGCGGGGGTTCCGGGGTCGATGTGCAGCACAGTCATTCACCTGCACCCACTGTGCGGCGGATCTCCTGATCAAAACAGGGCTTGTGATCAGTAGATCCGACCAGTCGGAGTGCAGATGGCAGTCCCCGCGCAGCAGCTCCCACAGGCGCCGGCCGCTCTCGGGCGGCTCCACACCGGGGCGGCCCTCCAGATCCGTCAGATATCCGGGCACCTGGCCGGCCAGCGCCTCCCGCACCACCTTCGCCGTCTTCGGCCCCACACCCCGCAGTGACTCCAGCGTCCCGGCCCGCGCCCGCGCCCGTACCTCGTCCTCGGGCAGCTCCGCGAGCACCCTTGCCGCCGTGCGGAAGGCGCGTACGCGATACGTCGGCTCCAGGGACCGCTCCAGCAGAAAGGCGATCCGGTTCAGCGCCTCCACGGGATCCATCGGCCACCTCCACCTCCAGGGTTCCCCGGCTCTGACCCTTTTGACCCGAAGGATCCGTTGACGCGCGTTGCGCTCTACGCTCTATGCATGACCGAAATCGCGAGCCCGCACATCTCTCAGCCGCGGATCCTGGTGCTCGGGGTTCAGCCGGGTACGCCTCCGTTCCGGATCATGGAGATCGACGGTGTCGTCGTCGGATCGGCCAGGGCCGTCACCGACGTCCTGGAGACCGCCGCCGCCTTCGGCATCACGGTCCACGACCTGGACGACCCGGATGTGATCCGCTGGGTCGGCGGCGACAAGTTCACCTGGCGTCACCATTAGCCCGCGTCGCTGACGGGTGCCGTCGGCGCAGTCCCACGGTCGGCCGACCGTGCCGTCGCGGCAGTGGGGCCGCACGGGCGTGCCGTCGGCGGAGCTACTCGCCGGTCGTCACCGAGACGTGGTCCACCACCAGTTGCTGCGGGAAGACGGTGGAGCCGTCCGGGTCGCCGGGCCAGTAGCCGCCCACCGCGAGGTTCAGGATCAGGAAGAACGGCTTGTTGAAGACCCACTGCCTGCCGCCCAGGTCGGCGGGGGTGCGCCGCTGGTAGACGTTGCCGTCCACGGACCAGGTGATGGAGTCGGGCGCCCAGTCGACGGCGAAGGTGTGGAACGCGTCGGCGAAGGCCTGCCCGTTGGGGAGGGAGTACGCGGCGCCGATGCCGCCCGAGCCCGAGTAGCCGGGGCCGTGGAGGGTGCCGTGCACGGTCGAGGGCTCGAAGCCGACGTTCTCCATGATGTCGATCTCGCCCGAGTCCGGCCAGTTGACCGGTGTGCCCAGCATCCAGAACGCCGGCCACATGCCCTGTCCGCGCGGCACCTTGATCCGCGCCTCGATGTGTCCGTACTGGGCGGTGAACTTCCCGGCGGTGTTCAGCCGGGCCGAGGTGTACTCGCAAGTGCCGTACCAGCACTGGTAGTTGGCCGGGTTCTCCTTCCGTGCGGTGATCACCAGGTGGCCCTGGCCGTCCAGGGCCGCGTTCTTGTTGCCCGAGGTGTAGTACTGCCGCTCGTGGTTGTTGACGTTGTCGCCGGTCTCGATCTGCCACTTCGAGGAGTCGACCGCGGCGCCCGCGGGCCCGTCGAAGGTGTCGGAGAACGTCACCGCCGCCGCCGAGGCGCCGGGTTGCTCCGCCTGCGCCGGGCCGATCGCGGCGGACGCGACCAGGACGGCCGACAGGGTGGCGAGGAGAGCGGTGCGGGGCAGGCGTGGGGAGGCCATCGCGCTTCCTTCCGTACGGCGGCGACCCGAGGGACGGGTTCGCCGGCCGAGGTGGGGGGTGAAGGTGTCGCCACTTGATTTAAGGAGTGAAGTAAGAGGGCGTCAATACCTTGGTACGGACCAGGGGTTGGGGTATGTGCCGGTCGTGGCGGCGGCCGGCGCCTGCCTGCGCGGGCACTCTTCGTCGGCCGCCGAACTGGTGAATTCCTAGGCTTCTCGCCATGAACGCCGCACATATCGGTGAGCTGCTCGCCGTCCTGGGCGCGGGGACGGCCGCCGGCGCCGTCAACGCCGTGGTCGGCTCGGGGACGCTCATCACGTTCCCGGTCCTGCTCGCGACCGGCCTGCCGCCCGTCACCGCCACGGTCTCCAACGCGCTCGGTCTGATCCCCGGCTCGATCAGCGGCGCCATCGGCTACCGGCGTGAACTGCGCGGCCAGCGCCGACGCATCCTGAAGTGGGGCGCCGGCGCCGGCCTCGGCGGACTCACCGGGGCGACGCTCCTGCTGGCCCTGCCCGCCTCGGCGTTCGAACGCATCGTGCCGGTCCTGGTCGGCCTGGCCCTGGTGCTGGTCGTCCTCCAGCCGCTGATCAGCAGGAGACTGCGCGACCGCAGGGCGCGCGAGGGCAGCTCCACACGCCCCGACGGCGGCCTCCCCCTGCTCGCCGGCCTGACCCTGGCCAGCGTCTACGGCGGCTACTTCTCGGCGGCTCAGGGCATCATCTACGTCGCCCTGATGGGCATGCTCCTCGACGACGGCCTGCAACGCCTCACCGCGGTCAAGAACGTGCTCGTCGCCGTGGTCAACTCCGTCGCCGCGCTGTTCTTCCTCGTCGTCGCCGAGTTCGACTGGACGGCCGTGCTCCTCCTGGCGACCGGGTCGGCGGCCGGCGGCCATCTCGGGGCCACCCTGGGCCGCCGCCTGCCACCCGCCGTGCTGCGCGCGTTCATCGTCGTGGTCGGCACGATGGCCATCGTCCAGCTCGTGCTGCGCTAGGCCCTGCCGCCAAATTCCCGCCTGCCGCCGCGCGGCCCGCCCTTCGGGTGGATGACGGGAATTTGACGACCGGGCCTAGGAGGAGCGCGGCTCCCGGGCGTGCACCGCGCGGCTCAGTCGCCGTCCCAGCAGGACGTAGCCGACCAGGGCTCCGGTGGTGTTGAGGATGACGTCGTCGATGTCGAAGGCGCGCCCCGTGACCAGCGCGCCCTGTGCGAACTCGACCAGGAGCATCACGGTCGCCGTCAGCAGCAGGACCCGCAGGACGCCGCGGGTCTTCGGGGCGAGGACCGGGACCAGGATGCCGAACGGCACTCCCAGCAGCAGATTGCCGCCGATCTGCCGGACGGCGTCACGCAGTTCGGGCTGGTCCAGATAGGCCCGCAGCGAGCGGCCCGGGCGCAGGTTGGTGTGCGTCAGGGCCTCCGACGCGGGTGAGGGCTGCAGGGTCAGCCTCGCCAGGACGACGGCGAAGGCGACCATGAACGCGAAGGCGCACAGCATCGCCAGCAGACGGGCGAGCAGGCGCAGCGGACTTCGCCCCGGTCGAGGGGCCCGCCCCGACTTGGCGGACCCCTTCGACTCGGCGGACCCTTTCGGCTTGGCGGAGCCCTTCGGCTTGGCACCGCCACCCGCCGGCTTCGCGCCGCCCTTGGCGGACTTGCCGCCGCCCGCGGATGACTTGGTGGTGCCTGTGGACTTGGTGGGAGTGCCGGGGTGCTTCGCGGCGCGCGAACGTGAGGTTGCACGGGCCATGCGATCCTCCAGTCTTCAACTTCCCTTCGTAGTAAGGGGATTACCCCGGTATCGCATGGCAGATGTCAGGTCGTGTAGGTCACCTTCACCTCCTTGAAGCCGAGGGAGTGCAGGAGTCCCTTGAGCATGTCGGTGGTGTTGGTCTCCGCGCGTGCGGTCAGCCCGCTCTCCTTGGCGGCGTCGCCGATGTGCCGGACCGCCAGCTTCTGCACGGCCTGTTCGCTGTTCGGGTTGTCCGAGAACAGATCGCCGATGCGGTCGAGCAGGCCGCGCTGCTTGGAGACGGCGTAGGAGCGGTCGGGGTCGAGGGACGGTTTGCCCAGGGCGGCGTGCGGCAGGCGGAGCGTGGCGGACGTACGGTCGTCGTTGACCGTGACGTCGTCGTCGCCGACCTTTCCGAGGTCGACATAGGCGTCCACGGTGCCCGCGCCGACGTACAGCGTGCGGCTGCCGCGGATGGCGTCGGGCAGGAACTTGGCGTCCTTCTCCAGATCCACGACGATCTGGAAGTTGCCGGAGGCGGCGTCGTAACGGCTGATGTCCTGGATGGACTGGAGCAGTGCGGGACCCGAACGGTCGTTGGTCTCGGTGCCGAACAGGTCCTTGAGGCCGGGGAGCACGCTCAGCCGGATCCCGGCGAAGAAGACGACGAGCACCAGAACCAGGGCGCTCACCGCCTTCGCCCAGCCGGGCATGCGCTTGTTGATGCGCTTGATGGAAGTCGTCATGTCGACGTTCCTCCTTCCCTACTGTTCGAAGTACCCCCAAACCCCTTGCCGGACCTGTCCGTTGGCCGATTGCCACCCCGGAGCAACGTTTCTGCGCTCGTCAGTAGCATGAGTCCGCCACCCGGATTGATCATGCGAGGAGCGGATCGTGCGAGAGATCGCCGTGTTCAGCGGTAGTGCCCACCCCGAACTGGCGACGGAGGTCTGTGCGCATCTGGGGGTACCGCTCAGCCCGACCCGGGTCAGCCGGTTCGCCAACGACTGCCTGGAGGTGCAGCTCCAGGCCAACTGCCGGGAACGGGACGTCTTCCTGATCCAGCCCCTGGTCAGGCCGGTCCAGGAACACCTGGTGGAGCTGTTGCTGATGTGCGACGCGGCGCGCGGCGCCTCCGCGCGCCGGATCACCGTCGTCATGCCGCACTACTCCTACGCCCGCTCCGACAAGAAGGACGCGCCCCGCATCTCACTCGGCGGCCGGCTCGTCGCCGACCTGATGGTGTCGGCCGGCGCGAGCCGCGTCCTCGCGATGACCCTGCACTCGCCCCAGGTGCACGGCTTCTTCACGGTGCCGGTCGACCACCTGCACGCGCTGCGCGAACTCGCCGCGCACTTCCGGCAGTACGACCTGAGCCGTACGACCGTCGTCTCGCCGGACCTCGGCAACGCCAAGGAGGCCGCCGCCTTCGCACGGCTGATCGGCGCCCGGGTGGCCGCCGGTGCCAAGCAGCGGTTCGCGGACGACCGGGTCAGCATCAGCTCCGTGATCGGCGAGGTGACCGGGCGGGACGTCATCATCCTGGACGACGAGATAGCCAAGGGCAGCACGGTGCTCGAACTCCTGGACCGGCTTCGGGAGTTGGGGCCGCGCTCGATCCGGGTGGCCTGTACGCACGGTCTGTTCGCGGCCGGCGCGCTGAAGCGGATCGGTGAGCAGCCGGACGTACTGGAGATCGTGTGCACCAACACGGTGCCGATCCCGGCGGACGAGCGCACCGAGAAGCTGCGCGTGCTGTCCATCGGCCCGGCGCTGGCCGAGGCGGTGCGCCGTATTCACAACGGGGAGTCCGTCAGCGCCCTGTTCGACGCGCCGGGAACCGAATAGTCAGGTGGCTCATAATGTGCCGGACGTGGCCTCGGACTGGCCCAGGGCCGCGTCCGGCGTCGGATGCGGGGGCAGCAGCCGGTTCAGGCCGGTGATCCGCAGCATGCGCAGGGTCAGCGGGTGGGTGCAGACCAGGTGAAGCCGCCCGCCGTGGTCGTGCGTCCGGATGAGCGCCCGGTACAGCAGCCGCAGCCCCGAGCAGTCGAAGAACTCGATGTTCCTCAGGTCGATCACGATCCGCGCCTCGGGGCGCGCCGTCACCCGGTCCAGGTAGGGGGCTATCTCCACCGCGGCCGCGATGTCGATCTCACCGAGGAACTCCAGCACCGTGTGGTCCCGGTGCCGGTGGACGCGCAGATGCCGGCTGAACGGCGCAGGACCCTGCTGCACGACGACATCGCCTCCAACCAACCTGTTCACTTGCGACGGGTGCTCAAATCCAGCCCCCGCACTGCAAGTTACCCTCGATCGAGCGAATCTGAGCATGTTCGATTGACATATGTCTTTGAATTGCGACAGATGCTTCGCGTGATGTGCGGGACGTGACCTGACCGTGGGTGACTACGACAGCGCGTGCCAGGCCCTGGACAGCGCCTGACGGAACTGCTCGGTCTGATGGGCCGTGAGGTCGCGCACCATCCGCGCCTCCAGCTCCCGTATCGGCCCTTCGTGCCGCGTCAGCAGTTCGCGGCCCGCGTCGGTCAGCAGGATCAGCAGCTCCCGGCGATTGCGCGGATTGCGCTCCCGGCGGACGAGCCCACGGGTCTCCAGGCTGCGTACCAGATCGGCGATCGACTGCGCCGTGACGAAGGAGTCGCGCGCCAGCTGCGCGGCGGACAGTCCGTCGTGTCTCTCCAGCACGGTGAGCGCGGTGTACTGCAGCGCCGTGATCCCGGACGGCCTGACCAGCTCGTCCAGGTGGGAGCGCACGACGAGCTCCACCTGCTTCACCATGTACAGAAGCGACGGCGGTGCCTTGGTTGCCTGGGCGTCGAGCATGAGTTCAGCCTAGAGCATTGACAGGAAACCTGTCTGTAAAGAGACTGCGGACCAACAGGAAACCTGTTGGTTGAAATCTTGGCGATGAGGCTGAGGAGTGGCGATGACCACCTTCGAGATCGAACCCGGCCGGCTGTTCATCGGGGGCCGGTGGCGCGAGGCCGTCGACGCATCCCGCACCGAGGTGGTCGACCCGTCCCGCGGCACGGTCCTCACCACCGTCGCGGACGCCGGTGCCGCCGACGTGGACGCGGCCGTACGCGCCGCGCGGGACGCCTTCGACGACGGCGCCTGGTCCGGGCTGAGCGGTCGCGAGCGCGGCCGGGTCCTGCACCGCGTCGCCGAGCTGATCCGGGAGAACGCCGACACCATCGCCGAGCTGGAGAGCCGTGACGTCGGCAAGCCGATCACGCTCGCCCACGCCGTCGACGTCACCAACGCCGCCAACGACTTCGAGCACTACGCCGCCCTCGCCCACGCCCTGGACGGCTCGGTCCGCGACACCCCCATGAACGCCCTCGCCTACGTACGGCGCCGTCCGCTCGGTGTGGTCGCGGCCATCACGCCGTACAACTTCCCGCTGATCCTGGCCGGCTCCAAGATCGCCCCGGCGCTCGCGGTCGGCAACACGGTGGTGCACAAGCCGGCCGAGGAGACCCCGCTCAGCGCCCTGTACATGGCCGACCTGTTCAAGCGCGCCGGTGTCCCCGACGGCGTGGTCAACGTCGTCACCGGCGGACCCGCGGCCGGCGAGGCGCTGCTGCGGCACCCCGGAGTCGACAAGGTCGCCTTCACCGGGTCCACCGCGGTCGGCCGGAAGGTCGCGGCCATCGCCGGGGAGGCGCTCAAGCCGGTCACCATGGAACTCGGCGGCAACGCGGCCCACGTCGTCTTCGAGGACGCCGACCTGGAGAAGGCCGTCGGCGCGATCATCAAGGGGTTCGTCTTCAACACCGGACAGTTCTGCATGGGCGCACCGCGGCTGCTGGTGGCGCGCCAGGTCTACAGCACGGTGCTCGGCATCCTCGCCGACGCCGTGCCCGGCGTCCCGGTCGGCGACCCGGGCAAGCCCGAGACCGTCGTCGGCCCGATGGCGGGGGAGCGGCACCTGCGCAAGGTCGAGGAGTACGTAGAACTCGCCCGCAAGGAGGGCGGTCGCATCGTCTGCGGCGGTGAGCGCCTCGACCTGGACGGCGGCTACTACTACAAGCCCACCGTGATCGCCGACCTGGCGAACGACTCCCGGGTGATCCAGGAGGAGATCTTCGGCCCGGTCCTCACCGTTCAGCCCTTCGACTCCGAGGACGAGGCCGTCGAGCTCGCCAACTCCACGCCGTACGGACTGGCTTCGGGCGTCCAGACCGGCAACCTGGCCCGCGCCCACCGCGTCGCCGACCGGCTTCAGGCCGGCATCGTCTGGGTCAACGACTGGGCGATGCTCGACCCCGCCGTACCCTTCGGCGGCGTCAAGGACTCCGGCTTCGGCCGCGAGTACGGGCCCGAGGCGCTCGACGCCTACGCCGTGACCAAGTCCGTCGTCGTCTCGCTCGACTGAGCGCACCGCCAAGGAGAATCCCGATGACCATCCCCACCCGTGCCGCCGTCGTCGAGTCCGGCGGAGCCCCGTTCACCCTCTCCGACGTCGAGCTCGACGAACCCGGACCGCACGAGGCCGTCGTCCGCATGGTCGCGACCGGCCTGTGCCACACGGACCTGGGCGTGGCGAGCGGCGGGCTGCCCTTCCCGCTCCCCGGCGTTCTCGGCCACGAGGGCGCGGGCGTCGTCGAGGCCGTCGGCCCGTCCGTGACCGGAGTCGTGCCCGGCGACCACGTCGTGCTGTCCTTCACCTCCTGCGGTGACTGCCGCAACTGCCGGGGCGGGCACCCCGCGTACTGCGCGACCTGGCTGCCGCTGAACCTCATCGGCGGCCGGCGGGCCGACGGCACCGGCACCATCAGCCGGGACGGAGAGGAACTCGGCGGTCACTTCTTCGGGCAGTCCTCCTTCGCCGAGCGGGCTCTGGTGGACGAACGCAGCCTGGTGAAGGTCGACCCGGACGTGCCGCTCGTCTCGATCGCCCCGCTGGGCTGCGGGGTGCAGACCGGGGTCGGCGCCGTCTGGAACGTGCTGAAGCCGGTCACCGGCAGCACCGTCGTCGTCCTCGGCGCCGGGGCCGTGGGCCTGTCGGCCGTCATGGCCGCCGCCCTCACCCCGGCGACCACGATCGTCGCCGTCGACCGCGTCGCCGAACGCCTGTCGCTGGCCAAGGAGTTGGGCGCCACCCACACCGTCAACGCGAGCGAGGCCGACCTCGGTGACGCGATCGCCGTGATCACCGGCGGCCAGGGCGCCGACGGCGTCGTGGAGACCACGGGCAACGTCGGCGTGCTGCGCCAGGGCGTCGACGCCCTCGCGCTGCGCGGCACCCTCGTGGTGGTGGGCGCCCCGCCGTTCGGCACCGAGGTCGCCCTGGACGTCAACGGCCTGCTCGGCGGCAAGCGGGTCGTAGGGCTCACCCTCGGCGACGCCGAGACCCAGGCCTTCATCCCGGCCCTCGTCGAGCTGGTGAAGGACGGACGGCTGCCGCTGCACCGCCTGATCAGTAGCTATCCGTTCGCGGACATCGACCAGGCGGTGCGGGACATGGGCGCTGGCAAGGCGATCAAGCCCGTGCTGACGTTCTGACTCAGTCGACCGTGAGGACCAGCTTCCCCGTGGTCCGGCCGGTGTCGCCGAGCGCATGTGCCTCGGCGGCGTCGGCCAACGGGAAGGTACCGGCGATCGTGGGGCGCAACTTCCCCGCCTCCACCAGCTCCGCGATCGCCTTCATCCCGCTGTGCGAGGCGTCCACGAGCATCCGCAGCACCCGCACACCGAGCCGCTCGGCCGCCACGTACAGCTCGTCCGAACCGCCCGGCAGGATCGAGACCACGATCCCGCCCGGGCGCAGCACGCGCAGCGAGCGTGTGGAGGTCTCGCCGCCCAGCGTGTCCAGGACGACATCGACGTCCTTCACGGCCTCGGCGAAGTCCGTCTCCCGGTAGTCGATCGCCTCGTCGACGCCGATCCCCCGCAGGAAGTCGTGCTTGCCCGCGCTCGCGGTGCCGATCACATACGCGCCCCGCGCCTTGGCGATCTGCACGGCCACGTGCCCGACGCCGCCGGCCGCCGCGTGGATCAGCACCCGCCGCCCCGGCCGGAGGTCGGCGTACTCCACCAGTGCCTGCCACGCGGTCAGCGAGACCAGCGGCAGCGCGCCCGCCTGCGTGTGGTCGATCGAGGCCGGCTTGTCCGCGAAGGCGCGGGCCGGCGCGGCGACGTACTCGGCGTGCGAGCCGTGGCCGAACGGGTACGACAGCATGCCGAAGACCTCGTCGCCGGGCCTGAAACGGGCGACGCCGATGCCCACCGACTCGACCACACCGGAGACGTCCCACCCCAGCACGAACGGCGGCTCGCCCAGGAAGCCGCCGGTGGCGCGGTGCTTCCAGTCGGTCGGGTTGACGCCCGCGGCGCGGACGCGGACCAGCACCTCGTTCGGGCGTGGCGCCGGGCGCTGCAGCTCCACTTCCTTCAGGACCTCGGGGCCGCCGAGGACGTCCTGGCTGATGACTCGCATCGTGTTCACAGTGCTCATGGTGGTTCAGCCTGCCCGGAGCCGCCGCCCAGGAAAATGGCACGATTGCCAACCTTCGATAAGATCGTGCCATGCGTGATCAGGGGCATGTGGAACGGGTCGTGGTGCTGGCCCTGGACGGCGTCTACCCCTTCGAACTGGGCATCCCCAGCCGGATCTTCGGCGCCGCCGACGGCCGGTACGAGGTGGCGACGTGCAGCGTCGACGGCCGGCCGGTGCGCAGCGACGCGGACTTCACCATCGGCGTCCAGCACGGCCCGGAGATCCTCGCCACGGCCGACACCGTGGTCGTCGCCTCCATCGCTCCGCCATACATCCCCCCGGGGCTGCCCGCCGAGGTGGCCGGCGCGCTCGCGCTGATCCGCCCGGACGCCCGCATCGTGTCGATCTGCACCGCCGCCTTCGTCCTCGCCGCGGCGGGCCTGCTGGACGGCCGCCGGGCCACCACGCACTGGCAGTCGACCGAAGCGCTGCGCCGCCGGTACCCGCAGGTCGACCTGGACCCGGACGTCCTCTTCGTCCACGACGGCCGGATCCTCACCTCGGCCGGCGCCGCCGCGGGCGTCGACGTGTGCCTGCACATCGTCCGCACCGACCACGGCAGCGAACTGGCCAACGCGGTCGCCCGGCGCTGTGTCGTGCCGCCCTTCCGGGACGGCGGCCAGGCCCAGTACATCGAGCAGCCGGTCCCGGACAGCGGAGCCGCGAGCACCGCCGGCACCCGCGCCTGGGCCCTGGAACACCTCGCCGAATCCCTCACCCTGACCGATCTGGCCGGCCACGCCCGGATGAGCCTGCGCACTTTCGCCCGCCGCTTCCACGACGAGGTCGGCCTCAGCCCCGGCCGCTGGCTGATCCAGCAGCGGGTCGCGCGGGCCCGGCATCTGCTGGAGTCCAGCGACCTGTCGGTCGACCGGATCGCCGGCCAGGTCGGCTTCGCCACGGGCACCTCCCTGCGCCAGCATCTGCAGGCCGCGATCGGGGTGTCACCGCAGGCGTACCGCCGAACGTTTCGCCGCGCTGGTCAGTAAAGGTATCTGTCGATTTTGCGCTTCCCTGGCTGACAGTGACGGAATACTCACTTCCGTCAACGCCCGAGGTTGATCCTTTTGCGTTCAAACCCGATAAGCTCCCGTCCGGCGCTGCGAGTTGACCCGGTCGTGATCGGTCATCTCGCGATGCGTACTCATGAGTGCGATCGCCCAGCACACCCCCCTTGTTCGATCGTCGCCTCGAAGGATGCAGATGGAACTCGCCACACCGCCGCCGGCGGCGCGGCCCCCTGTCGCCTGGTACAGCTGGTGGCTCATGCCACTGGCTTTAGGAGGTGGGACCGTTGCCGCCACGTTCATGAGCTCGGAGCGAATAACCGCCGCCGTCGCCGGCATCGCGGCGACCACCGCCAGCGCCGTGTGCGTACGCCTCCTGCTCCGCACCCGGGCGCAGTTGCGCCGGGCCGAGAGCGACTTCCGCGCCTCGCAGGCCGAGCACTCGCAGCAGTGGCAGCAGCACGTGGCGGGCCTGGAGCGGAAGTTCAGCGCCGACCGCGCCGCCCTGGAGGGCCGCCTCGCCGAGCAGTCCGGCGCCTATGAGGCCCAACTGGCCGAGCAGTCCCGCGCGTACGAGGAGCGCCTCGCCGAGGAGAGCGGCTCCTACGAGGAGCGCATCGCCGCGCAGGCCAAGTCCTACGAGGCCCAGCTCGCCGACCAGGCCGAGGTCTGGCAGGAGCAGCTCGCCCACCAACTGTCCGCCGTCGCCCGGCTCGCTGACGAACAGCTCCCCGACGCGCTGCGCAAACTGCGCGAGGGCGAAGCCATCGACGACGTCCTGCCCACCGTCACCCAGTGCGCCAAGGTCAGCTCCGAGCTCCAGGCCAGCCTGCGCAAGGTCCTGCGCACCTCGCTGATCGGCATCGAGGAGGAGTTCGACCGCTCCACCTCGGCCGAGCAGGCCGTGGTCGGCATCGGCAACCGTATCCACGTCCTGACCAGCAAGCTCCGCGGCCGGCTGCACGATCTCCAGGGCGAGCACGGACGGCTGCCCGCCGTCGCCCGCGGCCTGATGGAGCTCGACCAGGCGATCGGCCCGGCCGACTGTCTCGCCGCCAGCATCAGCGTCCTCGGCGGCTCGGACCGCCCCGGCCGCCAGTGGCAGGAGCCGCAGCGCCTGCTCAGCGTGGTCCGCGGCGGCATCGGCCGGATCAAGGACTTCCACCGGATCGACGTACGCCATCTGCCCGAACTCGGCGTCGACGGTGGCCTGGTGGACCATCTGACGCTGATCTTCGCCCACCTCCTCGACAACGCCGCGCGCTACTCGCCGCCCACCGAGCCGGTGCTCGTCTCCGGCAAGGAGGTCCCCAACGGCGTCGGCATCGAGATCCAGGACTCCGGCAAGGGCCTGAGCGAGGAGAAGAAGCGTGAGGCCGAGCAGGCCCTCGCGGGCACCGCGCCCGGCGCGGGTCTCGGCGGCATCTCGGAGGACGCGAACATCGGTCTGCGCGTCGTCGGCATCCTGGCCCGCCGGTACGGCATCCGCGTCACCTTCGCGGACTCGCCGTGGCTCGGCACCTCGGTGGTGGTAGTGGTCCCGCACAAGTACTTCAGCCCGCTGCCCGCGGCCGCCTCCGCCACCTCGGCGCCGGCCGCCCCGACGGCCTCGGCCGGCGCCGCCGCACCGGCCCGCGAGCCGGTCGTCGTCGAGACCGCCCCGGCCGACACCGCCGACGCCGTGGACACCACGCCCGGTGGCCTGCCCCGGCGCCGCAGCAAGCGGCACGAGGCGGCACGCCACGAGCCGGCCGAGCGCTCGGAGCAGAGCGAGGAGACGACGTCCGTCGCCGCCGTTCCGCCCGATGCCTCCTTCGCCGGCCTGGCCGCCTTCGCCACCGCGGGCCGCGAGGCCGGCGAGGACGAGGCGCCGGCCGATGGCCGCGAGTCCACCGAGCAGCACCGCACCGAAGAGAGCGACTAGTCCATGACGCAGCAGGGAACCGACGTGAGCTGGGCGCTCCGCGACCTGGTGGAGAGCATTCAGGAGATCAACTTCGCCCTCGTGGCCTCCAGTGACGGCAAGGCCATCACCGCCTACGGCGCCGAGGACCCCGATGACGTGGACCGCTTCGCCGCCGTGGTGGCCGGACTGCAGGCGCTGGCCCAGCCGGTCGCCGAGCAGTTCCCCAAGTACGCGGGGCAGCTCCGGCTGGCGATGATCGAGGTCGACGGCGGTCACCTCTTCGTCGTACGGGCCGGGGTGGAGACCTATCTCGGCGTACTCGCCCGCGAAGGCCTCGACCAGGGTCTGCTCGGCCATCAGATGAGGGACCTGGCGCGCAGGATGGGCGAGTTGCTCGGCACCACTCCGCGCCTGGAGGAGCACTCTGGATGAGTGCTCCCCGCCGGCCCACGGACCCGTCCGGTCTCGAGCGCTACTACGTCCTCACCCGGGGGCGCAGCGGACCGGGCGGTTCGGCGTCGAGTCTCGACGTGGCGACCCTCATCGTCTCCCGCACCGCCCCGGTACCGGGGATGCAGCACGAGCACGAGGAGATCCTCCGGCGCTGCCGCGATCCGCTGTCGGTGGCCGAACTCGGCGCCCACCTCGGATTGCCCTTCAACATTCTCGCGGTGCTCCTGACGGATCTGCTGGAGGCAGGCCGTGTCCAAGCCCGTGATCCCATCCCGGCGCAGGCCGCCGGGCGCGGGCCCGACCTCGCGCTCCTTGAGGAGGTACTCAGTGGACTTGAAAGGCTTTGACCAGCCGGGCGGGCCCGGTGCCGGGGGCACCCGCTCGGTGAAGGTGATGATCGCCGGCGGATTCGGCACCGGGAAGACCACCATGGTCCGCTCGGTCAGCGACATCAAGCCGCTCACCACCGAGGAGACCCTCACCCAGGCCAGTGCCGACGTCGACCACCTCATCGGCGTCGCCGACAAGACGGAGACCACCGTCAGCCTGGACTTCGGCAAGATCAGCCTCAACGACAGCCTGATGCTGTATCTGTTCGGCACTCCCGGACAGGAGCGCTTCTGGTTCCTGTGGAACGGCCTGTTCAAGGGCGCGCTCGGCGCGGTCGTGCTGGTCGACACCCGGCGCCTGGCCTCCAGTTTCCGGGCCATCGAGGAGATGGAGCGGCAGAAGGTGCCGTTCGTCGTCGCGCTGAACGTCTTCCCGGACTCCAAGGACTATCCGGTCGAGGAGATCCGCGACGCCCTCGACATCTCCGAACACATCCCGGTCGTGGCCTGCGACGCCCGCGACCGGGCCTCCAGCCGTGACGTGCTCGTCGCCCTGATACGCCACCTGAAGGACCGCTCTGCCGTCGCACTGGAGTCCCGATGAACGCCCAGCCCTTAAACGATCCCGACGCCCCGCGCGGCTGCCCGGTCGCCCACGGGGCCGATGTCACACGCCTGTTCGGGCCGGAGGCCTCGACCGACCCGTACGGCATCTACGAGCGGCTGCGCAAGGAGCACGGGTCGGTGGCGCCGGTGCTGCTCGAGGGCGACGTCCCCGCCTGGCTGGTCCTCGGCTACCGCGACAACCGGCGGGTGCTCGACAATCCCCGCCAGTTCAGCCGGGATGCGCGGATCTGGCGGGACTGGCGGGAGGGGCGTGTCTCCGAGACGTCACCGTTGATCCCGATGGTCGGCTGGCGGCCCGACTGCGTCTCCCAGGACGGCGAACCGCACCGCCGGTTGCGCGGCGCGGTCACCGACGGGCTGCTCGCGGCGTCCAGCCGCGGCGTGCGGCGCCACGCCACGTACTTCGCGAACAAACAGATCGACGCGTTCGCCGACGCCGGGCGCGCCGACCTGGTGGCCGACTACGCCGAGCACCTGCCGATGCTCGTGCTCACCCGGATCCTGGGCCTTCCCATGACGGACGGGCTGCGCCTGGTCGAGTCGTGCGCCCAGGTCTTCAAGGGCGGCGCGGGCGCCCTCGAGCACAACGAGCGGATCATGCAGATCCTCTCGGAACTCGCCGAGCGCAAGCGGGCCGAGCCGGGCTCCGACTTCGCCACGGCCCTGCTGGAGCACCCGGCCGACCTCGACCACGACGAGGTCGTCAGCCATCTGCGCCTGGTGCTGATGGCCGCGCACACCACCACCAGCAACCTGCTGGCCCGGGTCCTGCAACTGGTCCTCACCGACACTGCCCGGCTGTCCGGTCTGGTCAGCGGGCAGTTGAACATCTCCTCGGTGGTGGAGGAGGTCATGTGGGACACCCCGCCGCTGGCCGTGCTGCCGGGCCGGTTCGCGGCCGCCGACCTGGAGCTGGGAGGCCATCACATCCAGGAGGGAGAACTGCTCATCCTGGGCCTGGCCGCCGGCAACCTCGACCCGGAGGTGCGGCCCGACTCGGCCGCCGTGCAGGGCAACCAGTCGCACCTGGCGTTCAGCGCCGGACCGCACGAGTGCCCGGGGCAGAACATCGGCCAGTCCATCATCGAGATCGGCGTGGACGTCCTGCTGCACCGGCTGCCGGGCCTGCGCCTGGCCGTGCCGTCGGAGGAGCTCTCCTCGACCGCCTCCACCTGGGAGTCCCGGCTCGACAGCCTGCCGGTCGAGTTCTCCGTCTGACATCACCACCACCGCCGCCCGGCCGGACCCCGGCCGGGCAGCGCCGCGTCAGCCGTCGAGCCAGTCGCCTGCGACGTCCGTGGGCCGGTATCCCGTGGCGTTCCAGAGGAAATGCGGGTGGGCGGCGCCGAACATGTAGGCGAGCAGCGCGGTGTCTTCCCTCCCGGTCCGAGGGTCGTGCAGGGTGTGAAACTTCTCGGATCCGACTACGCCGGCGTCTTGTTGGATCTCACGAGCGCGGGCCGGGGACGCAGCGGCGTGTGATGCCTCCACGGCGGCTATATAGGTGCGGCTCAAGATCTCCCATGCGCTGTCGATGTTGCCGTGCCAGGGGCCGTGCAGTGCCTCGAAGGCGTGGAGCTCGGCGTCGAAGAGGGGCCATGTCCGGGGATATTGGGCTCGGCAGCGTGCGGACAGCTCGGCGGCCCCAGCGCTCAGCGCCGGCACGGTGGGCCGCGGGGCGATGGTGAGGGTGGTGCCGTCCGTGAGGATGCCGGAGCATGAGTTGGGCTGCAGGTCGCAGAGCGGGCATCCCTCGGCCGAGGGCAGGCCCTGGGTGATGCCGTCGAACCACAGGGCGTGGCGGCCCGTGAGTCCCATCCAGACGATGGTGGTGGTCATCAGCCAGGTGTTCCACATCGGGTCGTGCGCCTCGGGCATGCAGCCGTACTTGACTATGGCTATGGCGCAGGCGGCGTAGAGCGCCTTGGTGTGAGTGGGCATGTCGGCGAGCCAGAAGTTGCTGATCTCGCCGGTGAGGGCGTCGGCTCGTACGTCGGCCATGTCGTCGATGACGCGGCACAGCAGCAGGGAGGCGAGGTTTTCCTCCTGCCAGAGTTCGGTGTCGGGGGCGACATGCCAGAACAGGCAGTCCAGCATCTGCAGGATCGAGTAGGTGCTCTGGCTGAGGGGGTTGGTCTGGGGGAGCGTGACGCTGCCCGCGTCGTGCTGCTGGAGCCAGTACTCGTCGACGGATCGCTTGTGGGCCGCGAAGAGTCCGGAGACCAGGGCCCGTGCGCTGTTGGTGCTGAAATTCTCGGCCAGGCGGTCTTCGACGTGTTGGGTGAGGCGCGTTGTGTCGATGGTGTCGATCACGCGTTTGTATTCGTGGAAGACCAGGATGTCGTCCTCGAAGCGGTGGCGGTGGCCAAGGTCTCGTTCAAGGTCGTTCATCTGCCGGGTCCAGGACCATCCACCGGTCAGGACACTGTCGAGTTCCCGGCGGTGTGGCCAGTTCTTGACGGTGAGGGGACGACCGGCGCTCTGCCGCCAACGGTAGTCGTCCAGTGTGCGTGCGGGGGGCGTCGGCAGCCGACGGCACAGAGGGCAGGCGCAGACGGTCGTCTGCTCCTCCTCGCGCGACGGGGTGAGCGCCCGGCTCCGCCAGGCCCCTTCCAGCATCGTGCAGGTCAGTCGGCAGATCTCGACATCGGTGCCGACTTGGGGGAAGGCCGCTTCGATCACGCGCAGGCCGGCGTCGAGGTGCCTCAATCTGGCGTGGCCCTCCTCGTCGGGCGGGAGGAACGCGGGCTGCGCCAGATGGAGGGCCCCCTCCACATGCAGCGTGGTGCCGGAGCGGGGGGATCCGAGTGCGTCCAGCCGCTGCTGAGCGGCGTTCTGGCACCTTCGGTACTCCTGCGTGCTCCCATTGATGCGTTTCACGAAGAGGCGGGCCAGGGTGTTCCCCGCCTCCGTGGGGTGGGGCTGGGCACCTGGCCGCGTCGGCAGCAGGCTGTCGGCGGACGCTATCGGAACAGCACCTTCGACCTGAGATTTCACACCGGTCTCCCATCAAGCTGTGGTCGTGGCAACGGAATGGATCGACCGTGGTTGTTGGCCGGTCGTGGGGGGCTGCGTTGACGGCCGAGGAAACGGAGCGGATCGCTCATCTGCCTTTCGGCCTTCCATGAACGGCCCGCCTTGTCGAAGCTCCCTGTTACGAGACGCGCACCTGCATCGCCGTCTCAACTGTGTTGATCAGGAAGCACCCGCGGCTCACTGACGGCGGCGTCGAAGGGGAGGTGGTCCTGACGTCCTGAGACATGTGCGTCCTTTCGGGAGACGGCAGCGCAGAGTCCCCCCGCCCCTGCGTGCGGGCGGTCACCGTGACCGCCCGCGCACTCGAACTGGGCTTCGCGGCACGAAAGTTGAACCGAAAAGCGCTACCAGACTGCCCAGAGCGTAAATGATCTACGCGTGACCGGACCGTGATCTCCGTTACTGCTCATGCCTCGTGAGCTGCGTATACTCGCGCGCCCCCCACGTACGTCTGCGCGACCCGCGTGTCGGCGATCGCTCCCGCCGGCCCGTCGAACGGATCGCGGTCGAGGACGATCAGATCCGCCAGCGCCCCCACCCGCACCTCACCGGTGTCGTCGAGGTGGTTCGCATACGCCGAGCCCGCCGTGTAGGCGGTGAACGCCTCGGCGAGTCCGATCCGTTCGGCGGGCAGAAACACCGGCGTGTCGCCGCCGCCCGGTGCCACCCGGTTGACCGCCACATGGATGCCGTGCAGCGGATCGGGGCTGCTCACCGGCCAGTCGCTGCCCGCCGCGAGCCGGGCGCCGGAGCGCAGCAGCGCGCCGAACGGGTACTGCCACGCGGCCCGTTCGGGGCCCAGGAAGGGGATGGTCAGCTCGTCCATCTGCGGTTCGTGCGCGGCCCACAGCGGCTGGATGTTCGCGACGGCCCCGAGCCGGGCGAAGCGCGGCACGTCGGAAGGTTGGACGACCTGGAGATGAGCCAGGTGGGGCCGCGTGTCGCTCGGCCCGTTCACCCCCCGCGCGGCCTCGATCGCGTCCAGCGCGTCCCGTACGGCCCGGTCGCCCAGCGCGTGGAAGTGGCACTGGAACCCGAGCGCGTCCAACTCGGTCACGTACTTGGGCAGTTGCTCCGGGTCGAGGAAGCTGGTGCCCCGGTTGGCCGTGGCACAGCCGCACCGGTCGAGGTACGGCTCCAGCAGCGCCGCCGTTCCGGTCTCGGCGACACCGTCGAGCATCAGCTTGACGCTGCCCGCGCGAAACCGGCCGTGGCGGCTCTGTTTCAACGCCTCCCGCCGCTCGAGAAGTTCGGGAATCTGCTCGGCACCGCGCTCGCGGTCCCACCACAGCGCGCCGACGACACGCGCGGTGAGCGAGCCGTCCCGCGCGGCCGCCAGATACGCCTGCGACGGGTCGTCCATGCCGAGGAACTCCCCGACCAGCGCGTCCTGCCAGGCCGTGATGCCGAGCGCGTGCAGATGCCGCTGGGCGTGCAACAGAGCCGCCACCCGGTCGGCCTGCGTGGCGGGCGGGGTGAGCCGCCCCACCAACCGCATCGCCCCCTCCTGCAAGGTCCCGCTCGGCTCACCGGCAGCGTCCCGGTCGATCCGCCCGTCGGCCGGGTCGGGCGTGCCGCGCGTGATGCCGGCGAGCGCGAGGGCACGGCTGTTGACCCACGCGCCGTGATGGTCACGGTTGGGCAGATACACCGGCCGGTCGGGCACCACCGCGTCCAGCAGTTCCTTCGTCGGCGTACCGCCCGCGAAGGCCTCCATCGACCAGCCGCCGCCGGTGATCCACTCCCGCCCGGGGTGCGCGTCGGCGTACGCCCGCACCGCCGCGAGGGTCTCGTCCGCCGTCCGCGCTCCGGTCAGGTCGCACTGGGCCAGCTCCAGCCCCGCCGGCACCGGATGCACATGCGCGTCCTGGAACCCGGGCAGCAGCAGCCGCCCGGCGAGGTCCACCACCTCGGTCCGCGGCCCGGCCAGCTCGTGCACCTCCTGATGTCCTACGGCCGTGATGCGGTCGCCGGTGACGGCCACGGCGGTCGCGGTGCGGCCCTCGGGCGTGAGGACGGGGCCGCCGGTGAAGAGAAGGTCTGCGTGCATGGTCCGTTTCCTGGTCGGGGTCATCGGGAGGTGACGAGCAACTGGGGTGCGTCGGCGTCGGTGCCCGCACCCGTGTGGAAGTACGGCGACCTGCGCACCCACCTGGCCCACGCGGCGGCCACGAAGCCGGACGCGATCATCGCCAGCGGAGTGAAGAGCAGGAACCACCCGTTTTCCGCGCTGACTTCGAAGTGATCGGCGGAGGTGTAGAAGGACCAGCCGAGGTAACCGCCGAGGCCGAGCAGAGCGGCCGCGCTCAGCGTGGGCAGCACCACCGCCCGCACCCCCTGCCACAGGTCCTCGCGCAGCAGGGCACGGAACCGCACGGCGGCCGCCAGCGCCGTGAGCGCGTACGACAGGGCGACCACGACGCCCACGGCGGACACCGTCGCCATGATCATGTCGGCGAGTCGCGGGATGACCAGCGCCAGCGCCGCGACCACCGCCGCCAGCGCCCCGATCAGCACCGTGCCGGCGGCCGGAGTCCCGTACCGGGGGCTGACCTTGGACCACACCGGGCCGAGCGTACGGTCCCGGCTCATCGCGAACATCGCCCGGGCCGTCGGAATACCCCGGCCTGCAGCGAGGCGACCGCCGAGAACATCAGGGCGATCAGCGGGAGCGCCGCCCACGGCTGGGGGGCGAGCCGTTCGCCGAAGAAGGCCAGGCCCTCGGCTCCGTGGCCGACCAACTCCTCCTCGGACAGGACACGTTGGAAGGCGATGGAACCGAGCAGGAACAGCCCCAGCATGGTGAACAGGGTGGTGATCCCGGCCCGGGAGGCGTCGCGCGGGTCGCGGACCTCCTCGTTGACGCTGAACGCGGACTCGAAGCCCCAGTAGCAGAACACCGACAGCAGCAGGCCCTGGGCGAGCGCGGTCGGCGACGGGATCGCGAACGGGTCGAACCAGCTCAGGCTGAACTCGTGCGGGCCGGTGACGATGCCGTATCCGCAAAAGCCCAGCAGGACGACGTACTCGAAGACCAGCAGCCCGGCCTGCAGGCGCGCGGCGGTGCGGATGCCGGTCACGGCGGTGAGCGTGACCGCCGCCAGGACCAGGATGCCGACGGCCGTGGTCTGCGCGGTCGAACCCGGATCCAGTGCGAGGCCGCCCACCCGGTGCAGCCCGGCGTCGCCGGCGAGCTGGATCAGGGCCGAGCCGGTGACCGCCGTGGTGTAGGCCAGGAACGCCACCACGGCCACGATGTTCACCCAGCCCACCATGAAGCCGAGCCACGGGGTGAGCGAACGACCCACCCACACATAGCCGTTGCCCGCGTTCGGCTCGACCTTGTTGAGCCGGGAGTAGGCGCCCGCGATGCCCAGGACCGGCAGGAACGCCAGCAGCATGATCGCCGGCAGATGCAGGCCGACCACGCCCGCAGTGACGCCGAGGCCGATGCCGATGCTGGTGGTGGCGGCCGTGCTGGACGCGGCGATGGCGACGCCGTCCAGGACGCCGAGGGACCTGCGCAGTTCTGGCCGCGCCGGGGGATCGACTCTGCAGGGCTGCTGGTCGGACATGACCGCTCTCCGCTCGCACCGGGGGCCTGGGCGGCCCCGATGAGCGGACATGAAACCGACCGGGGGCTTAACAGGTCAACGGTGTTGTCATAAGGTGCGGGGCACCGACCCGAGGAGGCGGCCATGACCGACCGCGTCGTCCCGCCCGCCGCCCGCCGGCGCAGGCGCCCCACCAAGCAGGGCGTGGTGCTGTCCGAGGAACTGATCGTCGAGACCGCTCTGCGCCTCATCGAGGAGCATGGCGCCGACGCCCTCTCGGTACGCCGCCTCGGCCGTGCCCTCGGGGCCGATCCCAGCTCGCTGTACCGGTACTTCCGGCACACCGACGACCTGATGCTCGCCATCGCCGACGAGCTGATCGGCCGCACCCTGCGCACCTGGCGTCCCACCGGGGACTGGCGCGCCGACCTGCGTGATCTCGGCCTGCGCATGCACGCGGGCGCCCTCGCGCAGCCGCGGGCGGCGGTGCTCAGCTCGTACCGGGTGACCGGGCGGGCGTACGAGATCCAGGCCGTCGAGACGATCCTCGGAGTGCTGCGCGGGGCCGGGTTCCCGGACGCCGAGGCGGTGCGGATCTACCACGCCTTCGTCGACCAGGCCCTCGCCCACGGTGCCCTCGACTCGGCGAGTGCGGCGATGCCGAAGTCCGCGCGGGAGGCCGAGGCGGCGGTGTGGCGGTCGACGTATGCGCGGCTGCCCGCCGACACCCACCCGAACATCGCCGCCACAGCCCGCCATCTCATGGCGGACATGCCGCGCAGCTCCTACCCGGCGGCCCTGGACCTGCTGCTCGACGCGGCCGAGGCCATGTTGGCCGCAATCCGGCCCCGCGCCCAAGAATCGACCGCCACACTGGATCACCCGTCGCACCCGTCCCGCGAGGAGGCCGCCCACCGATGACCCCGCCCGCCGCACGCCCCGCCAAGCAGCGCAAACAGGACACCCTGCACCGTCTGGAGCACGACGAGGACGTGTGGGTCGCCACCGCTGACGCCGGTGGGGGAGCGCCGTATCTCGTCCCGCTGTCCTTCCTCTGGGACGGGTCGACGCTTCTGCTGGCCACGCCGGCGAGCAGCCCGACGGGCCGCAACCTGAAGGCGACCGGCACAACGCGCCTCGGCATCGGCCCGACCCGCGACGTGGTCATGATCGAGGGCACGGTCGACACGATCACCCTGGCCGAGCTGCCCGCGCAGGAGGGCGACCGCTTCGCGGCCAGGACCGGCTTCGATCCGCGTCGGCTCACCACGCCGTACCTGTACTTCCGCGTTCGCCCGACCCGGGTGCAGGCCTGGCGCGAGGCTGATGAACTGGGCGGGCGGGAGCTGATGCGGGACGGGAAGTGGCTGGTGGCGGACTGAACGTGACCGAGCGGGACACCCGTGGGGGTGCGGGGCGCGGGACAGGGCGGTCCCGCGCCCCGGACCCTGCGGAGGAACCATGCCACTGGTGAAAGCGGGCTTCGTGGTGCTCGACTGCGCCGAACCCGAGAAGCTCGCGGTGTTCTACACGGAACTGCTGGAAGGCGAGCGAACGGACGTCACCGCCAACCGCGTCGAGATCAGGGGCGCCGACGGGACCCGGCTCGCGTTCCGCCGCGACATGAACGCGACCCCGCCGAGCTGGCCGCGCCCCGAGAACTCCCTCCAGGCGCACCTGGACTTCGCGGTCGAGGACCTGGACGCGGCGGAGCGCAAAATCGTCGGCCTGGGCGGCCGCCCCGTCGAGGCGAAGGAAGCACCGGGCCCCTACGAAGTACGCGGCTACGCCGACCCGTCCGGCCACTCCTTCACCCTGCGCCGCACGGCCGCGGCGGCCCCGAAGCAGGGGTGAGGCCACGGGGCGGTACGACGGAACCCAGGCCGCGCGAGGAGGACGCCCGACGCCCTGGACCGGGACCGCGGCCGGGGCGAGCCCTGTTGGGGTGAGTACCGGACGCGTAGGGACGAGCGCTGGGCCGGCCGGGTGCTGGTCGTGCCGGGAGCAGCGCTGAACCCGCCCGGGCGTGCGCCGTCGAAGCCGAAGCGGAGGCCGTCGGTCAGCACGCCGGAGGCCTTGGGACGAGCACCGGGCGGGTCACAGTGTGTGCCGGACCTGGCGGGTCGGTGGCGTGGAGGGGTGTGGTCAGTCGCGGCCGCCCTTGTCGGCGACCGGCCACACGCCCGTCGAGCGCTCGATCGCCTTCGCGCCTGTGCGGTCCGCCAGGCTGCGGGCCATCGCGAACAGGGCGCCCTGGACCGCCGCCGCCAGCAGGATCTCGCCCCAGCCGCGGTCCCGGTCGAGGGCGTCGGGGGCGTCCTCCTCGTGCCGTATCGCCATCCAGGTCTTGCGGAAGGCGAGCCCCGCCAGCGCCCCGCTCGCCCAGCCCAGCGCGAACCCCAACGGCTTGTAGGCAAGGGGGAGTTTCGGCTTCTTCTGCTTCTTCCTGGCCATGTGTGCCTGCGCCTCCTTCGTCGGTCAGGGCCGCCCGCGCGCCGGAACCCGCTCGGCCTCGGGCACCGGCCCGGGCGGCGTCCCGTCGCCGAACGGCCTGCCGCCCAGCTCCGCACGGTGGTGCGGCGTCAGCCAGCCCGCCAGATCCGGCCCGAGGGGCACGATGCCGGTCGGGTTGATGCCGCTGTGCACCTGGTAGTAGTGCCGCTTGATGTGGTCGAAGTCGACGGTGTCACCGAATCCCGGCGTCTGGTAGAGGTCACGGACGTACGCCCACAGCACCCGATTCTCCGTCAACTTCCAGCGGTTGCACTTGAAGTGGCCGTGATAGACGGCGTCGAAACGGACCAGCGTGGTGAACAGCCGGATGTCCGCCTCGGTGATCGTGTCGCCGACCAGATAGCGCCGCTCCGCCAGCCGGTCGGTCAGCAGCTCCAGCCGCCGGAACAGGCGTGCGCACGCCCCCTCGTACTCCTCCTGGCCGGTGGCGAAGCCCGCCCGGTACACACCGTTGTTCACGTCCTCGAAGACGTCCGCCATCACGGCGTCGATCTCGTCCCGCAGCGGCTCCGGGTAGAGATCGGGCGCACCCTCACGGTGCAGCGCCGTCCACTCGGTGGCCAGGTCGAGCGTGATGCGCTGGTAGTCGTTGGTGACCAGCCTGCCGCTGGGCACGTCCACGACCGCGGGCACGCTGACCCCGCCCGGGTAGCCGGTCTCCCGCCGGTCGTAGGCCTCGCTGAGGAACCGGATTCCGAGCGCCGGGTCACGGTCGCCCGGATCCAGCGTGAACCGCCAGCTCCGGTCGTCCTGGATCGGGTCGGCGACCGCCAGCGACAGCGCCTCCTCCAGACCGAGCAGCCGCCGGGACACCAGCGCCCGGCTCGCCCACGGACAGGCACGGCTGACCACCAGACGGTAGCGGCCCGCCGCCACCGGCCAGCCGTCCCGCCCGTCCGCCGTGATCCGGTCCGTGAAGTGGGCCTTCGACCGCCGGAACGGCGTCTTCCCGTAAGCGGTGTTGCCCCCGCCGCTCATGATCGCGCTCCTCTCCGCCGTACGCCAGGTCCCGGTCGGGTACCGGCTTCCCGATCCCACCGAGTCCCCAGTTTCCCGCCGACGGCACGGTGTGAGCGGGCCCGATCAGGGCAGTCGGAGTTGGATGAGCGGGACGAACAAGGCACCGAAGACGGATCGCAGGACCCGTGTCACCGTCCTGGTGGCTCTCACGGCCAACCTCGTCATCGCCGTCGCCAAGGCGGTCGGAGGCCTGGCCGCCCACTCGCCCGCGCTGCTGTCGGAGGCCGCGCACTCCGTCGCCGACAGCATGAACGAGGTCTTCCTGCTGGCCGCCCTGCGCCGCAGCCGCCGCCCCGCCGACTCCCGCCACCCCTTCGGCTACGGCAAGGAACGCTTCTTCTGGTCGCTGCTCGCGGCCGTCGGCATCTTCGTGATGGGCGGCTGCTTCTCCTTCTTCCAGGGCTTCGAGGCGCTGCGCGGCGGTGCCGAGGAGGAGTTCAGCGGCTATGTGGCGGGGATGATCGTCCTCGGTGTCGCCTTCCTCACCGAGGGCCTGTCACTGGTGCGGGCGCTGCACCAGGTGCACCGTCAGGGAGGCATCGCGAAAGGGCTGCGTGACCCGGCCCTGCGCACGGTGGTCGCCGAGGACACCACGGCCGTGCTCGGCGTGAGCCTGGCCTTCGCGGGCATGGCGCTGCACATGGTCACCGGGCAGGCCGTGTGGGAGGCGTCCGCGTCGTTCGCGATCGGCGCGCTGCTGGTGTACGTCGCCTACCGGCTGGGCCGCGACGCACGCGACCAATTGATCGGGCAGGCCGCCGATCCCGAGGACGACGCCCGTATCCGCGCGCTGCTGGCGGCACAGCCCGAGATCGACAGCGTGGAGGCGCCACGCGGCGGTAGCCGCATATCGAATGCGCCACGATGAAGACCGGCCTGGAGACGGCCCTGGTGGCGGCCCGCGTCGACCTGGTGCCCGGCCTCGACTGGGGGTCCCCCCGCTCGAGCGAAGCCGAGAGTGGGGGAGAACAGGTCGAGGAGGTCGCCGTCCGCATCAAGCGGTCCATCGGCCGCACCGTCGCCGAGGCGGACCAGATCTTCCTCGACGTGACCGAGCGCTCCGCCCGGGAGGCACAGGGAAGCCCCGCCGCGACGGGGGAACGCGGCGGGGCCTGACGCACGTGTGCCCGGCGAACGCGGGTTCATGCGTGCGAAGAGAACAAAATCTTCGACCGGATCCCCGGGCCCCGGTCAGTCCTCGCCGATGGGCTCCAGCACGAACACCGGGATGACCCGATCCGTCTTCTTCTGGTAGTCCGCGTACGGCGGATACGCCGCGACGGCCCGCTCCCACCACTCGTCCTTCTCCGCGCCGGTGACCTCGCGGGCCTTCATGTCCCGCGAAACCGGCCCGTCCCGCAGTTCCACATGGGGATCGGCCTTGACGTTGTGGTACCAGACCGGGTGCTGGGGCGCCCCGCCCAGCGAGGCCACGGCGGCGTAACGCCCCTCGTGCTCGACGCGCATCAGCGGCGTCTTGCGGATCTTGCCGCTCTTGGCGCCCCGGGTGGTGAGCAGGATGACCGGCATCCCCGTGTTCATGAGGGTCGTCCCCTCGGTGCCGCCGGAGCTCTCGTACAACTCCACCTGGTCGCGTACCCACTTGGTGGGGCTGGGCTCGTACTCGCCCTCAAGAGGCATGACATCGGTCCCATCGTCGTGTCCTGGTGCTGTCTGACACCGTCGTTCAACAGTGGCATGCGCGAGATTCATCCTGCCCCTGGTCACACCGTCATCCGCACCGCCAGCGCAAGGATCACGCCGCTCGACACCAGCGCCGTCACCAACCGCCCCCGGTGCCCCGTCAGCACTCGCCCCAGAAGTGCCCCGCCCCCGGCCAGCAGCAGTTGCCAGCTCGCCGACGCGGCGAACGCGGCCAGCACGAACACGCCCTGTTCCAGGAGCGATACGGCGTCCGTGGCGCGGGTGCCGAGGACCAGGGCCGCGAAGTAGATCACAGTGATCGGGTTGAGCAGCGTGATGCCGAGGAGGGCCAGGTAGGCGCGCGCCGGGCTCGGGGGCGGGGGAGTGGAGCGGCGGGTGGCGAGCCGGTGGCCGCGGTAGTGCCGTACGGCGGTGATCGCGCCCTGTACCGCGAGGACCGCCAGCACCAGGGCGGAGGCCCAGCGCAGCGGCACCAGCACCGGACGCAGCGCGCCGGCCAGCGCCGAGCCGCCAACGGTGGCCACGAGTGCGTAGAGCCCGTCGGCCGTCGCCACGCCGAGCGCGGCGCAGACCCCGGTCCGCAGGGACGTACGGGCGGTGAGGGAGACCAGATAGGTCGCGACCGCGCCGACCGGGACGGCGATGCCGTAGCCCGCGAGCAGCCCCGCGACGAGCGCGGCGGTCACGACGTGGGAAGCGCGGGCCTCCGCGGTCGGCCGGGCTGCTGCTGGGACCGCACCGGACGAACGGCGACGGTCGGCGGCAGCGAGGTGATGGTCGTAGGCATGGCCGGATTCTGCGGCTGGTGACGGCCGGTCGGCAATCGAATTTCACCGGAGCACCGGTCTGAGCGCACCGCGGGGCCCATCGGCCGCCGCCGAGCCGAAGCTGTGTGCGACGATCCCCGGCCAGATTGGCCCCGCGTCCGATCTGGCCGAACTTGGCGTCGCTCTCTAGATGCCTCGGGCATCTAATGAAGATCGGCACGACGCACTCTTCGTCTGCGAGGTCTTCCATGACGGACACGGCGGAACCGCACACCGTCACCTTCCCCCAGAACCGAACCTGTCCGTACCACCCGCCCGCGGCCTACGACCCCCTGCGCGAGTCACGCCCGCTGGCCCGCATCGCGCTCTACGACGGCCGCCCGGCCTGGCTGGTCACCGGACACACTCTCGCTCGCACCCTGCTGGCCGACCCGCGGCTGTCCTCGGACCGCACCCATCCAGGCTTCCCCGCGCCGACGGCCCGGTTCGCGGCCGTCCGTGACCGCAGAAGCGCGCTGCTCGGCGTCGACGACCCCGAACACCGCGTCCAGCGGCGGATGCTGGTTCCCAGCTTCACGCTCCGGCGGGCCGTCGAGCTGCGCCCGCGGATCCAGCGGATCGTGGACGAACGGCTGGACGCGATGATCGCCCGGGGAGCGCCCGCCGAGCTGGTGAACGACTTCGCGTTGCCCGTGCCCTCGATGGTCATCTGCGCCCTGCTGGGCGTGCCCTACACCGACCACGACTTCTTCGAGGGCCAGTCGCGACGCCTGCTGCGCGGCCCCACGACCGCCGACGTCATGGACGCCCGCGAGCAACTGGAGGCGTACTTCGCCGGTCTGATCGAGCAGAAACAGAAACAGGCGGAACCCGGCGACGGAGTCCTCGACGAACTCGTCCACCAGCAGCTGCGCGCCGGCGAGCTGGACCAGGACGAGGTGATCGCCCTCGCGACCATTCTGCTGGTCGCCGGCCACGAGACGACCGCCAACATGATCTCCCTGGGCACCTTCACCCTCCTCCAGCACCCCGACCGGCTGGCCGAGTTGCGTGCCGACCCCGAGCTGCTGCCCGCCGCGGTCGAGGAACTCATGCGGATGCTGTCCATCGCCGACGGGATGCTGCGGGTCGCCGTCGAGGACATCGAGACGGGCGGGGAGACGATCCGGGCGGGCGACGGCGTGGTCTTCTCCAACTCGGTCATCAACCGCGACGAGGCCGTCTACCCCGACCCCGACGTCCTGGACTGGCACCGCTCGGCCCGCCACCACGTCGCCTTCGGGTTCGGCATCCACCAGTGCCTCGGCCAGAACCTGGCCCGCGCCGAGATGGAGATCGCCCTGCGCACCCTCTTCGACCGCCTGCCGACCCTGAAGCTGGCCGCCCCCGCGGAGGAAATCCCCTTCAAACCCGGCGACACGGTCCAGGGGATGCTGGAACTCCCCGTGACCTGGTAAGAGGCTCCGGTCATGAACGATGAAACACGCGAAACGAACGAATCAGGCAATACGCCCCGCCGTATCGACATCGACCACGACCTCTGCATCGGTGCCGGGCAGTGTGCCCTGGCCGCCCCCTCCGTCTTCACCCAGGACGACGACGGCTTCAGCGCCCTGATCCCGGGGCGCGAGGACGGCGGCGGCGACCCGATGGTGCGGGAGGCTGTCCGGGCCTGCCCGGTCGGCGCCATCACCATGTCGGACAAGGAGGGTTGACGGGGCGAGTACCTCGCTCGACGCACGCGGTCATGGGCGGGCCCGCCCTCCGGCGCGGGCCCGCCCCGTCTCAGCGCGCCGCCAGCAGCGACCGCGCCGCCTCCCTGGCCTCGGCCGCCGGCCGCGCGCTGCCCGTTATCCCCGCCGTGACCATGGCGCCCTCGGCCAGCAGGTACAGCGCCCCGGTCAGTGCGTCGGGCAGCCCGGCCCCGGCCACCAGTGAGCCGAGGTAGTCGCGAAACGCCGCCTTGTGCGCCCGCGCCTGGCCCGCCACCCGCTCCGAGAGGGCGCCCAGCTCGCCGTACGAGTTGATCCAGGCGCAGCCGCGGAAGTCCTCCTCGCCGAACCACTCCTGAAGCCAGTCGAAGACGGCCAGGATCCGCCGCTCGGGGTCCGGCTCCCGTTCCACATACGAGGCGAGCTTGCCGCGCCAGCGCACGTCGCGGCGCTCCAGATACGCCTCGACCAGCAGCTCCTTCGCCGGGAAGAGCTGATAGAGCCGCTTGAGCGAGACCCCGGACGCGCCCCGGACGTCGTCCATCCCGACGGACTGGATGCCGCGCCCGTAGAACAGCTTCTCGGCGGCGTCCAGCGCCTGCTCCCGGGCGGTTGCGCTGTCCATGAACGACCTCTCCTTGACCTGAGAACGTGCGTTCTCCTACGGTAGCAGCCGGATGGAGAACGCACGTTCTCCATCTCTCGAACACTGCCTCGACGACCACTTCGCCCCGGAGGACGACATGACCGACCGCCGCCCGCCCCTGCCCCCGTTCACCCGCGAGAGCGCCGCACAGAAGGTGCAGGCCGCCGAGGACGCCTGGAACACCCGCGACCCGCACAAGGTCGTCCTCGCCTACTCCGAGGACTCGGTGTGGCGCAACCGCGACACCTTCGTCACCGGCCGCGCCGAGATCGTCGCGCTCCTCACCGCGAAGTGGGCGCGCGAGCGGGAGTACGCGCTGCGCAAGGACCTGTGGGCCTTCGACGGCAACCGCATCGCGGTCCGCTTCCAGTACGAGTGCCAGGACGCCGACGGCCAGTGGTGGCGGTCGTACGGCAACGAGCAGTGGGAGTTCGACGAGCACGGGCTGATGACCCGGCGCGAGGCGAGCATCAACGACGTGCCGATCGAGGAGAAGGAGCGCCGCATCCTCGGCCCGCGCCCGGAGAGCGAGCGCGGACTGACCTTTCCGCTGCGCTAGCCCGTTTGAGTACGGTTCCCGGGTGACCGAACAGGCTGTGGCCGAGGCCCGCAAACCCTTCCTCTACGTCGTCGTCTGCGCCGCCGGCATCGCCGCGGACGTCAGCAAGCTGATCACCGCCGCGCAGGAGCGGGACTGGGAGATCGGGGTCATCGCGACCCCGGTCGCCATGAACGGCTTCTTCGACACCGCCGCCGTCGAGGCCCTGACCGGCCGCCCGATCCGCTCGGCGTGGCGTACCCCGGCCGATCCCCGCCCGTTCCCGCCGCCCGACGCCGTCGTCGTGGCCCCGGCCACCTTCAACACGATCAACAAGTGGGCCGCCGGCATCGCCGACACCCTCGCCCTCGGCACCCTCTGCGAGGCGTACGGCCTCGGCGTCCCCATGGCCGTCCTGCCCTGCGTCGCCGACGCGCTCGCCGCCCACCCCGCCTACCGGGACAGCCTGGTACGGCTGCGGGGGATGGGGGTGCGCTTCGGCGAGCCGTACACCGGCGAGACGGACGAGGACGGCAGGCGGCCGGAGTTCGGGTGGGCACGGGCGCTGGATCTGCTGGATCGCGCTTAGTGCCCCGGCGGGCCACGCACGACGACGTACGCTCCCTTGGTACCCCACCCGAAAGCAGGAGCAGCAACGATGCAGTACGTGAAGCTCGGTTCGACGGGCATGGACGTGTCGCGGATCTGTCTGGGCTGCATGACCTACGGTCTGCCCGACCGGGGCGCGCACGAGTGGACCCTCGACGAGGAGGCGTCGCGGCCGCTGATCCGGCAGGCGCTGGAGGCGGGGATCAACTTCTTCGACACCGCCAACGTCTACTCCGACGGCACCAGCGAGGAGATCGTCGGCAAGGCGCTGCGCGACTTCGCCCGCCGCGACGAGATCGTGCTCGCGACGAAGGTACACCTGCGGATACGGCCCGGCCCGAACGGCGCCGGCCTCTCCCGCAAGGCCGTCATGGCGGAGATCGACCACAGCCTCGCCCGCCTCGGCACCGACTACGTCGACCTCTACCAGATCCACCGCTTCGACCCGCACACCCCGGTCGAGGAGACGATGGAGGCCCTGCACGACCTGGTCAAGGCGGGCAAGGTGCGCTACATCGGGGCGAGTTCGATGTACGCCTGGCAGTTCTCCAAGATGCAGTACACGGCCGAGCGGCGGGGCTGGGCCAAGTTCGTCTCGATGCAGAACCACTACAACCTCCTCTACCGCGAGGAGGAGCGCGAGATGCTCCCGCTCTGCGCGGACCAGGGTGTCGGCGTCCTGCCCTGGAGCCCTCTCGCACGCGGCCGCCTCACCCGGGACTGGGGCACGGTCACCGACCGCAGCGCCAACGACAACTTCGGCAGCACCCTGTACGGGGACAGCGACCGGGTCGTCGTCGAGGCCGTCACCCGGGTGGCGAACGAACGCGGCGTCCCGCGCGCTCAGGTCGCCCTGGCCTGGCTTCTGCGGCAGAGCACGGTGACGGCCCCGATCATCGGCGCGGCCAAACCCCAGCACATCGAGGACGCGGCGGCAGCGGTGGAACTGGAGCTCACGGAGAAGGAACTGGAGGAGCTCGAACAGTCCTACGTCGCGCACCCGGTCATCGGCCACGGAAGCCGCTGAGGCCGCTGAACGGATCCGCCAAGACTCAGTGGGGTCCGTGCTGTTCGAACTCCGTGCCGCACGGGCCCGAGCCCTCGCTCTCCGGCAGGGCGACGCGGTCGCCGCTCATCGTGAGCGTGCGGTAGTGGACACCGATGCGCTCGGCCGACCGCCCGACGTAGTGACTGATGAACGACCGGCGAAAGCGGTCCGCCGTACGGTTGGGCTGCGAACCGTGGACCAAGCTGCCGTTGAAGAACAGCACGTCACCCGGCCGCATGTCGACGGGCACCGCCTCGAGGCCGGGCGGCGGCGGGACGTACTCACGCGCGAAGGACACCTCGGCGTCCGCCACTTCCGGGCAGAACAAGTCCATGGCATGCGTACCGGGCACTACTTCGAGACCCCCGTTGTCCCGGTCGATCACATCGCAGGCGATCCACGCCGCCACACATGTGCCCGGCTCGACCCGCAGATAGAAGTTGTCCTGGTGCAGCGCCTGCCCCCGGGCCCCCGGCGGCTTGAAGTAGAACATGCTCTGCGCGGCCAGCACCTCCTCCCCGAGCAGCACCTCCAGCACGCCGCGCAGCCGCGGGTCGAGCAGCATCCGCAGCGACAGCTCGTCGATCTCGTGCGGGTGCATCACCCGCGGATACGCGCGCAGCGGATCGGCGTCCCCCGGTCGGGGCTCGAAGTGCCCGGGCACCGGCCCGGCCGCGTGCAGCGCCGCGAATCGCTCGCACAACCGGTCGATCTCGGCGTACCCGAACAGCCCGCGTACGACGGTGAAGCCCTGCTCCTGGAACTGGCGGAGCCCGGTCTCGGGCAGGGTGGGAGCGCCGGTGGCGCCGATGTCCGTGGCTGTCATGCGTCCACTCCTCGGTGAGGTGTCCTCGGCCTGCCACGCTAGGCCGACACACGCATCAGGAGGATGACCGTGAGCGCTGACGGATTGCCCGAGACTGCCGCACCCGGCGTTCCCGCGCCGTCGCCCGGCCTGGTGGTGGTCGGGCATTTCGACCAGCCGCCGGGGTACCGGATCAACCGGCCGCGCGGTGCGGACAGCTGGCTGTTCACCTGGACGACCGGCGGCCACGGCCGGCTGCGGCACGGCCGCACCGAGGCGCGGGCCGGGGCCGGGGACCTGGTGGTGCTCGCGCCGGGAGTCGGGCACGACTACGGCGTCGAACCCGGTGCACGGCACTGGGAGTTCTGGTGGGCGCACTGCCAGGCCCGCCCGACCTGGCGGTCGTGGCTGCGCCCGTACGACGCCGGCGCGGGGATGTACGTCGTGACGCCGACGCCGGACGCGGTGCACGGCCGTGTCGAGGCGGCGTTTCGCCGGATGCTCGCCGACGCCCGCTGGACGGGCACGGAGGCGCCGCCCGCCATGGCGCCGGGGGAGGAGCCGGTCGCCGTGGCCCACGGCACCGCGGCCCGCGAACTCGCCCTGTGCGCACTGGAGGAGGCGGTCCTGCTCACCGCCGGAATCTCCCGAACTCAACCGCCCCGCCCTGGAGTCGACGACCGGGTGCGCAGGGCGCAGGCGCTGATCGACGCCGACCCGGCCGCCGCGCACACGGTCCGCTCGCTCGCCGCGCACGTCGCGCTCTCGCCCTCCCGGTTCGCGCACCTGTTCACCGGGCAAATCGGCCAGTCACCGATGCGCGCGCTGCGCGAGGCGCGGCTGCGACACGCCGCGCGGCTGCTGGAGACCACCGGCCTGTCCGTGGAGCGCGTGGCGGCCGCCTCCGGGTTCGCCAGTCCCTACCACTTCAACCGGGCGTTCCGGGAGCGGTACGGGACACCGCCCGGCACGTACCGGACGGGCGGTCCAATGGTTGGCGCCTGACTTGTGAAGGCCCGGTGAAGGCGCGTACGCGCGCATGACCAGGCAGAAAAGTCGAGGAGCGGCCGTTCAATGGTTTTCCCGGAGATCGAACCCCGACGAGTGCTTACCGTTTCCAATTGCTTTGGCGATATCTCGCAATGACTGGATGGTCGTTATTGACCGTTCGTCAATTACTGCTCGCCGCATACACAATGCACAAAAACTGGAATGACTTGTTCTCTCTCCTTGACCTGTGCAAAGGTGTGCCTCGCTCCCCTACGCCCCACGCTTCACAAGAGCCGCGCCCGGAGCATACCCGTTGGTATGGACCTTTAATGCCGAATGCCCTCCGGAGGAACGCCGCCGTGCATGACGCAGGCCTGTCGAATTCCCCCAGCGACGCCCGAATCTCTGAAGTCACGGACGCTCAACTGAGCGCCGAACTCAAGAAGTGGACGGGGGTGTCACCGGCGCTGCACCCCGTCGGTGAACTTCTCGACCGGCACTGGGAAGCGGGCTTCGCCTACGCGCGCCTGTGCACGGCCGACGCCAGGTCGGCGGGCATGCTCACCACCGCGGCCTTCACCCGGCTCTTCGGCGAGACCCTGCGGCAGACCGGCCCGACGGCCGCCTGGCGCCCCCGGCTGCTCGTCACCGTGGGCCATATCGCGGCGGAGTGGGACACCGACCACAGACGCGAGATGCTCCACCCCGAGCTGCGCTCCGAGGCGGAAGGCGCGGAGCGCGTCGCCGCCCGGCTGCTGCCGCCCGCCGACCGCCGGCTGCTGTCCGGAGCCTTCCAGCGCGTGCCCCAGTGGGCCCGCTGCCTGCTGTGGCACACCGAGGTCGAGGCCGAGCCGCTGTCCGTGCCGGCCGCACTCCTGGGCCTCGACGAGGAGTGCGCGCGCGTCGAACTGGGCCGGGCCCTCGAGCGGCTGCGCGAGGAGTGCCTGCAGGTCCACCGCGAACTGGCCCCCGAGCAGGAGTGCCGCCAGTACCTGCGGATGCTGGACGTGACGTACCGGCGCGGCGGGGTCGAGGTCGACCCCGATCTGCGCGAGCACCTCAGCCGCTGCGAGCACTGCAGCGAAAGCGCCCGCCAGCTCGCCTTCTTCAACGAGGGCCTTGGCGTCGCCCTCGCCGAGGCGGTCCTCGGCTGGGGGGCGAGGGACTATCTGGTGTCCAGAGCGAGCCTGACCGAGAAGCCGGCCCGGACGGTGCCCGCACCGGTACCGTCGCAGCGGATCGCGGGGGAGTCCTTCTTCGCCGACGCCGCCCCCGTGGCGGATCTGCCCGCGCCCCCGGCCGAACCGCCCGCCGCCCCCGCGCCGGAGGCCGTCGCCCCGGTCCAAGAGCCGTCCGCGACCCAGCCCTTCGCCACGGCCGACGCGGCCGCTCAGCCCTTCGCCGCCGCCGGCGCGCCCGCCCCGCCCGCCGAGCCGGGCCCCCGACGGGCCCGCCGTGCCGCCCGCCGCCCCGCCCCGGGCACCGGACCCGCCACGGCCACCGGCGCCGACGGCGCCGGCTCCGGCCGCGCGGCCCTCAAGGCGGCCCGCCGTGCCGCCCGGCGCCGCAATCTCACCGCCGCCGTCGCGACCGCCAGCGCCCTCGTCGCCCTGCCCCTGGTCATCTGGTCCATGGGCGACTCGGGCGCCGACTCCGCCCCCACGGCCGGCGACCGCCCCTCCGAGGCGCCCGGCACCGGCTCCAACTCCGCCACCGGCAACCCGTCCTGGGCGGGGGCCGCCGAGGCCGCGAAGGGCGATCTGCGCGGCAAGCTGCACAACATCGGGTCCGGGCTGTGCGTCGGCATCGTCGGCGGGAAGGCCGTCGTGGACGCGGAGACCGAACTCACCGAGTGCTCCTCGGCAGCCGGCCAGCAGTGGGCGTACGAGACCGACGGACTGATCCGCAGCGGCGCCGACCCCGACCTCTGCCTCGACTCCCACCTCGGCTACTCGGTCCGGCTCGCGCGGTGCACCGGCGCCGAGGACACCGCGACCAAGAACATCCGCTACGACTTCACCCTCCAGGGCACCCTGGTCCCGCGCTTCGACCAGGACCTGGCCCTGAGCCCCGCCGCCACCGACGGCTCGGGCGCCCTGGTCCTCAAGACCCGCGAGGACGAGGCCGACGACCAGCACTGGGTCATCGACACCTCGGCGCCGGAACTCCAGATGGAGGTCGTCAACTGGGACTCGGTGGCCGAGACGCCGCAGGCTCCGACCCCGACCCCCGCGCCGACGAAGACGCAGCCGCCCACACCGACCCCGGCTCCGACCGCGACCCCGACGCCCTCGCAGCCGACGTCCGCGAGCCCCTCCCCGACCGGCGACGCCTGCTACCACGACCCGTACGCCTGCTCATGGGGTGGCAACAACGGCTCGTACGGCGGCGGATACGGAGACGGCTACGGCGGCTATGGGGGCTACGGGTACGGCGGGTACGGGTCCGGTGGCTACGGCTACGGCGGCCGCCGCTGAGCGGACGGATCAGCCCCCGGTGCCGGGCTGGACGATCGTCACGAACACCGACGACTCGTTCCCGGCCACCGGCACCTCACCGGCCGTCCACGCCACCTTCAGCGGGTCCCGCTCGTCGGGCGGCGTGACGAGCAGCGCGGCCGGCACGGCGGTGCGGGCGCCGCTGATCTCGGGGCTGGCGAAGGTCAGGCCGGCCCAGGCACTGCTGCCCGGGGTCAGTGTGACGGTCATGGGCGTGTCGGGGGTGCGCTTCGGGTCCGGGCCGAGCTGCTTGCCCGACGCGTCCACGAACGCGGCACCGGGATAGCCGTGCAGGGTGCAGGTGTGGCCGCCGGTGTTGGTCAGCACGATCGGGAAGTTGCGCTGCCCGGCCCCCGGGCTGGGCCGGCCGATCGCCGCGCGCAACTCGGAGGTGTGGCAGCGGCTGCCGGGCCCCGCGGACTGGGTCGCGGGGCTGGCGGTGTCGGCGGCGCCCGGTGAGGTCGTGCCCGGCTCGGGCGTGGGGCTCCCGGTGCCGGTCGCGGCCGGTGCCGTCGTACGGCCGGCCGTGCCGGGCGGTGTCGACACGGCGCCGGTGGTGTCGCCGCCGTTGCCGCACGCCGTGAGCAGGCTCAGCAGTGCGACCGCGCCGACGAGGGGAGTCGCCCGGTGTGTCGCCCGGTGTAAGGAGGGGCATACCCGTGCAGGTCCCATGTATCACGACTCCCCGTTATGGCGTCGGTTACTCGCCCTCTTCGAGAAGTGCGATCTCGGCCCAGATCGTCTTGCCGTCGGCCGTGTGCCTGTTGCCCCAGCGCTGGGTGAGCTGCGCGACCAGCAGCAGTCCGCGGCCGCCCTCGTCGAAGGTCTTGGCGCGGCGCAGATGCGGTGCCGTGTGGCTGGTGTCGGACACCTCGCAGATCAGCCTGGCCGCGTCATGGATCAGCCGGAGCCGGATGGGTCGGGTGCCGTAGCGGATCGCGTTCGTCACCAGCTCGCTCACCACCAGCTCCGTGGTGAACGACGCCATGGTCAGGTTCCAGACGCCGAGTTGGTCCAGGACCTGCTTGCGGATCGGCGCGACGAGGGCCGGGTCCGCCGGGATGTCCCAGGTCGCCACCCGCGAGGCGGGCAGCCCCTGGGTGCGGGCCAGCAGCAGCGCCACGTCGTCCGCGGCGCCGCCCTGCGGGAGCAGCGCGTGCAGAACGCGGTCGCAGGCCTCGTCCAGCGAGTCCGACAAGCCCGACAGCGCGTCGCACAGGATCGCGCGGCCGGCGTCGACATCGCGCTCCCGGCTCTCGATCAGGCCGTCGGTGAACAGGGCGAGCACCGTGCCCTCGCGCAGTTCGAACTCGGCGGACTCGAACGGCAGCCCGCCCAGGCCCAGCGGCGGCCCGGCGGGCAGCTCGATCTCCCGCGGCGCGCCGCCGGGCGGGATCATCACGGGCGAGGGGTGTCCGGCCCGGGCCAGGGTGCAGCGCCGGGAGACCGGGTCGTACACCGCGTACAGACAGGTGGCGCCGACCTCGCCGGAGCCGCCCTCGTGGCCCGCCTCGTCCGACAGCCGCACGACCAGGTCGTCGAGGTGGGTGAGCAGTTCGTCGGGCGCCAGGTCGATGTCGGCCAGGGTGCGCACGGCGGTGCGCAGCCGGCCCATGGTGGCCGAGGCCTGGATGCCGTGGCCGACGACGTCCCCGACGACCATCGCCACCCGCATCCCGGACAGCGGGATCACGTCGAACCAGTCGCCGCCCACCCCCGAGCGCGCCGCCGGGAGATAGCGCGACGCCGCCTCCACCGCGGCCGTGCGCGGCAGGGAGCGCGGCAGCAGGCTGCGCTGCAGGGCGAGGGCGGTCTCGCGTTCGCGCGAGTAGCGGCGGGCGTTGTCGATGCAGACCGCGGCGCGGGCCGTCACCTCCTCGGCCAGCAGTGCGTCGTCCGGCGTGAACGGCTGGGAGTTCCGGAACCGGGTGAGCACGGCGACGCCCAGGGTGGTGCCGCGGGCCTGGATCGGTACGGACATGGTGGTGTGGATGCCGTATTCGCGGATCCGCTCGGCGCGCACCGGGTCCCAGGCGAGCCACTCCTGCAGGTCGCCGGTCGACATCGAGGCCACGATGGTGTGGCCCGCCAGCAGCGCGTCGGCCTGCGGTGACGGGGCGGGGTACACATCCAGATGCCCGGGCTCGACCACGGCCTCGGGGCTGCCCGGATTGACGGACTGGTGCGCCATCCTGCGCAGGGCGATCGGTGCGGTCAGCCGGCCGGTGGGCGATTCGCCGCCGTGCTCCGGGGGGTCCAGCAGATCGACGCTGATGAAGTCGGCGAGGGCGGGGACGCAGATGTCCGCCAGTTCCTGGGCCGTGCGGGTGACGTCGAGGGTGGTGCCGATACGGACGCTGGCCTCGTTCACGAGCTGGAGCCGCTTCTGGGCCAGGTACTGCTCGGTGAAGTCGTGCGCGGCGACGGTCACGCCGCGCACCCGGCCCTTGGCATCGGTGATCGGGGCCAGCCGGGCCAGCCAGGTGTTCGCGCGGTCGTCGCCGACCGGGACGTAGGTCCGTACGTCCGTGCCCCGGCCCGTGGTGAGCACGCGAAGCAGTTGCCGCTCGATGTCCTGGCTCTGCGGTCTGCCGGTCAGCTCGGGCACCCGCAGCCCGCGCACATGCTCCTCGGAGAGGCTGAGGATCTCCGCCATGACGGGGTTGATCCTGCGCAGCCGGAGCCGCTCGTCGTAGATCGCGACGGCACACGGGGACGCGAGGAGCCCGACGTCGTCCAGCGGGTCGTCGGGCAGCCGGGGGCCGTCCCCCTCGATCGGGGTGACCACGAGCCACTGGTGGTGGCCGTCGTCCCGCGGCCGCACCCGGTGGGCCAGCAGCCACACGGACACGGTGCCGCCGTCGCGGTGGCGCAGCGTGAGGATGCCGTCCCAACGGTCGCCGTCCGGGGTGCGGGACCCGCGGCCCGCCTCGCCGGCCAGGAGCTCCGCGGCGGGCCGCCCCACGACTTCGGCGGCCCGGTGGCCCAGCAGCCGCTCGGCGCCCGCGTTCCACTCGACGAGCAGACCGTCGTCGTCGACGACCGCTCGAGCTGTCGCGGCGTCGTCGAACGGATACTCCGGGCTCATTGCTCCAGGCTAGTCCGTTCCAGCCCCGTCCAACCCTGATCCCACTGGCCGCACTCTTGACTGTCCCGCGCGCCCACCAGTCAGAATCTGTTCGCTCACGATCAGTTGTGAGTACTTCTGGGCCCTGATGAGGGAGAGCCGCCATGACAGTCACTCGAAGATCGTTACTGCTCGCCGGCACGGCCGCGCCGGCCGCCGGAGCCCTGCTGAACACCTCGACGGCACACGCCGCTCAGGCCGTCGCGGCCGCCGGGAAAACCTCCGGCCGCCGCACGGTCCCGCTGCGCGACGGCTGGCGCTTCGCCCTGGTGAACCCGAGCGGGATCACCGACCCGACCGGTGCCCACGCCGACGCCGCCGAGCCCGGCCACGACGACTCGGACTGGCGCGAGGTCGCCGTGCCGCACGACTGGTCCATCGAGTCCGCCCCGACCACCGAGCACGGCACCACCAGCGGCACCGGCTTCTTCCCGGGCGGCCTGGGCTGGTACCGCCTCACCTTCACCCTGCCGCCCGCGCTCGCGGGCAAGCGGATATCGGTGGAGTTCGACGGCGTCTACATGGACTCGTACATCTACTGCAACGGCACGGAGGCCGGCCGTCACCCCTACGGCTACACCGGATTCGCCCTCGACCTCACCGACCTGCTGCACACCGACGGCAGCACCGAGAACGTCCTCGCGGTCAAGGTGCAGAACCGGTTGCCCAGCAGCCGCTGGTACTCGGGCAGCGGCATCTACCGCGAGGCCCGCCTCGTCGTCACCGAGCCCGTGCACGTGGCGCGCTGGGGCACCCACGTCACGACGCCGGAGATCACCGAGGAGCGGGGCGTGGTCCGGGTGCGGACCTCGGTGGTGAACGCCTCCGGCGGCGGCACGGACGTCGAGATCGTCTCGCGGATCGTCGATCCCCGGGGCCGTACCGTCGCCCGTACGTCCGCCACGGCCGCCGTCACCGACAGGGCGACCGAGACCCACGAACTCACCGTCCCCGACCCGAAACTGTGGGACTTCGCGACCCCGCACCACCGCTACACCCTGAAGACGGAGCTGCGCGTCGGCGGCAGGACCACCGACACCTACCGCACCACCTTCGGCTTCCGCACCTTCCGCTTCGACCCGGACGAGGGCTTCCACCTCAACGGCGAGTACAGCAAGATCAAGGGCGTCGACCTCCACCACGACCTCGGAGCCCTGGGCGCCGCCGTCAGCATCGACGCGATCCGGCGGCAGATGACCATCATGAAGTCGATGGGCGTCAACGCCTTCCGCACCTCCCACAACCCGCCCTCGCCGGAGATGATCCGGGTCTGCGAGGAGCTGGGCATCGTGATGCTGGTGGAGGCTTTCGACTGCTGGCGGACCGGCAAGACGCGCTACGACTACGGGCGGTTCTTCGAGGAGTGGTGCGAGAAGGACGCCACCGAGATGGTGCTCGCGGCCCGCAACTCGCCCGCCGTGCTCATGTGGTCCATCGGCAACGAGGTCCCCGACTCCACCTCCGCCGCCGGGCTCGCCATGGCCGACCGCGTCATCGACGCCATCAAGGCCGCCGACGACACCCGCCCGCTGATCATCGGTTCCGACAAGTACCGCAGCCTGCCCGCCAAGGGCTCGGCGGCCGATCTGATGCTGGCCAAGCTGGACGGCCTCGGCCTCAACTACAACACCGCCAAGTCGGTGGACCAACTGCACGCGGCCTACCCGCACCTGTTCCTCTTCGAGTCCGAGTCGTCCTCCGAGACCTCCACCCGCGGCACGTACCAGGAGCCCGAGCGTCTCAACACGGGTGAGAACCACACGCCGGGCAAGCGGGCGACCTCGTCGTACGACAACAACCTCGCCTCCTGGACGATGAGCGGAGAGTACGGGCACAAGAAGGACCGGGACCGGAAGTGGTTCGCCGGGCAGTTCCTGTGGTCGGGCATCGACTACATCGGCGAGCCCACGCCGTACGACGTCTTCCCGGTGAAGGCGTCCTTCTTCGGCGCGGTCGACACGGCCGGCTTCCCGAAGGACATGTACTACCTGTTCCAGAGCCAGTGGGTCGACGAGCCGATGGTCCACCTGCTGCCGATGACCTGGAATCACCGGGAGGGCGACACGGTCGAGGTGTGGGCGTACTCCAATGTCGACACCGTCGAGCTGTTCCTCAACGGCAAGTCCCTCGGCACCCGGACCTTCGACACCAAGAAGACCCTCGACGGCCGCGCCTACCTGGAGACCACCGAGGCGACCGGCGACGACAAGACCTTCACCGACGGGCCCTACCCCGGCAGCTACACCAGCCCCAACGGCAGCGCGGGCAAACTCCACCTCACCTGGAAAGTGCCGTACCGGGCAGGGGAGTTGAAGGCCGTGGCCCGCAGGCACGGCAAGGTGGTCGCCACCGACGCGCTGCGTACGGCCGGTGCGCCGACGGCCGTGCGGCTGACCGCCGACCGCACGGCACTGACCGCGGACGGCCATTCGCTGGTCTTCGTGACCGCCGAGGTCGTGGACGCCCGGGGCGTGCTCGTGCCCGACGCCGAGCACCTGATCACCTTCGAGGTGGCGGGCGGATCGCTCGCCGGGCTCGACAACGGGCGGCAGGAGAGCGCCGAGCGCTATCAGGCGAGCACGCGCACCGCCTTCCATGGCAAGGCGCTCGCGATCGTACGGTCCGGGACGAAGCCGGGCACCCTGAAGGTGACCGCACGGGCGGAGGGGCTGCGGCCGGGCGGCGTGGCCGTCAAGCAGACCCCGGCCCGGTCGGTGGCGCTCACCCCGGCCGCGGTCTTCGAGCCCGACCACCCGGCGCCCCCGGAGTACCCCTTCGCGGACGCCAGTTACTCCGGCAGGGCGGACACCCTCCCCGCCGCCATGCTCGACGGCGACCCGGCCACCGGCTGGTCCAACGGCTTCTCAAAGGCGGCGACCGCGCTGCTGCCCTCCTTCGACGGGGCCAGGACCGAGGACTGGGTGTCCATCGACTTCGGACGGGCACGGACGTTCGACCGGGTGGAGGTCTCCTTCACCGTGGACGCCACGCACACCCTGCCCGCGTCCGTCGCGGCCGAGGTGTGGGACGGCCGCCGGTATCTGCCGGCCGAGGGGGCGGACGTCGACTGGGCCGACACCTCGGACACCCCGACCGCCATCACCTTCGATGCCGTACGCGGCTCCCGGCTACGGCTCACGCTGGTCAGCGCCCATCCGGGGGAGGCGCGTGGGGCGGTGCGGATCAGCAGGCTGGAGGTGCCGACGAGCTGAGCCGCTGAGCGGTCCGGACGGGACGCTCTCCCGCCAGTCACGTCCGGACCGTTGACGGACTGTCATGTCGGCAACAAGCATGGCTGCGTCCGCATCTGGGAGCGCTCCCACCGCGAGCGTCACCCGCACCTCACCCGAGGAGCCCAGACGTGAAACGACGCAGAACCGCCCTGTTGTCCCTGACGGCCCTGCTGGCGGCGGGGCTCATCGCACTCCCGGCCGCCCCGGCCGGCGCCGAAGAGGTGGAGCAACTCAAGAACGGCACCTTCGACAGCACCACCGAGCCGTGGTGGGCGACCAGCAACGTCACCGCGGGCCTGTCCGACGGACAGCTCTGTGCCGACGTCCCCGGCGGCACCGCCAACCGCTGGGACGCCGCCGTCGGCCAGAACGACATCACGCTGGTGAAGGGGGAGTCGTACCGCCTCTCCTTCACCGCGAACGGCTCGCCCGCGGGGCACGTCGTGCGCGCCCTCGTCGGCCTGTCGGCGGAGCCGTACGACACCTACTTCGAGGTGACGCCGGAGCTGAGCGTCTCCGGGAACTCCTACGCGTACACCTTCACCTCACCCGTCGACACCCCGCAGGGCCAGGTCGCCTTCCAGCTCGGCGGCAGCGCCGACGCCTGGCGCTTCTGCATGGACGACGCCTCGCTCCTCGGCGGTGTCCCGCCCGAGGTGTACGAGCCCGACACCGGACCCCGGGTGCGGGTGAACCAGGTCGCCTATCTGCCCGCCGGGCCGAAGAACGCCACGCTCGTCACCGACGCCACCGCTCGGCTCCCCTGGAAGCTGAAGAACGCCGGTGGTGCCGTGGTCGCCCACGGCTGGACCGTTCCGCGCGGCACCGACGTCTCCTCCGCGCAGAACGTCCACTCCATCGACTTCGGCGCCTACCGCAAACAGGGCCAGGGCTTCACGCTGGTCGCCGACGGCGAGGAGAGCCGGCCCTTCGACATCGGGACGGCCGCCTATGAGCGGCTGCGCCTGGACTCCGCGAAGTACTACTACACGCAGCGCAGCGGCATCGCGATCCGCGACGATCTGCGCCCGGGCTATGCCCGCCCCGCCGGACACGTCGACGTCGCACCCAACCGGGGCGACGGGGCCGTGCCCTGCCAGCCGGGGGTGTGCGACTACACGCTCGACGTCACCGGCGGCTGGTACGACGCCGGCGACCACGGCAAGTACGTCGTCAACGGCGGCATCTCGGTGTGGGAGCTGCTGAGCACGTACGAGCGTGAACTGCTGGCCCGCACCGGCAAGCCGGGAAAGCTGCGGGACGGCACGCTCGCCATCCCGGAGAGCGGCAACAAGGTGCCGGACCTCCTGGACGAGGTCCGCTGGGAGCTGGAGTTCCTGCTGAAGATGCAGGTGCCCGCGGGGCAGCCACTGGCCGGCATGGCGCACCACAAGATCCATGACGAGCAGTGGACGGGCCTGCCGCTGATGCCGCACGACGATCCGCAAAAGCGCGAGCTGCATCCGCCGTCCACCGCGGCCACCCTGAACCTGGCCGCGACGGCCGCGCAGGCCGCGCGCCTGTACAAGCCGTACGACAAGCGGTTCGCGGCGAAGACACTGGCCGCCGCCCGCACGGCGTGGTCGGCGGCGCTCGCCCACCCCGACCGGTACGCCTCCGAGAGCGACGGCGTCGGCGGCGGCGCCTACGCCGACAGCGACGTCACCGACGAGTTCTACTGGGCCGCGGCCGAGCTGTATCTGACCACGGGGGAGAAGCAGTTCGCGGACCGCGTCCTGAACTCGCCCGTGCACACCGCCGACGTCTTCGGCGCCCTCGGCTACGACTGGGCCAGGACCGCCGCGGCGGCCCGGCTGGACCTCGCGACCGTGCCGAGCAAGCTGCCCGGCCGGGACAAGGTCCGCCGCTCGGTGATCAAGGGCGCCGACCGCTACCTGGCCACCCTGAAGGCACAGCCGTACGGCATGCCCTACGCCCCCGAAGGCAACCTCTACGACTGGGGCTCCAATCACCAGATCCTGCACAACGCCGTCGTCATCGCCACCGCGTACGACATCACCGGCGCCTCGAAGTACCGCGACGGCGCCGTGCAGAGCATGGACTACCTCTTCGGCCGCAACGCGCTGAACATCTCGTACGTCACCGGCTACGGCGAGGTCAACGCCCACAACCAGCACGCCCGTTGGTATGCCCACCAGCTCGACCCGAGCCAGCCGAACCCGCCCGACGGCACGCTCGCGGGCGGGCCGAACTCGAGCATCCAGGACCCCTACGCACAGAGCAAACTCCAGGGCTGCGTCGGCCAGTTCTGCTACATCGACGACATCCAGTCCTGGTCGACGAACGAGCACACGATCAACTGGAACTCCGCCCTGACCCGGATGGCCTCGTTCGTGGCCGACCAGGGATGAGGACAGCCCTGGTCAAGGAGTGACGTTCTTGACCGGGAGGTCCTTGCTCGCGCCCGCCACGTAGTAGTCCTTGGGCGCGGAGAAGATCACGAACTCGTTGTCGTAGTCCCGGATCTTGGCGCGGACGGTGAAGTTGCCGCGGGCGTCCGTGGTGGTCTGGGCGTTGTGGGAGCTCTCGAAGTACGTCCGCAGGAACACCCGGGTGCCGGCGATCGGGCCGTGCCCGGCGGGCCAGGCGATCCTGCCCTTCACCACGAGGGTGTCGCCCTCGCGCACCGTGGTCTTGTTCACCCGGTACGCGAGGGCGCTGGTGACCGGCCGCACCTTGACGGTCGTGTCCGCGAACGCCATGTGGAAGTCGGTGGGATCGGTGTCGTAGACCGCCCGGAACATCACTTCGTGCCGCGGGAACAGATACGGGCTGGGCGTGCTCTCCACCCGGTCCGCGGGGACGTCCTCGAGGGTGAAGTGCCCCTCGGCGTCCGTGCGGACGGTGCCCAGGTCACGGGTCTCCCACTCGGTCGGGTCGATGGGGTCGCCCCATGGGTTCCAGGTGTCGAACAGCACGGACTCCTCGAGCCGGACCGGCGCGTCGGCCACGGGCGTGCCGTCGGTGCGGGTCAGGGTGCCGGTCAGGTCGACCGTGCGGTGGGCGTAGTCGGTCGTGGCGGTGCTGCTGTCGAGCGTCACCACGTACTCGTCGCCGTCCGCCGCGTGGGCGGGCGGTAAGGCCACCGCCGAGGCGGCGACGAGCAGGACGGCGACGGCGGTCGATCGGGCTGCCGTTGAGCGCAGGTGCATGGGAACTCCGTTGGTGAGGTGAGCCGTTGTCGTGCCCGAGGCACCGAAGGTGTCGGTATGGGGTGTGACAGCGGGCCGGCACCGCGGGTTGTAAGGGGCCGTGCGGCGTTACGGCCCCAGTACACGCCGTTCGACTGCTGGTCGCCTTCCCGTTGCCCTACGGTTCGTGCTCGACCAGCTCGCCGGGCCGTTCATGAGCGGTGAGGGTGTGGAGCCGGGCCTGGCTCAGCGGCTCGTGCACCTCGACGTACTCGCCGTGCGGGAGCCGCTTGATCACACCGGTCTCGCGGCCGTGCGCCACCCGCTCCCGGTCCCGTAGTTGCAGCCCCAGGCAGATGCGGCGGGTGACGACGAACACGGCCACCGGGACGACGAGCGTCGCGATACGGATCGCCCAGGTCACGGTGTTGATCGACAGATGGAGGCGGGTCGCCACGATGTCGTTTCCGCCGCCGGCCAGCAGGATCAGATAGAGGCTGATCCAGGCCGCGCCGAGCCCCGTACGGACCGGCCGGTTGCGCGGGCGGTCGAGGATGTGGTGCTCACCCCTGTCGCGCGTGACGCGGGCCTCCAGGAAGGGATACACGCCGATGAGGACCAGCAGCAGCGGGAAGACCACGACCGGGATCAGCACCCCGAGCACCAGCGTGTGCCCCCACAGGGTGATCTCCCAGCCCGGCATGATCCGCACCAGGCCCTCGGCGAAACCCAGGTACCAGTCGGGCTGGGCGCCGGTGGAGACCTGGTCGGCGCGGAAGGGGCCGTAGGACCAGACCGGGTTGATCGTCGCCACGGCCGCCATCAGGGCGAGCGCGCCGAAGACCAGGAAGAAGAACCCGCCCGCCTTCGCCATGTACACCGGCATGAACGGGGCGCCGATCACATTGCGCTCGGTGCGCCCCGGGCCCGCGAACTGGGTGTGCTTGTGGTACACGACCAGCAGGATGTGCGCCACGACCAGCGCCGCCATGATGCCCGGGACCACCAGGATGTGCAGCGAGTAGAAGCGGGCCACGATGTCGTCCCCCGGGAACTCGCCGCCGAACAGGAACATCGACAGATACGTCCCGACGATCGGGACCGACAGCAGCGCCCCGTTCACGAACCGCAGGCCCGTCCCCGACAGCAGGTCGTCCGGCAGCGAGTAGCCGAACAGCCCCTCGAACATGCCGAGGAACAGCAGCGTCCAGCCGAACAGCCAGTTGACCTCCCGCGGCTTGCGGAACGAGCCGGTGAAGAAGTGCCGCATCATGTGCGCGAGCATCCCGGCGACGAACACCAGCGCCGCCCAGTGGTGCACCTGCCGCATCAGCAGCCCGCCGCGCACGTCGAAGCTGATGTCCAGCGTGGAGGCGTACGCCTCGGACATGCGCACGCCGTTCAGCGGGAGGTAACTGCCGTGATACGTCACCTCGTTCATCGAGGGATGGAAGAAGAAGGTCAGATACACGCCGGTCAGGATCAGCACGACGAAGCTGTACAGACAGATCTCGCCGAGCAGGAAGGACCAGTGGTCCGGGAAGACCTTGCGCAGGTACTTCCGGCCCAGGGAGCGGGTGCCGAGCCGGCCGTCGAACCAGTCCGCCACCCGCTCACCCCGCCCCGGCAGTTCGCGCGCGCTCATGCCTCCCCCCGCTGCACATGCGTGAGCTTGTCCGGATTGGCCACGACGTAGACGCCGGACACCTGCTCGCCGTCCGGCGTCAGGTCCAGGACCAGGACGGCGTACGGCTCCTCGCCCTGGAACAGCACCGCCGCGTCGTCGCCGTTGACCCGCCGGTAGTGCAGGTCCAGATGACGGCCGCCCCGGCGTGCCAGCGAGTCGAAGAGCCGGGCCGCCTTGTCCCGGCCGTGCACCGGACGCAGCCCCGCCCCCTTGCGCTTGCCGCCGCCGTCCGCCCACACCGTCACGTCCGGCGCCAGGATCTCCATCAGCTCGGCGATGTCCCCGCCCACCGCGGCCCGTACGAACCGCTCGGTCGCCTCCCGCCGCACCCGCGGATGCGCCTCGTACAACGGCCGCCGGGCGTGCACATGCCCGCGCGCACGATGCGCGAGCTGCCGTACGGCCGCCGGGCTGCGCTCGATGATCTCCGCGATCTCGGTGTGCGCGTAGCCGAACACCTCGTGCAGCACGAACACCGCACGCTCCAGCGGCGTCAGCGACTCCAGCACGACCAGCATCGCCAGCGACACGGACTCGGTGCGCAGCGCCGGGTCCTCGACGCCGTCCTCCTCGCCCTGGGCGACCAGCGGCTCCGGCAGCCACGGGCCGACGTACGTCTCCTGCCGGCGGCTGATCGCGGCCCGTCGCGTCAGCGCGTGGTTGACGGCGATCCGCACCAGATACGCCCGCGGGTTTGCGACCCCGTCGAGCGGCGAGCCGCCTCCGCGCGCCGTCCACGACAGCCAGGTCTCCTGCAGGACGTCCTCGGTGTCGGCGACGCTGCCGAGCATGTTGTAGACGACGCCGAACATCAGCTCACGGTGCTCGACGAAGACGGCGGTCGCGTCGTCGGTGACGGGTACGGGGATGTCGGACATACGGGGGCCTCCTGTGCGCGCTCACTACTGCGAGGCCCGGCGGGGGTCGGAATGTGACATCCCACGGTCGAATGTGACCCACGTCTCCTCTGCCGAATGTCCGGCGGCGGTGCTCCGGTGCCGCCCGGTACCAGTGTGCATCACGCTTGACCAGCGAGTATTTACGGGTAAGTACCCGAGCGGTACCGTGAGAGCCATGCCAGCTCTCAATGTGGAGTTCAGCGACCGCGAACTAGAGGACCTGCGGCAGATCGCCAAGGAACGCGGTACGTCGATGAAGGCGCTCGTCCGGGAGGCCGCCGCGGCCGACATAGCACGGCATCGGGCGCTGCAGGAGGGCGCCGAGGCGTTCCGCCGGTTCTTCGCGACGCACGCCGACGAATTCGCGGCCGCCTTCCCCGACGACGAACCGCCCGTCAAGAGCGAGGGGCGGGCCGCCTGACCGATGGCACCCGTCCTTCACATCGACGTGCCCTGGCTGCTCCAGCGGCACGAAGAGGTCCTGCCGGACCAGCCCACGATCAACGACTTCTCCGCGTTGGTCGCAGCCGTCGCCCGCCATCGCGTCGATCCGCCCCGTCTGGGCGTCGACTCCGACCCGGCCTGGCGGGCCGCCGCGCTGCTGCACACCCTCGCCCTGCTCAAGCCGCTTCCCTCGGCCAACGCCCGCTTCGCCTGCGCCTCCGCGGTGGCCTACATGTTCGTCAGCGGCGTCGGCATCGACCCGCCCTACGGCGCCCTCGTCGACCTCGCCCGTGACCTGATCTCCGGCAAGGTCGATGTCTACGCGGCGGCCGACCGGCTGCGCTCCTGGCAGATCTGACCCCGCCCCGCCGCGCGGTCCCCGTTCCCTCCGCCCCGGGGCCGCCGACCGAGGGCGGGGGGAACGGAGCCTTCCCGGAGGGCCGCTCCCAGTGGACTACGCGGGGGCGTGCGCCGGGGAGCGTGCGTGGTGCTCCGGCGCGCGCGTCGGTTTCACACGGGGCGCGGGGAATGTCGAATGGTGACACGGCCGCGGCGAGTCGGCACCGTATCTGACCTTCTTTCAGTGTGACGGATGTTGCTCAAGTGCCTTGTTGGTCATGAGCGTGCTGTGCAAGGGTGAACATACCCGTGGGGGGTGGAAAAGGCCGGGCTCATGCGTTCCGTGGGGAACCGGTGCGGATGGACGTCGCCGAATTCCCGCTCCCCGCGCTCGTGTCGAAGAGGTACACACCAAGTCACCCCGTCCTTTTCGGCACCGGAACTCCTGTGTCATGCGCGTGGGAAGGAATCCGTTCAGTGCCCACCCCCCACCCCCCTCGCCCTCCTTACCCCCCACCCGGCGGTGTTCCGGAGGAATCCGACGAAGGCCTCGCCGCCAGACTCCGGGGCCGCCCGGACGGTGAGGCCGCTCCGTCCGTCGCGCTGCTCATGGCGCGGCACTGGCAACCGGCCCACGAATACGCGGTGATCTGTCTCGCCTCCCCGGCCGAGGCCGCGAACCTGGTCACCGCGGCCGCGTTCCACCACGTCCTCGACCGTCTGGCGATGGGCGAACCGGCCGCCGCGCTGCGCCCGCGGCTCCTCGTCGCGGTCCGGGACGCGGTCCGGCAGTGGTCGGCCGACGAACGAATAGCGGGCGTTCTGCCGGAAGTGAGGAAACCGGCGGGCGGACGTGGTATGCGTACCGCGAAGTCCATGACGCCCGAAAATCGGAAGCTTGCCGATCGGTCATTCCAGGCGCTTCCGGGAGTTTCCCGATGTCTGCTCTGGCACACCGAGGTCGAAGCCGAGCCGCTAAGCGTCCCCGCCGGTCTGCTGGGCATGGATACCGTTACCGCTTCGGCCGCGCTCGAACAAGCGCGTGATAAATTCCGCGAAGGCTGTGTACATGCCCATCGGGAACTCGCTCCGACGAAGGATTGCCGGTTCTACAACCGCCTGCTCGATGTCCCGATTCGCCGGGGCGGGGCCCTGTTGCCGGATGTACAGCAGCATCTGACGGAATGCCGCTACTGCCGTAACGCCGCCGAACAACTGAGCCATTTCGAGGGCGGGTTGGGCGTACTCATCGCCGAGGCGGTGCTCGGCTGGGGCGCACGCCGCTATCTGGACACCCGTCCCGGCCGTACCCGGGGCAGCGCGCCCCGAGCGCGTGGCTCCGCCCGGCACGGCTCCGCGCGCCGGCGCCTCCTGCCCCGCCTCCCCGGGCAGATCCGCAGATCGCCCGGCGGCCCGCGGGCCTCACGGACGGTGCTCACGGGGGTGGGGGTGGCCTCGGCCGGGCTGATCGCGATCCTGCTCGCCACCGGCCTGCCGTCGGACGACGACGGCGTCGACCCCGCCGCCACGGCCACCGGAGGCGACACCGGATCCCAGCTCCCGCCCGCGGTGTCCACCGCGCCCCCGGGCACCGCCGGGCTCCCCAACGCACCGCAGCAGACCAGGCTGCGCAACGCCGACGCCGAGCTGTGCCTCGACATCCGGGGCAAGCCCGAGGCGGGGGCCGGCACCGAGCTGGCCGAGTGCTCCGACGCCGACACCCAGCGGTGGTCGTACGAGAAGGACGGCCTGCTGCGCAGCGACGCGGACCGCGACCTGTGCCTGGACTCGCATGTGGACGCCGGTGTGGTGATCCTCGGCAAGTGTGCCGACGACGACTCCGAGCGCGCCGACGACGTGCGCTACGACCTCACCGTGCAGGGCGAGTTGCTGCCCCGCTGGGACGAGCAGCTCGCCCTGACCTTCACGACCGCGGACGTGGGCGCTGACATCGTCGTCAAGGTCCGCGACGGCTCCGAGTCGCAGCGCTGGCTGACGGATCCGCCGACGTCGGCGAGCCCCGGGGCGCTGTCGAGTGAGGAGGTGGAGACGCCTCAGGCGCGGGCGGTGCGGTTGAGGGAGGAGGAGGCGTAGGCGCTCCGCTGGGAGGGGGGTGTTGGTTTTCTGCGGCGCCGTTGGGGCTGGTCGCGCCCCGCGGCGGAGCCGCATATCGATACAGCCCCGCGCCCCTCTGGGGGCGTTTTGCCGAACCCCGCCTGGTCAGTTCACCACGTCCTGCGGCGGCCCGCCCGACAGGAAGTCGGTCACGTTCTGGGCCGCCGCCAGGGCGATGCGGACCAGGGTCGCGCGGGTGACGCCGCAGGCCAGGGCGCCTCGCGCTGGGCGACTTCGGGCCCGATCCGGCCCAGCCCCACGATGCCCAGCGCCTTGCCGCACAGCTCGGTCACTGACCGCTGCGCACCCCGCACTCGCGTGCCGCGTCCGCGGCGACGTGCGGTGCGATGACGGCGAGGACGTTCTTCGGGGCGGTCATGCGGAGTCCTCGATGAGATCGGAGGGGCTGATCGTCGCGGGGGTGGCGTGCCCGGACAGGGCGAGGGTGAGGTCGAGTTCGGCGAGCAGACAGCGGATGACGTGCTCGACGCCCGCCTGTCCGTCGAGGCCGAGCCCGTAGGCGTACGGCCGGCCGACGAGGACGGCCCGCGCGCCGAGGGCGAGGGCCTTGAAGATGTCGTCGCCGGTGCGGATGCCGCTGTCGAACAGCACGGTCAGCCGGTCGCCGACCGCCGCCACGACGCGGGGCAGGGCGTCCGCCGCCCCGACGGCGCCGGCCACCTGGCGGCCGCCGTGGTTGGAGACGATCACCCCGTCCATCCCGGCGTCGGCGGCCGCGCGGGCGTCGTCCGGGTGCAGGATGCCTTTCAGGACGATCGGGCCGTCCCAGTTCTCCCGCAGGAACGCCAGGTCCGGCCAGGTTTTCGCGGGGTCCGAGAACATCCCGACGAAATGCATGACCGCGGCGTTCGGATCCTCGTGCACCGGCTTGGCCAGGCCGGCCTGGAAGGCCGGGTCGGAGAAGTAGTTGGCCGTGCCCACGCCGTGCAGGAACGGCAGATACGCCTGGTCGAGATCGCGGGGCCGCCAGGCGAGCATCGGGGTGTCCAGGGTGACGACGAGCGCGCTGAACCCGGCCGCCTTCGCCCGGGTCAGGAAACTCCGCCCCACTTCCGGATCCTTCGGCCAGTAGAGCTGGAACCAGCGCTCGCCGTCCCCCATGGCCTCCGCCACCTGCTCCATCGGTGTGCTGGACGCCGAGGACAGGGTGAACGGCACGCCCTGCGCGGCGGCGGCACGGGCGGCCGCGCACTCGGCGTCCGGGTGCATGATCGACAGCACCCCGACCGGCGCCAGCGCCAGCGGAGCGGGCAGCGCACGGCCCAACACCTCGACGGACAGGTCCCGTTCGTGCACGTCCCGCAGCATCCGGGGCACGATCCGGCGCCGCCGCAGGGCCGCCCGGTTGGCGCGGGCGGTGCTCCCGTCGCCCGCGCTGCCCGCCACATAGCCGACGGGGCCGGGGCCGAGACGCCGCTCGGTCAGCTCCTCCAGCCGGGTCAGATCGGTGGGCAGCCGGGGCACGGCCCCCGACATCCCGTTCAGATAGATCTCGTACTGGAAGTCAGCCCAGTGCTTGCCCATGGGTACGCCCCGTCTCTCGCCACTGAGAACGCGCTGTAGGCAGACCATACCGACCGGTAGGCGGGGAAGTGGATCAAGGGGCGGTCACGGACTCGTGGAGGATGCCGGCCAGTTGGCGCGGCCGGGAGAACATCGGCCAGTGGCCGGTGTCCAGGTTCACCAGCTCCCAGCGCTCGCTCTTGAGGAGTTCGGCCGCAGCGCCCCACGGTTCGTCCCCGTCGAGGAGGCACTTGATGTACGTCCCCGCGAGCTCGCCCAGATCGCCGGTAAGCACGGCCGGTTCCGTCGCCGTGGCACCCGGGTGCGGGGTCGCGGGTCTATGAAGCGGGCGATCTGCTCGTCCGTGAGGTCCTGTCCCGCGCAGTCCTCGGCGGTCGGCGTCGGCCAGAAACCGGTCGCCTCGATGGCCTTGCGCACCTCGTCGCTCGGCCAGCCCGAGAGGAACGGCTCGCCGTCGACCGGAACATTCGCGTCGACGAACACCACACGGGTCAACCGGTCCCGTATCCGCTCGGCCGCCTGGCCGACCGGCACGCCGGAGTAGCTGTGTCCGACCAGGACGACGTCCCGCAGATCGAGACGCTCGATCTCGTCGACGATGTCTTGGACATGGGTCTGCTGCCCGGCGGGCTCACCCTGTCTCTCCGCGAGCCCGGACAACGTCAGCGGATGGACGCCGTGCCCGGCCGCACGCAGTGCCGCCGCCACCTCGTCCCACGCCCACGCTCCGAGCCACGCTCCTGCCACCAGTACGAAGTTGGTCATGCCCGCAACGTAGCCGACGGGTCTGACAACGACTCCTGCGTCAGTCGGTGTCCGTGTCCGTGGCCGCGTCCTCCGGCTCGCTGTCCGGCCCCTGTGCCCGGACCCGCTGGACGTTCTCCAGGGACTCGCGCAGGTCGGTGAGCCAGTCGTCGGTGTGCCGCTGGACCAGCCGTACGCACCAGGCGAGGGCCTCGCTGCGGCTGCGGGCGACACCGCCGGCGATCAGGGTGTCGAGGACCTGGCGCTCGGGCTGCCGCAGCCGGGTCATCACCGGCGCGGCGACATGCGTGAACAGGGCGCGCTCGCCGTCGCACTCCACGCCCCAGGAGACCTTCCTGCGGAACCGGCGCTCCGCGTCCCGGGCCACCTCGATCCGAGCTTCCCGGGTGCGCTCCCGGAACTCCTGGATCCGGCCCTCCACGGCCGCCTCCCGCTCGGTGTCCGAGACGCCCTCGGCCAGGTGGGGTGCGGGAATGCGGCCGATCACCGTGATCTCCTCGCGGTCGACCGTGACCTCGGTCAGCTCCTCGAAGAGGTCGTCCGGGAGGCGGCCGGCGAACCAGCCGCGCAGCTTCTCTCGTTGTTCGCTGGTAATCATGTAATCACGATTACTCCGCATCGCCGCGAACACAAGAGCGTGGCGGGCGTGTCAGCCGAGGGCTCAACCGGAATGTTTCAGGCCTATTAATCAGCATGCGCAATCCGGCCACTTGGCGCGTTGGAACGATCAAGAGGCGCCAAGTTACGGCGTTGGAACGTTCGAACTCCGTCACTTCGCGCCACTGATTCAATACGCAAGGTTACTGAAACCGGTGGTGTCGATGTGAGTTTCGGGGCCGGACTCGGCAGACTCCCGGTCGTCGTTCCGGCACCGATCGCGCCGGAGCCGGCACACCCTCGATTCCAGCGGAAGGATGCACACAATGCGGAACACCGCGCGTTGGGCAGCGACCCTCGGCCTCACGGCCACCGCCGTCTGCGGACCTCTCACCGGATCCGCCCTGGCCGACACGGACGCCGCCCCCGCCTCTCTCTACGCCCCCTCGGCCCTGGTGCTCACCGTGGCCCACGGTGACGCCGCCGCCATGACCACCCCGGTGCGCGCGGTGACTCTGAGCTGCGCCCCGAAGCCCTCGGGCACCCATCCCGCGCCTGGGTCGGCCTGCGCCGAACTGCGTGGGGTGAACGGGGACTTCGACGCCCTCGGAGGCAGAGACGGCGTGCTGTGCACCAAGCAGTACGACCCCGTGGTGGTCACGGTCGACGGGGTGTGGCAGGGCAAGCGCGTGTCCTACGAGCGCACCTTCGGCAACGAGTGCGTGAAGGGCTCCTACGGGACAAGCCTCTTCGCGTTCTAAAGGACCGGGATCGCACGGTCCCCGTGCAGTTCGGCAGCGGCTCGCGGATGGGGAGTGCGAGCTGAGCCGAGGAGGCCCTGCGATCTCGCATCGGGGGCCGGCCGGGCGGAGTGGGGCCGCCCGGCCGGCGCCTCGTAGTGCTACTGAAGTGCGCCCTGCTCGCCGGGGATTCCGGGGAGGAGGGGAAAGCGCCCCAGCAGGCCCGCGCCGCGCAACAGCCGCCGGATCCGCGGCGCGTCCGACACGACCCGCAGCCGGCCGCCCCGGTCCCTGGCCCGGGTCTCGGCCCGGCACAGGACGCGCAGCCCCGAGCAGTCGAAGAAGGCCACCCGCCGCAGATCGACCAGCACGTCCGACTCGGGGCCGGCGGTCGCGGCGGCCAGATGCTCGGCGAGGAGCGCCTCGGTCGCCAGATCGATCTCGCCCATGACCTCGACCACCGTGAACGAACCGCATCTGCGCGTGCGGGCATGGGCGTTCGCCGGGGGCGGCGCGGACCGGGAGGGGTCCATGGCCAGGCCCTCGATCGGATAAGGGGCGCGGTCGTCGGCATCCGGCGTCATGTCCGCTCCACCTCGGCAGGGGCGCATTTGATCGGGGTTGTTACCCGGGGGTGAGGCTCAGCATCCCTGCCGCGCCGCACGCAAGATCTAGTTCACTCGACCTGATGAATTTCGCCCAGCAGGGCTTGACCTTTCGTCGGTCCGTTCCGTTCCGCCGCCCAGCTCATATTCCTTGACAGGTATATAACTGTCGAGGCATGTTGGTGCCATGTCCGACGACGCCTCCCTCTGGAGCGCCCTCGCCGACCCCCGTCGGCGGGCCATCGTCGCGCTGCTCCTCGAGCGGCCGAGGTCCGTCGGGGAGATTGTGGAGGAGTGCGGGCTGAGCCAGCCGAGTACCTCGAAGCATCTGAAGGTGCTGCGGGAGGCCGGCCTGGTGCGGGTGCGGCAGGACGCGCAGCGGCGTGTCTACGCCCTCGACCCGGGCCCGATCGCCGAGCTGGACGCCTGGCTGGCGCCGTACCGGAAGCTGTGGAACGAGAGCCTCGACGCCCTGGGGCGCCGCCTGGACGCGGCGGCGTCGGACACCCCCGAGGAACCCGCGAGGAAGCCGCCCCGAAGGACTGATCCGCCATGACCACCGAGCTCACCGGCACCTATCTGACCCTGGACGACGGCCGCCCGGCCGTCCGCTTCAGCCGTACCTACGACCACCCCGTCGAGCGCGTCTGGCACTTCGTGACCGACGCCGACGAACTCGCCGCCTGGTTCCCGTTCCGCGCGGAGTTCGATCTGCGTCCCGGCGGCGCGGTCACCTTCCCCGACGACCCGGACATGGCGGATCTCCCGGGCACGGTCATCGCCGTCGACGCGCCCCGCCACCTGTCGTACGAGTGGGGCGGCGACGAGCTGCACTTCGACCTGGAGGAGATCGACGAGAAGCGCACCCGCTTCACCCTCACCAACGTCCTGGCCGCCGAGGACACCGCCGCCCGCACCAGCGCCGGATGGGAGGTGTGCCTCGCCGCCCTCGACGCCAAGGCGCGCGGCGAGAGGTTCGAGGAGCCGCACGCCGGGGTCGACGCGCCGTGGCAGGGCGTCTACGACGGCTATGTCGCCGCCGGATTCCCCTCGGGGGCACCGATCCCCGGCACCGAGGCCTGACCCCTCACGCCATCTGCCGGCGCACCAGCTCGTGCAGCCGCCCGTTCACATCGGCGAGCAGCTGCGCGGGCGGGCCCTGCTGGGCGACCTTGCCGTCCTCCATCACGATCACGCGGTCGGCGTCCAGCACGGTGGACAGGCGGTGCGCGATGACGACGCGGGTGGCGTTGAGCGCCTTGGTGGACTCGATGACCGTGCGCTGGGTCTCGTTGTCGAGGGCGCTGGTCGCCTCGTCGAAGAAGAGGATGCGCGGCCGACGGATCAGCGCCTGGGCGATCATCAGGCGCTGGCGCTGTCCGCCGGAGACCGCGCCGCTGCCCGAGACGATGGTGTGCAGGCCCATCGGCATCCGTTTGATGTCCTCGGCGAGCCCCGCCATCTCGGCCGCCGCCATCGCCTCCTCCGGCGTGTACGGCTCCGTACCGCAGATGACGTCCAGAATGGAGCCGGTGAACGGCTGGGCGTGCTGGAGCACGACCCCGCACTGCCGCCGCACGGCCGACTGGTCGAGCGCCGCGAGGTCCTGGCCGTCGTAGAGCACACTGCCCGAGACCGGCTTGTCGAAGCCGATCAGCAGCCTGAGCAGCGTCGACTTGCCGCAGCCGCTGGGGCCGACGATCGCCACGAACTCGCCCGGCCGGACGTCGAAGGACACGTCGTCGAGGACCAGGGGACCGTCGTCGGAGTACCGGAAGGACAGACGGCGCGCCTCGATCGATCCCGTCAGCGGGCCCGGTCGGGTGCTCGCCGTGCGCACCTCGGGCGTGCCGTCAAGCACCGGCTTGATCTGCTCGAACAGCGGCAGCGCGGCCACCGCCGACACGAACGAGCCCGTGAGTTGGGTGACCGAGGTCAGCAGCATCGTCACCGAGGTGTTGAAGGTGAGGAACGCCGCCGCCGACATCGACCCGCGCGCCGGGCCCGCAAGCAGCATGAACATCAGCAGCGTGCACAGCGGCAGATAGACCGCGCCCATCACCGTGGTGAGGTTCTTGATCCGCCCCACCTTCTGCTGGAGCTCACGGCTGCGCGCGAACTGCGAAGCCCAGGCCGCGTACGCGTAGTTCTCCGCCGCCGCGACCCGCAGCTTCGGCAGCCCGCGCAGCGTCTGGAACGCCTGGTTGTTGAGCTTGTTGCTCAGCACCACGAGCCGCCGCTGCCAGCGCACCTGCCACAGCCCGAGCCCCAGGAACACCGAGGCGATGACGACGAGCATGCCGATCGCCGCCATCGCCATCGGCACGCTGTACCAGAACAGCAGGGCCAGGTTCATCGCGCCGACGGTCACCGACGAGGCGACCACGGGGCCGACTCCGGCCATCAGACGGCGGATCGCGCTGATGCCCATGGCCTGGCTCGCCAGCTCGCCGGTCGAGCGCTCGGTGAAGAACTTCGTCGGCAGCCGCAGCAGCCGGTCCCACAGGGCCGGCTGGAGCGTCGCCTCGATACGGCCCTCCAGGCGCAGGATCGTGAGGTTCTGCAGCAGCATGAAGGCCGCGGCCACGATGCTGCTGATCATCACGGCCAGACAGAACTGCACGATCAGCCCGCTCTGGGCCTTCGGCACGAACTCACCGAGCACCTTGCCGGTGGCGATCGGCACCAGCGCCCCGATCGCCACCGTCACCAGTCCGCTGACCAGGAGGTTCGTCAGGTCGCCGCCCGTGCCCCGCATGCTGAACCGCAGCAGCCGCAGCGGGCTCAACGCGCGGTCGGGCAGCGGACGGTAGAACATCACCGCACGCGGCTCGAACTCCTCCGCGTTGGCCTTCTCGATCGGCGTCTCACGCCCGGTCGACGGATGGACGGCGACATAACCGCCGCGCCGCCACAGCAGCGCCACCGGCGCACCGGACAGCGCCCGGTGGCCGACCAGCGGTCCGACGTTGTCCCGCCACCACCGTCCGTCAAGGCGTACGGCCCGGGTGCGCACCCGCGAGGCGATGGCGACCCGCTCGACCGGGTCCAGCCGGTCGCTCTCGGTGCCGCTCTGCGCGGGCTCGGACAGCGTGATCCCGGCCGCGTGGGCGACCAGCTTGCAGGCGGCGTAGCTCGCGTCCGCGTCGGCCGCGGTCGTGCGCTTGTCGCCGCGCTTGCCGATGGATGCCAGCAGCGTCCGATCGGCCTGCGCGCGCACCGCCTCGCCGGCCTTGATGCCCTCGGCGGTGCGCGTCTCGTGGGTGCGCTCCAGTTGCTCGATCCAGCGGTCGAGCGTGGTCAGCAGGCGGTACTGCTGGTCGACCATGGACTGCCAGACCGCCGGGTCCATCAGCAGGTCGGCCGCCGCCTCCGCGCCGTACAGGGAGCCGTACTGCACACTGCCCGGCGGCACCTGCATCCAGAACACGTCGTCGTCCGTCACTTCGGCCGCCCGCTCGGTGGCCATCGGCGCCTGGAAGAGGATGGAGAGACTGCGTCCGACGCCCAGGGCGAGGGCGTACTCCAGGGGGCTCGTCGTCGGGGGGACGTACTGCGGGTTGCCGTACTCGTCGTACGACCACGTCTGGGTCTGGGCCGGCTGGTACAGCTCGCGCAGCCCGATGCGGTGCACGACGCAGTCCCTGAGCGGGCGCGCCACCAGCGTGTGCTGCGGTCCGGCGACCGGTCCGAGCAGCAGCGAGCCGGCCTCCAGACGGCCGAGGTGGTGCCAGTGGCCCTGCTGTCCGGCGTCGACCGCGAACAGGTCGACCGCGCCGGACGCGACCAGCCACAGCACCTGCGGGCCTTCGAGGTCCAGGCGGTTGAATCCGGCGCAGTCGATGCGCGCGCCCATCTGCCCGAGCGCGCCCAGGACGAGGTCACCCTCATGGACGGAGGTCATCTCACCGCTCCTTGACCAGGGCCGCGTACGCGCCGCCGCGCGCCACCAACTCCTCGTGCCGCCCGCGTTCGACGATCGTGCCGTGCTGGAGTACGACGATCTCGTCGCTGTCGCGCACGGTGCTGAGCCGGTGCGCGATCACCACGCACGCGCAGCCGCGCTTGCGCAGGTTGTCCATCACGACCAGCTCGGTCTCGGCGTCCAACGCGCTCGTCACCTCGTCGAGGACCAGGATGCTGGGGCGGCGCACCAGCGCCCGGGCGATCTCCAGGCGCTGGCGCTGCCCGCCGGAGAAGTTGCGGCCGTCCTGCTCGACCCTGCTGTGGATGCCGCCCGGGCGGCGCATGACCACGTCGTACAGTGCCGCGTCGCGCAGCGCGTCCACCACCGCGTCGTCCGGGATCGACGGGTCCCACAGGGCCACGTTGTCGCGGACGGTGCCCTCGAAGAGGAACACCTCCTGGTCCACGAAGGAGACCGAGGCCGCGAGGGCGCCGCGCGGGATGTCCTCGATGCGCTGGTCGTCGATGCGGATGACGCCCTCCCACGGGGCGTACAGACCCGAGATCAGCCGGGAGACGGTGGACTTGCCGCTGCCCGAGCCGCCGACCAGGGCGACTTGCTGACCCGGGCCGACCGTCAGGTCGAAGCCCGACAGCAGGGGCTTGTCGAGCGGGCTGTAGCCGAAGGTGATGTTCTGCAGCTCGACGTGGCCATGCAGCCGGCGGGTGGACTCGCCGGCGCCGGGGCGGCCGTAGAGCGGGTCCGCCTCGAAGTTCTCCACGTCCTTCAGGCGTGCCACGTCGGCGGCGAAGTCCTGGATGCGGCCCGCGACCCCGTTCAGCCGGGTGATCGGGGCGGTGAAGCGGGTGACCAGGGCCTGGAAGGCGACCAGCAGGCCGACGGATATGCCGCCCTCGATCGCGCGCATGCCGCCGATCCAGAGGATGAGCGCGCTGTTGAGGGTGGCGAGGGTGGGCGCCACCACGCCCAGCCAGGCGCTCGGCACACCGAGGCGCTGCTGCTCCTCCAGGGTCGTGGCGTGCTGCCCGGCCCACTTGCGGAAGTAGCCGTCCTCGCCGCCGGTCGCCTTCATCGTCTCGATCAGTTGGAGACCGGTGTAGGCGGTGTTGGTGAGCCGGGCGTTGTCCGCGCGCAGCTTCGCGGTGCGGGTGGCGCGCAGTCGGATGACGACCCGCATCGCGACGACGTTCAGCAGGGCGACGCCGATGCCGACGAACGTGAGCTGCGGGTCGTAGGTGTAGAGCAGGAGCGCGTAGAGGACGACGACCACCGCGTCCACGCCCGCCGCCGCGAGGTCGCGGGCCAGGGTCTCGGCGACGGCGTCGTTCGACTGGAGCCGCTGCACCAGGTCGGCCGGGCTGCGCTGGGAGAAGAACGTCACCGGCAGCCGCAGCAGATGGCGCAGGAAGCGGGCGCTGGACAGGGTCGAGGAGATGATGCGGCCGCGCAGCAGGTTCGCCTGTTGCAGCCAGGTCAGTACGACGGTGAGCGCGACGCACGTCCCCATCGAGGCGAACAGCACGCTCAGCAGGGAGGTCTGGCCGCCGATGAGGAACATGTCGATGTAGGTGCGGCTCAGCGCGGGCACCGCCGCGCCGACCACCACCAGCAGCAGGCTCGCCAGGACGGCCGCGGGCATCGTGCCGGCGGTGCCGCGCAGCCGGGCCGGCATCGCGCCCAGGATGCCCGGTTTGCGGCCGCCCTTGGAGAAGTCCTCGCCGGGCTCCATCACCAGGACGACGCCGGTGAAGCTGCCGTCGAAGTCCTCCATGGGCACAAAACGGCGGCCCTTGGCGGGGTCGTTGATGTAGACGCCGCGGCGGCCGAAGCGGCGGCCCATGCCGTCGTAGACGACGTAGTGGTTGAACTCCCAGAACAGGATGGCCGGCGTCTTGACCTCGGCGAGGGCGGCCGTGTCCATCTGCATGCCCTTGGCCGTCAGGCCGTAGGAGCGGGCCGCCTTCAGCAGGTTGCTGGCGCGCGAGCCGTCGCGGGAGACGCCGCATGCGATGCGCAGCTCCTCCAGCGGGACATGGCGGCCGTAGTGGCCGAGCACCATCGCCAGGGAGGCGGCGCCGCACTCCACGGCCTCCATCTGGAGCACGGTGGGTGTGCGCACGGTCTTCACCCGGCCCTTGGGCACGGGGCGCTTCGGCGGGGCGGCGCGGCGCCGGCTGCGGGTCTGCTGTGCGGCGCTCACGGCAGCAGCCAGTCGACGGGACGCTCGTCGGCCAGGCGGATCGAGCCCGAGGCCAGGGTCATGGAGGTGAGGCCGAAGGGCGGTCCGTCCGCGGACGACCACTTGTAGCCGCTCTTCGTGCTCGACGTGCGGTCCAGCTTCACCAGTACGGCGACCGGCCGGCCGTCCTTGGTGAACTGCTCGCCGAGCTGGTTGTCGCCGAGGAACGCGGCGATCTGCCGGGCCGACTGCGCGGCGCGGTCCACCGACTTCACATGGCCGCGCAGCACCCCGTACTCCTGGGTGGGCACGGAGGAGACGGTCAGGTCCACGGGGGCCTTGTCGGGGATGGAGGCCGCGTTCTCGGCGGGGACGTACACCGTGGCGTAGAGCGGATCCCTGGCGCCGGCGACCTTCTCGACGGCGGCGACGTTCGCGCCGGTGGAGATGATCTGCCCGATGGTGGCGGCCAGCGCGGTGACCCGGCCCGCGGCGACCGTGCGCACGACCGTCTCGCCGTCGGCGGTACGGACCTTCAGCACGGGCGACTTGGCGGGGAGCCGCTGGCCCTCCTCGGCGACGACCGCGGTGACCTGGCCGGCGACCGGGCTCTGGAGGATGTAGCTGCCCTGGCCGTGGGTGAGGATGGCGGGCGCGCTGACGGTGGAGGCGACCGAGCCGGTCACCGCCCACACGGACGCGGCGGCCATGACCACCAGGGTCACGGAGAGGACCAGCCAGCCCTGGGGACGGGCGAAGCGCACCGGGAGGTCGAGCTCCTCCGGTGACTGGAGCTTGGCGAGGGCCTGTTGGCGGAACTGCACGGAACTTTCCCTCACCTGAGGATGAGTTTTCGGGCACCCGAGAGCCCCGGAACCGGGGAATGGCTCCGGGACTCAGCGGTTACAAAAGGTGCGATCAGAGACCGGCGACCAGGTTGGTGACCGGGGCGGTCTGCAGGCCGGTGACACCCTCCACGGTGCCGACGACCGTGTCGACCAGGCCGGAGACCGGGGCGATGCCGTTGACAGCGTCCAGGGCACCGTTCACGGCGTTGACCTGCAGGCCGCCGGAGACGTTGTCGAGCTCGGCGTCGGAGATCTCGACGGTCTCAACCTGGGGGGTGGAGTTCATGATGGAACTTCCCTTCCTAATGGATATCTCACAAGGGGGAGCGGCCCCCTCTGGGGACAGATGACGGCCGCGACCGCAGGCGCCTGGCGCCCGTTTCCGGAAAGCCGTTGGCGGCCCCGCGATGCGTTGGATGAAAGCACGCTGCGGGCGCGTGCTTCCAATCAAACATCCGTCTCACCAGGGCACTTGGGCCTCAGGGGCCTCGATCCGTGCAGACGCGGGCACGTCTTGTCGGCGACTTCTTCACATGCGTCACAGCATCGGCCCGGACGGGCTGTTGCATCCGCCCGGGAGTGCTCGAACCTTCGTGGCGGCGAATCCGACACACCCGGCCCAATGACGTAACCGGCGGTAGGGGCTTGTGCAGAACCCTGGTCCACGGTGACTTCGTTGAGTATTGAATGTGCGGATTCGTTGAAGCTCGGATTCCGCTCGGTGTTCTCGACCGACCGTTACTGATCGGTAGCAGATCGTGTCAGCCCAATAGCGCGTAGACCGTGCTCGCCCGGGCCGCGATGTCCGACGAACTCTCCTCCGTCATGGAGACGTCGGCGAACGCCATACGGCGGCCCAGCTTGGTGACGACCGCTTCGATCAGGACATCCGAACCGATCACCGCCCGCTGGAACGACGTCGACTGCTGGACCGTCGTCATCGGTCCGTACGCCCCGCGCGCCGCCGACACGGCGATCACGGTGGCGGTGTCGGCGGCGGCCATCAGCGCCTGCCCGGACAGCGCGCCGCCCTCCCGGGCCAGCTCCTGTGACCAGGGCATGCGCAGAACGGCGCGGTGGTCCTCCACCGCCTCGACCGTCAGACCCAGGGCGAGGACCCAGGGGGCGAAGTTGGCGGAGAGGATCTTGTCGGCTTCAGCGGTGGTCATCGTCATATGGGGGATTGTTCCCGCACTCGGGCCCTCGGACGCGGTGCCTGGCCGAATAGGCGTCCCGACTCCGGCGCCCGTAAACGGAATTGAACGCACCACCGGACCCGTGCGTACCCATGGCCAACCAGGCGCCCCGAAGAGCTGCCGCAGATACGGCGGCACAGACCCCGTCCCCCCCAGGAGGTCGAGAAGTTTGAGTCACAAGCGAATTCCGAAGCGCAAGGCCGCGATAGCCGCGGGCAGCGTGGTGGCGCTCGGAGCGGCCGCGATCCTGTTGCCGAACGCCAACGCGTCGCAGGACGGCGCGTCGGACGACGCCGCCGCCCCCAAGACCCTGAAGGCGGCGGACGCCTCGGATCTCGCCTCGCAGCTCTCGGGACTGCTCGGCGACGCCTTCGCCGGTTCGTACTACGACGCCGAGAGCCGGCAGCTCGTCGTCAACGTCATCCCCGGCGACAACAACAACGTGGTCGTCCAGGCGAAGAAGGCCGGCGCGAAGGTCCGCGAGGTCGAGAACAGCCTCGCCGAGCTTGAGTCCGGCGCGCAGACCCTGAAGTCCGAGGCGACCATCCCCGGTACGTCCTGGGCGGTCGACCCCAGAACGAACAAGATCCTCGTCACCGCCGACTCCACCGTCACCGGCGACAACTGGGACCGGCTCGAGTCGACCGTCGACAGCCTCGGCTCCGGCATGGCGACCATCAAGAAGTCGGCCGGCACCTTCAAGACCTTCCTCTCCGGCGGCGACGCCATCTTCGCCGGCGGCTCACGCTGCTCCGCGGGCTTCAACGTCACCGCGGGCGACGGCACCCCCGCCTTCCTGACCGCCGGTCACTGCGGCGTCGCGGCCGAGCAGTGGTCGGACGCCGAGGGCGGCCAGCCGATCGCCACCGTCGACCAGGCCACCTTCCCCGGCGACGGCGACTTCGCGCTGGTCAAGTACGACGACCCGGCTACCGAGGCGCCCAGCGAGGTCAACCTCGGCAACCAGACCGTCGCGATCAGCCAGGCCGCGGAAGCCGAGGTCGGCCTCCAGGTCTTCCGGATGGGCAGCACCACCGGGCTGAGCGACGGCCAGGTCCTCGGGCTCGACGCCACCGTGAACTACCCGGAGGGCACGGTCACCGGGCTCATCCAGACCAACGTCTGTGCCGAGCCCGGCGACAGCGGCGGCTCCCTGTTCACCCAGGACGGCCAGGCCATCGGCCTGACCTCCGGCGGCAGCGGCGACTGCACCGTCGGCGGCGAGACCTTCTTCCAGCCGGTGACCACCGCCCTGGAGGCGGTCGGCGCGACCCTCGGCGACGCCGCGGGCGGCGGCGCGGGCGCCGGTGGCGAGGGCGGCGCCGGCGACGAAGCGGGCGCGGGCGACGACGGTGCCGGTGAGGGAGCCGACGCGGGCGAAGAGGCCGGTGCCGGTGAGGAAGCCGGCGCCGGTGAAGAGGCCGGCGCCGGTCAGGGAGTCGGCAACGGCAACGCCGACGGCACGGGCAACGGCCTCGGCGAGATCGTCGGCAACGGCGTCGGGAACTGACACCCGGAATCCGACACACGGAAACCGACACACGGAACCGCCTGATCCATAAGGACACACGCGGATCCGAGTGACGGGTGACCCGGACGAGAACGTGGTCCGGCCCTCCGGCGGGAGGGCCGGACCGCTCCGTCTCCCGGGCCGTCAGCCACGCGCCCGCAACAACAGCGCTGTCAGCCACGCGCCCGCAACAACAGCAACGCCACGTCGTCGACCCGCTCCCGCCCCGCCCCGCCGTGCCGCACGAGCAGGTCGGCCAGCTCGTCCAGGGGCCGCTCCCCGGCATCCTCCAGCAGCCGCCCGAGCTCGGCGAGCGCGTCCTCGATGTCGACGCCGGGAGACTCGATCAGACCGTCGGTGTACAGCACGAGCACACAGCCGGGCGTGAGATCGACCTGTGCCGTCGGGTAGGCGGGCGTGCCGTCGATGCCCAGCAGCGGGCCGCCCGCGAGGTCCAGCACCCGCACCCGCCCGTCCGGCCGTCTCAGCAGCGGCGGCGGATGCCCGGCCCGGGCCATCACCGCCCGGCCGTGCTCCGGGTCCAGGGACAGATACACACAACTGGCGAACAGGTCGGAGCCCAGGTCGATCAGCAGCCGGTTGGTGCTGCGCATGACCTCCTGCGGCGCCTGGCCCACCGTCGTGTACGCCCGTACCGCGGTGCGGATCTGTCCCATCAGCCCGGCCGCGGTGACGTTGTGGCCCTGCACGTCCCCGATCACCGCCGCCGCCAGGCCGTGGTCCGTCGGCACCAGGTCGTAGAAGTCGCCGCCGATCTCCATGCCCTGCGTGGCCGGCAGATAGCGCGCGGCCGCCTCGATGCCGGTCAGTGTCGGCAGCGTGTGGGGCAGCAGCGCGGCCTGCAGCCCGTGCGCCAACTGGTGCTTGGCGTCGTAGAGCTGGGCGCGCTCCAGGGCCTGTGCGATGAGCCCGCCCAGGCTGGTCAGGACCGCGCGTTCGTCCGCCGGGAAGGGATGCGGCTCGGTGTAGGCGAGCACACAGGTGCCCACCGGCCGGCCGGAGGCGATCAGCGGCAGATACGCCCAGGCCGCGAAGGAGTCGGAGGCGGCGTCCCGCGCCGGATACAGCCGCTCCAGTTCCTGCCGGGAGCCGAAGAACGCCGGCACCCCGGTGCTCAGGACCTGTCCGCCCGGGGTCCGCTCGGCCAGCGGCAGCCCGTCGAACCGCTCCACGCTGTGCGGGTCCGGAAAACCGCGGTGGCCGAGCACATGCAGCCGGCCCGACCGCGAGCCCAGGACGACCAGCGCCTGACTGCCGACGGCCGGGACGATCTCGTCCGCGACGAGCTGCACCACGTCCTGCACGCCCGCCGCCTCGGTCAGCGCACCGGCCAGGCTCAGCACCTGCGAGATGGTCACCAGCCGGGCCGGCGCGTCACCCGGCTGCGGCACCCGGCGCCCCATCTCCGCCACCGCGCGGGCCCTGCTGATGCGCACGGTCAGCCCGGTCGTACTCGGATACATGCGAAACGACAGCCAGTCGCCGGGCGGGCGCAGCGCCACGAACGACGTGGTCTGCTGGCTCAGCAGCGCGGCCCGGTAGCGGTCCTCGTAGACGGGGTCGTTGAGCCAGGGCACCGCCGCCCAGAGCTGGTTGCCCAGCAGCCGGCTGACGGGGACCCCGATCAGCTCGGCCGCCGCCGGGTTGGCGAAGCTGATCCGGCCGTGCAGATCGAGCGAGCACAGCCCGTACGGCAGCCGCTGCACCATGCGCGCCGCCTCCACCGTGCCGAACACGCCGGCCGCGCCGGCAAACGCCGGACCGGCCAGCAGATCCGGCTCCGGCAGCGGCGGACGGCTCGCCTCGATGGCCCGCTCCAGCCGCACCGCGAGCCGCCGGCAGGCCGCGGTCAGATGGTCCCGGTCCCGGGCCGACAGCTCCGGCGGGTGCGAGCCGGGCCAGGTCACGAAGATCGCGCCGTAGGCCGTGGTCTCGGTGGCCACCGGCAGCGCGGCCAGCGCGAACGGATACGGCAGCACGACCGCGATCCGCGGATACCGCACCGCCATGTCCTCCTCGCCCCCGACCCACACCAGCCGCCGCTCGCGCACCGCCTCCGCGACCGGCACCGGCGCGCTCAGCCCGACCCGCTCCCACGGCGCCGCGAACGCCCTGGGCAGCCCCGCCATGACCGCCATCTCCAGCACCGGCTCGTCGGCCGCCAGCAGATACACGCCGCCGGAGTGCGCGTGCACCTCCTCCATCATCGAGGCCAGCGCCAGCGACAGCAGCGGCCGGCCGACCCGCGTCCTCGCGGCCGCCGGCGCCTGGGCGGACGTCTGCCCGTCGGACACGCCGACCACCTCCTCCGCAGGAGCCGCGCGACGGGTCCCCAGGGCACAAATCTCCCTCTTCGCGGCCCGCCGCGCACGGCGAGCGGCACCGAGCCCCCCCAAGGGCCGGCGGTCGCGTGTTCGACGCCTTTCGAGCATCCGCCGCCCAGGCCCCTTCACAGAACGCGCCCAGGGGCTGCGCAGGTGACTCATAAGCGCTGTAATGGCGGACGTGGTCACAGAGGGCGCCGCGGGACGCAGGACGAGGAGACTGCGTGCCGAGGTGGCCCTGAAGGCGTTTGCCGTCGCCCCGGACACGCCCGAGCGGCTGCGGCGCGTCCTCGAGCAGGCGCTCGTCTTCGGCGGGGCGTCGCTGGCCGCCGTGTACACGCCGAGCGAGGACGGCGAGCTGCTCTGCCTGGTCGAGTCCGTCGGCGTGCCCCGCACCCTGTACGGACTGCGCGACGGCTACGCCCCGACCGGAGGGTCCCCGCTCGCCGACGCCCACCGCGGCGGCCGTCCCGTGTGGCTCGGACCGGAGCAGCTCGCCGACCGCGCGGAGTCACGGCGGGTGCCGTCGCGGGACTTCTCCCTCGCCGTCCTGCCCGCCCACGGCGACGCCGGCAGCGGCTGTCTGCTGGCCGTGAGTGAGCGCCCCGGCGGCTTCGACGCCGAGGACCGCGCGTGCCTGGAGCTGATCGCCGAGGCCGTCGCCCTGCCCGCGCCGACCACGGCCGCCGAAGCGGGCGAGCTGCAGGCCAACGCCTTCAGCCTCGCCATGGACACCGGCCGCGTCGAGGTCGGCGACACCATCCTGGACCTCTTCGGCCTCGGCCCGGACGAGTTCGACGGCAAGGTCGAGACCCTGCTCGGACTGACCGTCCCCGAGGACCTGCCGTCGCTGATGTCCGTCGTCGAGGCCGACCACATGTCCATCGGCGACCGCGAGTTGGAGTTCCGGGTCCTGCAGCCCGCCGGCCCGCCCAGGTGGCTGAGGCTGCGCGGCCGTCTCCTGCCCGGCGGCGAGGGCCGCCCGGCCCGTCTCGTCGGCACCGTCGCCGACGCCTCCACCCTGCGAGCCGAGGTCACCGACGTGGCCCGCGTCCAGCGCCTCGCCGCCGCCCTCGCCACCGCCGGCACCGTCCGCGACGTCAGCCACGCCGTCGTCACCGCCCTGCGCAAGCCGCTGCGCGCCGACCGCATCGCGCTGGCCGAGCTGGAGCACGACCGCCTCGTCGTCACCGTCCTCGACCCGCCCGAACCCGAGTCCTGGCCGGAGCTGTGGCGCCTGGAGTGGCGTACCGAGTGGCCGGACGCCCCCGTGCGGGCCATGCCCACCCTCGCCGCCGCGCTGCGCGAGGGCCGCGCCCGGATCTGGCCCGCCGGCACCCCGCTGGAACCCGCCCTCGCCGACGTCGGTCCGGGCGGCCTCGCCGTGCTGCCGCTGCCCGCCGGGGGCCGCATGGCCGGCGCCTGTCTGATCGGCTGGGATGACCCCCACCGGTTCGGCGCCGACGAGCGTGCCCTGCTCACCGCCTCCGCCGGCCTCGCCGGACAGGCCCTGCTGCGCGCCCACGCCTTCGACGCCGAGCACGAACTCGTCGGCATGCTCCAGCGCCAGTTGCTGCCGCGCCGGCTGCCCCGGCTGCCCGGCGCGGAGGCCGTCGCCCGCTATCTGCCGACCACGGCCGGCCTGGAGGTCGGCGGCGACTGGTACGACGTGATCCCGCTGCCCGACAACCACGTCGCCCTCGTCATCGGCGACGTCCAGGGCCACAGCGCGGCCGCCGCCACCCTCATGGGCCAGATGCGCACCGCGCTGCGCGCCTACGCCGCCGAAGGACACCCCCCGGACGTGGTGGTCCACCACGCCAACCGGCTCCTGATGGACATGGAGACCGACCTCTTCGCCACCTGCTGCTACGTCGACGTCGACCTGGAGGAGGGCTCAGCCTGGTACGTCCGCGCCGGCCACCTCCCGCCCGTACTGCGCCACCCGGACGGCCGGACCGAGATCACCGAGGCCGAGGGCGGCCCGCCGCTCGGGGTGCTGCGGCAGGCCGACTTCCCGATGAGCCCGCTCGGGCTGGCACCCGGCACCGTCGTCGCCCTCACCACGGACGGCCTCGTCGAGTCCGCCGAGGACGACATCGACACCGGCATGGACCGGCTCGCCCACCAGCTCGCCGGCTCCGACCCCGCCCACCTCGGCCTCGTCGCCGACACCCTGCTGGTGGGGGCACGCCGCAACGACGACATCGCGCTGCTCCTGCTGCGCTACGACGGCATGGCCGTACGGCCGCTGCGCGACACCTGGACGGTCTGGCGCGTCCCGGAGGCCGTCGGCCACGCCCGCCGCTTCACCCGCCGCACCCTGCGCGCCTGGCGGCTGGCGCCGCAGGACCTGGACGCCGCACTGCTCGTCGTCTCCGAACTGGTCACCAACGCCCTCGTGCACACCGACGGCCGGGTCCGCCTCGACCTCACCCTCGTCCACGACCGGCTGCGCGTCGCGGTCGCCGACGCCTCGCCGCGCACCCCCGTCAAGCCGACGAGCGTGAGCTGGGAGGCCACCGGAGGGCGCGGGATCCTGCTGGTCGAGGCCATGTCGGTGGAGTGGGGCACGGTGCCGGTCAGTGGCGGAAAACAGGTGTGGAGCGAGATCGCCCTGGGCGTGTGAAGACCGGCTCCGGTGAACGCACGACGGCACGGCGGTGACGAACCGGCCAACCCCTCCAGCCTCAAAACGGCCGAATCGGGGCTAAGGTGAAGCAGATGAAGGCTCTCGTGCTGTCCGGTGGCGCCGGTACGCGCTTGAGGCCGATCACGCACACTTCGGCCAAACAGCTCGTGCCGGTGGCCAACAAGTCCGTTCTCTTCTACGGGTTGGAGTCCATCGCCGCGGCCGGCATCACCGACGTCGGAGTGATCGTCGGTGACACCGCCACGGAGATCCAGGACGCCGTCGGCGACGGCTCCAAGTTCGGCCTGGAGATCACCTACATTCCGCAGGAACGCCCGCTGGGGCTGGCGCACGCCGTGCTCATCGCCCGTGACTACCTGGGCGACGACGACTTCGTGATGTACCTCGGCGACAACTTCATCGTCGGCGGAATCGCCGACCTCGTCGACGAGTTCCGGCGCGACCGCCCGGACGCCCGGATCCTGCTGACCCAGGTGCAGGATCCCCGGGCCTTCGGTGTCGCCGAACTCGACGACAGCGGCCAGGTCATCGGCCTGGAGGAGAAACCCGAGCACCCCAAGAGCGACCTCGCGCTGGTCGGGGTCTATCTGTTCACGCCGCTGATCCACGACGCGGTCCGCGCCATCACCCCGTCCTGGCGCGGCGAACTGGAGATCACCCACGCCGTCCAGCACCTGATCGACTGCCGCGCCGACGTGCGCTGCACCGTCATCAAGGGCTACTGGAAGGACACCGGGAACGTCGGCGACATGCTGGAGGTGAACCGCACCGTCCTGGAGGACCTCACCCGTCGTATCGACGGCGACGTCGACGAGCCGTCGCAGACCGTCGGGCGCGTGGTCGTCGAGGAGGGCGCGCGCGTCGTCAACTCACGCATCGTCGGCCCCGCCCTCGTCGGCTCCGGCACCGTCGTCGAGGACTCCTACATAGGCCCCTTCACCTCCATCGCGGAGAACTGCCGGGTCATCGACAGCGAGCTGGAGTTCTCCATCGTGCTGCGGGACTCCACGATCCACGGGGTGGGCCGGATCGAGTCCTCGCTCATCGGTCGGCACGTCGAGGTCACCCCCGCGCCCAGCGTCCCCAGCGCCCACCGCCTCGTCCTCGGAGACCACAGCAAGGTGCAGATCCACCCATGAACCTTCTCGTCACCGGCGCCGCCGGCTTCATCGGCTCGACCTACGTCCGCACGCTCCTCGCCCACGACACCCCCGAAGCGCCACGGATCACGGTGCTGGACAAGCTCACCTACGCCGGCACCCTCGACGACCTCGAACTCGACCACCCCCGACTTCAGTTCGTGCGCGGCGACATCCGGAACGCCGAACTCGTCGACAAGCTGATGGCCGAGGCCGACCAGGTGGTGCACTTCGCCGCCGAGTCCCACGTGGACCGCTCGATCGACGGGGCCGGCGACTTCGTCCTCACCAACGTGGTCGGCACCCAGACCCTGCTGGACGCGGCCCTGCGCTACCGCGTCGAACCCTTCGTGCACGTATCGACCGACGAGGTCTACGGCTCCGTCGCGGCCGGCTCGTCCACCGAGCAGGACATCCTGCGGCCCAGCTCGCCGTACTCCGCCTCCAAGGCCTCCTCCGACCTGCTCGCCCTCGCCTACCACCGCACCCACGGCCTCGACGTCAGAGTCACCCGTTGCTCCAACAACTACGGACCGCGCCAGTTCCCCGAGAAGGTCGTCCCGCTGTTCATCACCAACCTCCTCGACGGGCTCCAAGTCCCGCTCTACGGCGAGGGCCTGAACGTCCGCGACTGGCTGCACGTCGACGACCACTGCCACGGCGTCGAACTCGTGCGCACGCAGGGCCGCCCCGGCGAGATCTACAACATCGGCGGCGGCACCGAACTGAGCAACAGGGACCTCACCGGGCTCCTGCTGACGGCCTGCGGCGCCGACTGGGACCGGGTGCGGCACGTCGAGGACCGCAAGGGCCACGACCTGCGCTACTGCGTCGACTGGACCAAGGCCCGCACCGAACTCGGCTACCGGCCCCGCCACGACTTCGCCTCGGGCCTCGCCGCCACCGTCGACTGGTACCGCGAGCACCGCGCCTGGTGGGAACCCCTCAAGCGGCGCGCCGGCGGGGAGCACGGATGAGGTGGCTGGTCACCGGCGCGGGCGGCATGCTCGGGCGCGACCTGGTCGAGGAACTGAGCACCCGCGGCGAGCAGGTGACGGGCCTGGACCACAGGGACCTCGACATCACCGACGCCGAGGCCGCCGACCGCGCCCTCGCGGCACACCGCCCCGAACTCGTCGTCAACTGCGCCGCGTACACGGCCGTCGACGACGCCGAGCAGGACGAGGAGCGGGCCCTGCGCGTCAACGGCGACGGCCCGCGCCAGCTCGCACGGGCCTGCGCCGCGCACCAGGCCCGCATGATCCAGATCTCCACCGACTACGTCTTCGCCGGGGACGCCCGCACCCTCTACACGGAGGACGACCCCCCGGCCCCGCGCACCGCCTACGGCCGCACCAAACTGGCGGGCGAGCAAGGCGTGTCGGACGAGCTCCCCGCCGCGAGCACCGTCGTACGCACCGCCTGGCTGTACGGCGTCCACGGCCGCAGCTTCGTCCGCACGATGATCGGCCTCGAGTCCCGCCTGGACACCGTCGACGTCGTCGACGACCAGCGAGGCCAGCCCACTTGGAGCGCCGACCTCGCCTCGCTCATCGCCGACCTCGGCCCACGCGTCGGCCATGACGCGCCCGGCGTCCTGCACGCCACCAACTCCGGCGAGGCCACCTGGTACGACCTGGCCCGCGAGGTGTTCCGGCTCCTCGGCGCCGACCCCGCACGGGTGCGCCCCGTCACCAGCGAGGCGTTCGTCCGCCCCGCGCCCCGCCCGGCATACAGCGTCCTCGCGCACGGCCGCCTGCGACAGCTCGGCCCCGCGCCACCGCGCGACTGGCGCACCGCCCTGCACGAAGCACTGCCCCGGATCCGCAAGGAGACCCTTCGTGAAACGCCATGAGTTCCTGAAGGAACTGCACAAGGTCAGCGGCAACCGCAACTACCTGGAGATCGGCGTCAACGACGGCCGCAGCCTCCGGCTCTCCCGCGTCCCCACCATCGCCGTCGACCCCGCCTTCAAGGTCGTCACGGAGATCCGCTGCGACGTCCACCTGGTCAAGGCCACCAGCGACGACTTCTTCGCCCGCGACAACCCGCTCGCCCACCTCAGGGGCGGCCGGCACCCGCTGCGGAACCTGCGGCGCGGGCGCAGTCCGCTCGGGTACTGGCGGCGTACCGTCCTCGACCTGTCGTTCATCGACGGCATGCACCTGTTCGAGTACGCCCTGCGGGACTTCATGAACATCGAGCGGCACTCCGACTGGACCAGCGTGATCGTCTTCGACGACATGCTGCCGCGCAACGTCGACGAGGCGGCCCGGGACCGGCACACCGGCGCGTGGACCGGGGACGTCTACAAGATCGCCGAGATCCTGGGGCGGTACCGCCCCGACCTGGTGACGGTACCGGTGGACACACAGCCGACCGGGCAGCTCGTGGTGTTCGGGGCGGATCGGCGCAACACCGTGCTGCGCGACCGGTACGACGAGATCGTCGCCGAGTACGAGGTGCCCGATCCGCAGAAGGTGCCGGAGACGATCCTGGACCGGGCGGGGGCGGTGGCACCGGAGGCGCTGGTGGAGGCGAGCTTCTGGCGGCCGCTGGCGAGGACCCGTGCCCTGGGTGTGGGGCGGTCGCGGGGGTGGGAGGCGCTGCGGAAAGCCGTCGAAGGGGTTGGTGGCGGTCACTGAGCGGGCGTCGGACCGTCTCCTGTGCGCAAGCGGTCGTAGTGGGCTCTGCATGCCTCGTACGACGGGAGCAGCCCGGTCTCCCGTGCCTCCGACAGTGACGGAGCCCGGGCGTCCTTGGGGGAGAGGACCGGTGGGATGTGCTCGGGCCAGGTGAGGCCCAGCTCCGGGTCCAGGGGGTGCACGCCGTGTTCGCGCTCCGGGGCATAGCCCGTCGAGCACAGGTAGGCCACGGTCGCGTCGTCGGTGAGGGCCATGAAGGCGTGGCCGAGGCCCTCCGCGAGGAACACCGCGTGGTGGCCGTCGTCGTCGAGGCGGAGCGCCTCCCAGCGGCCGAAGGTGGGGGAGCCGACGCGCAGGTCGACCACCACGTCGAGGACGGCGCCGCGCAGACAGGTGACGTACTTGGCCTGGCCGGGCGGTACGTCGGAGAAGTGGACGCCGCGCAGGACGCCGCAGCGGGAGACCGAGCAGTTGGCCTGGGCCAGGGACAGGTCGTAGCCGGTGGCCTCGCGGAACTCCGCGGCGCGGTACCACTCGTGGAAGCTGCCCCGGTCGTCCGGGAAGACCTTGGGCTCCAGCGCCCAGGCGCCTTCGATGCCGAGGGATCGCACGGCCTCACCTCCTGCGGGCGGCCCGGGCGCGCAGCCGGGCCGCCGTCCGGCCCAGCGCCGTGCCGAGCCTGCGTCGTGCCTTGCGGTCGAGTCGTCGTAGGGCGCTGGGGCGGGGGCGGTGCACGACGTGCAGGCCGGCGGCCTGGGCGCGCAGGGCGAAGGGCAGTGCGAGGAAGCGCGGGCCCGGCGCGCCGAGCGCCACGCGCCAGGTTCTCCCGCGCAGTTCGGCGAGGGGCAGCACCGCATCCAGCAGCGCGCCGGGGCCTTGCGGGGACAGCGTGGCGGGTACGTCGTGGGTGGTGTGGGAGGAGGTCAGGCGCAGCGATGTCCGGGTGCCCGCGCGAGGGACGTGCAGGGGGAGCGGCACGCGCAGCAGGTCGGCCGAGGCCGTCACGGCGTCCCGTGCGAGGGTCGCCAGGCCGAGGTCGTGGGTCGCGCGGTCGACGTCCAGGGCGAGATGGGCGTGCGGTGAGGTCCAGTACGGCAGCACCAGGTGGTCGCCGACCAGGGCGGCGGGCGGCGTGGGACGGGCCGCTCGGGGGGCCGGGCCGAGCCGGCATTCCTTGGTCCAGCCGCCCAGCTTGACCCGGACGAAGGCGTCCCAGACGCCGGCGCGGTCGAGGGCGCCGGGGTCGACGGTGGCGGTCGCGCGCAGCATCAGGCGGACCTGGCCGTCGTCGCCGACCGGCACCTCCTCCCGGGTGAACTCCACCGGCTGGAAGTACTGGGCGGCGCTCGCGCGCTCGCGCACGAGCAGGTCCGCGGTGGCCCCCTTGAACCGGGCGGTCGTGTCGGCGCCCACCCAGGCGACGGCCGCGGCCAGGTTCTCGGGCGGGCCGTCGAGGGGCGTGCGGGCCGCCCCGGCGGGGAAGGCCATCGGCTCGCCGACGGAGGTGTACTCGGCGGTGAAGCCGACCCGCAGGGTGCCGTCCTCCCAGGCCACGCGTTCCGGTACGGCCGTGAGGGCGATGCCGGCCTCCCACTCGGCGAAGGCCTCGACGCCGTCGTAGCGGCCGGCGGCGATCAGCGCGGCGACGACCTGCTGCGTCGGCTGGAGCCCGGCCGCGACACCGGGCCCGAAGCGCTCCACGACGACCTGGTGCATCTCCTCGAACAGCTCCCGGCGGTAGTCCGCCGGCATGGCGAGCAGCCGCCGCCCGCGCATCCGCTCGACCATCTCCACCCGCAGCCAGCGCCTGAACAGCCGGTCGCGCAACCGCCCCGGCTCGGTGTACCGCTCGACGACGTCCAGGGCCTCCCGGAGGTTCTTGAAGTAGCCACCGGGGTCGAAGCGCTGGAATCCGGCGTTCGAGGCGTCGTCCCGCCGGACGTGGTAGTAGCAGACGTAGTCGCCGAGCACCGAGACGTTGCCCGCGCGCAGATACGCCTCCGTGACGAAGACGTGGTCCTCCAGTCGCCGCCTGCCCTCGGGGAAGCGCAGGCCGATGGCGTCGAGGAAGGCCCGGCGGAACATCTTGTGCGGGGTGAGGCTGTCGATCAGCGGCGCGTTCTCGACGGTGGCGCGCGGGTGGTTGCGGCGGAACAGCTCCACCGGGACCCCGCGGCCCTTCCCGGCCATCTTGCCGACCACGACGTCGGCGTCGTGGGACACGCCGTAGTCGTACATCCGCTCCAGGGCCTCGTCGCCGAGGTGGTCGTCGTTGTCGACGAACATCACGTACTCGCCCTGGGCGGCGGCGATACCGACGTTGCGGGGCTTGCCCGACCAGCCGGAGTTCTCCTGGTGAACGACCTTCACCCGGGGTTCCGCGGCGGCCAGCTCGTCCAGCCGGGCGGGCGTGCCGTCCGTGGAGCCGTCGTCCACGAAGATCACTTCGTACTGGTCCGGCGGCAACGACTGCCGCAGCAGCGAGTCGATGCAGTCCTCGACATAGACCCCCGGGTTGTACACGGGGACCACCACGCTGACCTTGATCGGCATCGGTCTCCATGCCCCCTGGGGGTCGCTGGGTGTTTGCACCGGATTACTGCGCTCGTGGCCAAATGCTAACCCTGTCACTGGGTTTGTCCACCGCTCAACCACACCGAGCGGGCCCGGAGAGCCGCCCCGAGGATCTTTACGCCGCTAGCCTGACGGGGTGCGACTGCTGCTGATGTCCGACACCCACCTGCCCAAGCGCGCCAAGGCCCTGCCCGATCGGCTGCTCGCCGAACTCCCGGGCGCCGACGTCGTGTTCCACGCGGGGGACTGGGTCGACACGGCCACGCTCGACCTGCTCGAGAGCCGCTGCCGCCGCCTCGTCGCCGTCCACGGCAACAACGACGGACCGGACCTGCGGGCCAGGCTCCCCGAAACGGCGTACGCCGAACTCGGCGGCCTGCGCTTCGGCGTCGTCCACGACACGGGCCCCGCCCAGGGCCGCGAGGCGCGCTGCGCCGCCCGCTTCCCCGACATCGACGTCCTGGTGTTCGGGCACAGTCACATCCCCTGGGACACGACCACCGCCACCGGCCTGCGCCTGCTCAATCCCGGCTCCCCGACGGACCGCCGCCGGCAGCCCCACTGCACCTACATGACCGCGACCGCGACCGTGGCCGGGGGACGCCTCACCGACGTGGCACTCCACCGGCTGCCACCGCGCTGACGGCCGCCATCAACGGCGAATGGGCCCGGCACAAGATCCGGGCCGCTCCTCGCGTATGGAAGCGGCCCGGGCGCTGCAGTGCGCTGTCATGGACCTCCTTCCCGCTCAGAGGCTGGGTTCGGGGGCACGTATGCCTCCGCTGTGCCGCGACTACCCCCTCGCGCCCGCCGTACACCCACCGATTTCCGGCCATACGCGGCTGATCGGTGGCCGGGGGTCACCTCCGACGGCCCCGCCGCCACCGCCGTACCCACACCATCAGCAGCACCACGCCGACCACCGCCCCCACCACCGCGGCGCGCTTGGCCACCGGCGCCCCGGCCGTGCGGAACAGGTCCAGCGGCTCGTCCGGCCGCTCCCCGGCCACCGTCGCTTCGCTCGCGGGCGCGGCCAGCCGCTCCGACAGACAGGCCGCGAACTGCCCGACCAGCCGGTCGCCGACCTCGGCCAGCACCCCGCGTCCGAACTGCGCCGGACGCCCGGTCACTGTCAGATCGGTGCGCACCGACACGGTCGTGGCGCCGTCGTGCTCGCTGAGCGTGCTGGTGACCGTGGCCCGTGCGGTGCCCTGCCCGTGGGTCTCGCGGCCGCTGGCGATCAGCACCATGCGGTGCGCCGTCTCGTCCTGCTCCTCGAAGACCGCGGTGCCCTTGTACGTCACGGTGACCGGGCCCACCTTGACCTTGACCGCGCCGTTCACGGTCTTGCCGTCGTACTCCTCGACGCTCGCCCCGGGCATACAGGGCGCGACGCGCTCGATGTCGAGAAGGGTGCGCCAGGCGTCGTCGACCGGGACGGGGACGGTGAACTCGTGGTGCAGCTCCATGACTTCCTCCAACCGGCTGCCGTGCGGGACTTTCAGAACACCCCCTGGGGATGGATCGCGCCCGCCGTGGCCGTCAGTGGTGCGCCGCTGCCGCCCCAGCGCAGTGCGACGATCTCGGCGGCGACGGACACGGCGACCTCCTCGGGCGTACGGGCCCCGAGGTCGAGCCCGACCGGCGAGCGCAGCCGGGCCAACTCGTCCTCGCCGAGCCCGGCTTCGCTCAGGCGCTTCATGCGGTCGTCGTGGGTGCGGCGGCTGCCCATCGCCCCGATGTAGGCCGCCGGGCGCCGCAGTGCCACCTCCAGCAGCGGCACGTCGAACTTCGGATCGTGGGTGAGCACACAGATCACCGTGCGCTCGTCGGTGTCGGTGCCGCCGAGGTAGCGGTGCGGCCAGTCCACGACCACCTCGACGCCCGGCGGGAAGCGCTTCGGCGTGGCGAAGACCGGGCGGGCGTCGCACACCGTGACCCGGTAGCCGAGGAAGTCGCCGATGCGGGCGACCGCGGCCGCGTAGTCGATGGCGCCGAACACCAGCATGCGGGGCGGCGGCGCGAAGGAGTGCAGGAAGACGGTGACCGCGTCCTCGCGCCGCTCGCCGTGCGGGCCGTAGTGCCGCAGGCCCGTGGCGCCGAGGGCGAGTTCACCGCGCGCGTCGGCCGTCACCGCCACGTCCAGGCCGGGCGTGCCCAGCGTGCCCGCGACCCGGTCGGGCCACACGGCGAGCGTCGCACCGCGCGGCGCCGGACCGTCGGTCACCGTCGCCACGGTCACCGGACGGCCCGCCGCGACCGACTCCGCGACCTCGCCGAACGACGGATCGCCCGCCGGCGTCACCGGCCGCACCAACAGGGTGATCTCACCACCGCAGGTCAGCCCTACCGCGAACGCGTCCTCGTCGCTGTAGCCGAAGGTCTCCAGGCGTGCCTCGCCGCTCGCCACCACCTCCTGCGCCAGCTCGAAGACCGCGCCCTCCACACAGCCCCCGGACACACTGCCCACGACCTCGTCGTCCGGGCCCACCGCCATCGCCGCACCGGGATCGCGCGGGGCGCTGCGGCTGGTGGCGACCACCGTGGCGAGTCCGAACGGCACCCCGGCCGCGTACCAGCCGCCGAGCGCCGGAAGAATCTCACGCATCGCCCGCTCCTCTCACCACCGCCGCCAGCCGCTCCAGTGCGGCCAGGCTGTGCCCCTCGACGAAGGCGTCCACGCTCGGCAGCGCCGCCGCCATACCGGCCGCCAGGGGCGCGTAGCCGGGGCGTGCCTTGCGCGGGTTGGCCCAGATCACCCGGTGGGCCAGCCGGTGCAGACGGCGCATCTGGGCGCCCAGTAGCTCCGGATCGCCGCGCTCCCAGCCGTCGGACAGCACCACCACGATCGCACCGCGCGCCATCCCGCGCTGCCCCCACCGGTCCAGGAACGCCCGCAGCAACTCGCCCAGCCGGGTGCCCCCGCGCCAGTCCGGCACCGCCGCCCCGACCGCGGTCATCGCCAGGTCCGGATCGCGGTGCGCCATCTCCCGTGTCACCCGGGTCAGCCGGGTGCCGATCGTGAACACCTCCGTACGACTGCCCCGGGCGGCCGCGTGCGCGAAGCGCAGCAGCGCGTCCGCGTACGGGGCCATGGAGCCGCTGACGTCCACGAGCAGCACCACACGCCGGGGCCGCTCGGTCCGTGTGTGCCGGCGCGGCCGCGCGGGCTCCCCGCCGCGCCGCAGCAGCTCACGCACCGTCCGATGCGGATCGACCGCCCCGCGCCGGGCCGGCCGCCGCCGCGCCGATCTCCGCGCCTCGCCGCGCAGCGCGAACGCGGCCAGCAGCCGGCGCACCTCCTCCCGCCCGGTCGCGTCCAGGCCGGCGATGTCGCGGTGCCGCAGCACCTCGGCGGAGCTGGCGAGGGCGGCCGTGGGCGTCGTCCCGTGGTCGTCGGAGGCGGGCGCGCGGCGCTCGGTCTCCGAGTCCCGCAGGACCGGGCGAAGCCGGGGCGCGGGAGCCTGGGCCGGCCTCCGCTCGGCGGGCTCCCCGCCGCCGAAGCAGGCCGCGAAGACCCGCTCGTACCGCTCCAGGTCGTCCCGGTCCCCGCACAGCGTCAGCCGCCCCGCCCAGTACACGTCCGCCCGCATCCCCGGCCGCAGACCGTGCCTCGGATCTCCCGCCTGCGCCCAGACCCCCGCACGCCTCTCGAGCGCTCCCGCACCCTCCCGCCCGAACCGCCCTTCGCACGGCTGGAGAGGGGGGCACCCCCACGCCGCCGCTGCGCCCGCGCGTCGCGCGGGCGACGGTGGTTCGGGTGGGAGGTGCCTTCCCGTCGCTGCTGTGTCCGTGCGTTGCGTGGATGACGGTGGTTCGGGTGGGAGGCCCCTCCCCGCCGCCGCTGCGCCCGTGCCCCGTGCGGACGACGGGACCTCCCGCACCCGACCCAGGGCGTCCACCGCGCACAGAAACGCGTACACCCGCTCGGCGCTCGCGTCGACGCCCGCCTCGCGCAGGGCGCGGGCGAAGCCGAGGAGGGCGGCGTCGGCGGCGAGCATGGCCCTCACGCTCCTCGGACGGCGAGCACCGCGGCGAAGTCCAGCCCCCGTGCCCGCTCCGCGTCCTCCCGGTACTTCAGCACCGACCCCAGCGTGGCCGTCGCCAGCTCCGCGTCCACCTCGTCGGCGCCCAGCGCGTCCAGGGCCTCGGCCCAGTCGATCGTCTCGGCGACACCCGGCGGCTTGAGCAGATCGTGGCCGCGCAGCTCCTGCACCAGCGCCGTCACCTGCTCCGCCAGCCGTGCCGAGACCCCCGGCAACCGCCGCCGCACGATGGCCAGTTCACGGGCGAAGCCGGGGTGGTCGAACCATTGGTACAGGCAGCGCCGCTTCAGCGCGTCGTGCACCTCGCGGGTGCGGTTGGAGGTCAGCACCACCACCGGCGGCGTCTTTGCCCGCAGCGTGCCGAGCTCCGGGATGGTGACCGAGAACTCCGACAGCAGCTCCAGCAGGAACGCCTCGAACTCGTCGTCGGCCCGGTCGATCTCGTCGATCAGCAGCACCGACGGCTGTGTCTCCAGGGCCCGCAGCAGCGGCCGGGAGATCAGGAAGCGCCGGTCGTACAGCTCGCCCTCCAGCCGGTCGGCGTCGGTCACCCCGGCGGCCTCGGCGGCTCGCAGCCGCAGCAGCTGACGCGGGAAGTCCCAGTCGTACAGGGCCTGCGAGGCATCGATGCCCTCGTGGCACTGCAACCGGATCAGCGGGGCGTCGAGCGCCTCGGCGAGGGCGGAGGCGAGCGCGGTCTTGCCGACGCCCGCGTCGCCCTCGCAGAACAGCGGCCGGCCCAGCCGCAGGGCCAGGTAGCAGGCGATGGCCAGCCCTTCGTCGACGAGATATCCCGTCTCCTCCAGGCGGGCCCGCACCTGCTCCGGGCCGTCCATCACGGTGATCGTCGCTCACCCCATCCCGGCGGCCGCCAGCACCGCCCGCTTGGTGAGCACCCGCGCCAGATGCGCCCGGTACTCGGGCGAGCCCGAGGTGTCCTGTGCGGGTCGGGTGCCTTCCGCGGCCTCGTCGGCGGCCCGGGCCACCGCGTCCGGATCCGCCGCGCCGGACAGCGCCTCTTCGGCCGTGGCGGCGCGCAGGGGCGTGGTGCCCATGTTGGACAGCCCGACGCGCGCCTCGGCGATGCGGCCGTCGTCCCGGCGCACCAGAGCGGCCACGCCGACGATCGGCCACGCCTGGGCGACCCGGTGGAACTTCTCGTACTTGAAGCCCCAGCCGTCCGTCTTGGGCACCCGCACCTCCAGCAGGATCTCGTCGGGCGCGAGCGCGGTCTGCAGATAGTCGACGAAGAACTCCCGCGCCGGGATCACCCGCCGCCCCCGCGGACCGACCGCCACCAGCTCGCCGTCCAGGGCCAGCACCACCGCCGGCAGGTCCCCGGCCGGGTCGGCGTGCGCGAGCGAGCCGCCGAGGGTGCCGCGATGCCGTACGGCGGGGTCCGCGACCGTGGCCGTGGCGGCGGCCAGCACACCGGCGTGCCGGCGCACCAGCGGGTCGTGGAGCACCTGGTGGTGGCTCGTCATGGCGCCGATGACGAGCGTGCCGTCGTCCTCGCGCACCCCGCGCAGCTCGGGGACGCGGCCGAGGTCGACGAGCAGCTCGGGGAAGGCCAGCCGCATCCGCAGCAGCGGCAGCAGGCTCTGCCCGCCGGCCAGCACCTTGGCGTCCTCGCCGCCGTCGGCGAGCACGCGCACCGCCTCGTCGACGCTCGTCGGACGGGCGTAGTCGAATGCCGGAGGAATCATGACCGTGCCTCCTCGATCGCCTTCCAGACCCGCTCGGGCGTACAGGGCATGCGGACGTCCTTCACGCCCAGGGGGCGCAGTGCGTCCACGACCGCGTTGACGACGGCGGGTGTGGAGGCGATGGTCCCGGCCTCGCCGACTCCCTTGACGCCCAAGGCGTTCGACGTCGCTGGTGTCTCCGTCCGGTCCGTCACGAACTCGGGCAGGTCCGGCGCCGACGGCACCAGATAGTCGGCCATCGTGCCGGAGACCAGGTTGCCCTCCTCGTCGTAGACGGCCTCCTCGAACAGCGCCTGTGCGATGCCCTGGGCGAGGCCGCCGTGCACCTGTCCCTCGACGATCATCGGGTTGACCACCCGGCCGACGTCGTCGACACAGACGTACGACCGGATGTGGGTCTGCCCGGTCTCCGTGTCGACCTCGACCGCGCACAGGTGGGTGCCGTGCGGGTAGGAGAAGGTGTCCGGGTCGAGCAGGTGCTCGGCGTTGATGGTGGGTTCCATGCCGTCGGGCAGGTCGTGCGAGGAGAACGTCTCGAAGGCGACCTCCTGGATGGTCTTGCGCGCCTCCGGGGAGCCCTTCACCGAGAAGACCCCGCCGGCGAAGTCCAGGTCCTGCTCGCTGGCCTCCAGCAGGTGGGCGGCCACCTTGCGGGCCTTGTCCACCACCTTCAGCGCCGCGTGGTGGACGGCCGTCCCGCCGACCACGAGCGAACGGGAGCCGTAGGTGTCCATGCCCTGCGGGGCCGCCTTGGTGTCGCCGTGCACGACCTCGACGTCGTCGAACGGCACCCCCAGCACATCGGCGGCGATCTGGCTCCAGCACGTCACATGGCCCTGCCCGTGCGGGCTGGTGCCGGTGACCACCTCGACCTTGCCGGTGGGCAGCATGCGGATGCTCGCCGCCTCCCAGCCGCCGGCCGCGTACCGCAGGTCCCTCAGGATCCGGCTCGGCGCCAGGCCGCACATCTCGGTGTACGTCGAGACGCCGATGCCGAGCCGTACGGTGTCCGACCGGGCGTTGCGGTCGGCCTGCTCGGCGCGCAGTTTGTCGTAGTCGAACAGCTCCAGCGCCTTCGCCGTGGCCGCCTCGTAGTTGCCGCTGTCGTAGGTCAGGCCCGCGACGGAGGTGTGCGGGAACTCCTCGTGCCGGATCCAGTTCCGGCGCCGCAACTCGACCGGGTCCATGCCGAGTTCGACGGCCAGCTCGTCCATCGTGCGCTCGATGGCGAACGTCGCCTCGGGGCGCCCGGCCCCGCGGTAGGCGTCGGTCGGCGTCCTGGTCGTGAAGACGCCCGTGCAGGTGAAATCGTAGGCGTCCATCTTGTAGATGCCCGGGTACATGAACGCCCCGAGCAGCGGGGTGCCCGGCGTGATCAGCATCAGATAGGCGCCCATGTCGGCCAGCAGGTCGACCTTGAGCCCGAGCACCCTGCCGTCGCGCATCGCGGCGATCTCGACGTCCTGGATCATGCCGCGCCCGTGGTGGGTCGCCAGATAGCCCTCGGACCGGGACTCGGTCCACTTCACCGGCCGGCCGAGGCGCCGGGCGAGAGCGAGGGCGATGGCCTCCTCGCCGTACACCTGGAGCTTGGAGCCGAAGCCGCCGCCGACGTCCGGGGCGATGACCCGGATCTTGTTCTCGGGGATGCCCGTGACCATGGCCATCAGCACGCGCACGATGTGCGGGACCTGGGTCGAGGAGTACAGCGTGTACTCGCCGGACGACGCGAGCGGCGTGACCACGACCGCGCGGGGCTCCATCGCGTTCGGGATGAGCCGCTGCTGGTGGTAGCGGCGCTTCAGCGTCACCTCGGCGCGCTGCCGTACGGAGTCGAAGTCCTCGCCCGTCCTCAGCGGCCAGGTGTAGCAGCGGTTGGTGCCCTTGTCGGCGTGCACCAGCGGGGCGTCGGGCTCCAGCGCGGCCTCCAGGTCGAGGACCGGGGGCAGGGGCTCGTAGTCGACCTCGATCGCCTCCAGCGCGTCGCCCGCGGCGTACCGGTCGCGGGCCACGACGACGGCCACCGGGTCGCCCGCGTGGCGCACCTCGTCGACGGCGATCGGCGGGTGGTCGGGCATCACGATGTCCTCGGTCACCGGCCAGACGCAGGGCATCGAGCCGAGGCCCTCGGCGAGGTCGGCGCCGCTGAACGCGGCGATGACGCCGGGGCGTTCGAGGGCTGGGGAGAGGTCGACGCGCTCGATGCGGGCGTGCGCCATCGGGCTGCGCAGGAGCGCGAAGTGCAGCAGTCCGTTGACGCCGATGTTGTCGGTCCAGTTGGTCTGGCCGGTGATCAGGTGGGCGTCCTCCTTGCGGGGCCGGGCGCGGCCGACCTCCCGCTGCACCGTCTCGGTCATGTCGTGACCTCCTGCTCGGAGGCGTCCAGGACGGCCTGCACGATGTTCTGGTAGCCGGTGCAGCGGCAGAGGTTGCCCTCCAGGCCGTGCCGTACCTCGTCCGGTGTGGGGTGCGGGTGCTCGCGCAGCAGATCGCGGGCCGCCATGATCATGCCGGGGGTGCAGTAGCCGCACTGGAGGGCGTGCCGTGCGTGGAACGCCTTCTGCAGCTCGGACCACTCCCCGTCGTGGGCGAGTCCCTGCACCGTGGTGACCTCGCCGCCGTCCGCCTGGACGGCGAGCAGCGAGCAGCTCTTGACGCTCGCGCCGTCGAGGTCGACCGTGCAGGACCCGCAGTTCGAGGTGTCACAGCCGATCGGGGTACCGGTCAGACCGAGGCGGTCGCGCAGGTAGTGGATCAGGAGGAGACGGGGTTCCACGTCGTCCTCGTAGGTCGTGCCGTCCACCTTCAGCGAGATGTGGGTCATGTGCCCTCCAGAGGCCGAGTGGGAATGGACAGGGAAACATCGGCCGGGCGTGATGCACGTCACTCTAGGGCCGCTCCGGTGCCGCGGCGAGTGCTGCGGCAGCGTTCGTTGAGCGTTAATCCATTGCCTGCTCGGGTCCGGGCCTGGTCCACTTCACGGGTCCCGTCGTCACGCAACGAGGAGCGAAGATGCGCACTGCGTTCATGTCCACCCAGGAAGGAACCACCCCCTCATCGAAGGACATGACGCTTCGTGCACCTGCTCAACCTCGGGATCCTCGCCCACGTCGACGCCGGTAAGACCAGCCTCACCGAGCGCCTGCTGCACTCGGCCGGCGTGATCGACGAGATCGGCAGCGTCGACGCCGGGAACACCCGGACCGACTCCCTCGCGCTGGAGCGCCGGCGCGGCATCACCATCAAGTCCGCCGTCGTCTCCTTCGCGCTGGACGACGTGACGGTCAACCTCATCGACACCCCCGGCCACCCGGACTTCATCGCCGAGGTGGAGCGGGTGCTCGGCGTCCTCGACGGCGCCGTGCTGGTCGTCTCGGCCGTCGAGGGCGTCCAGCCGCAGACCCGCGTCCTGATGCGCACACTTCAACGCCTGCGCATTCCCACGCTCGTCCTCGTGAACAAGATCGACCGGCGCGGGGCCCGGTACGACGCCGTTCTGCGGGCCCTGTCGCAGCGGCTGACGGCGGCCGTCGTGCCCATGGGGACCGCCGAGGGCCTGGGCACCCGCGCCGCCCGCTTCGTCCCCGGCCCGACCCCGTCGGCGCTCGACGTCCTCGCCGGCCACGACGACGAACTCCTCGCGGCCTACGTCGAGGACACCGTCTCCCACAGCCGTCTGCACGCTGCCCTCGTCGACCAGACCCGGCAGACGCTCGTCCATCCGGTGTACTTCGGCTCCGCCATCACGGGCGCGGGGGTCGACGCGCTGATCGGCGGGATCCGGGAGCTGCTGCCCGCTGCCGACGGGGACCCGGAGGGACCCGTCTCGGGCACCGTTTTCAAGGTCGAGCGCGGTCCGGCGGGGGAGAAGGTGGCGTATGCGCGGATGTTCTCCGGCACGCTGCGCACCCGCGACCGGATCCGCCTCGGCGACACCGGCGCCGAGGGCAGGATCACCGCGATCAGCGTCTTCGACCAGGGCGCGGACGTCCGGGAGGGGTCGGTGGCGGCGGGCCGGATCGCCAAGCTGTGGGGCCTGGCCGACGTCAGGATCGGTGACGCGATCGGCGAGCCCCGCAAGGCGACCGGGCACCACTTCGCCCCACCCACCTTGGAGACGATCGTCGCCCCGGCCGACGGCACCGACCGGCGGGCCCTGCACCGCGCGCTCACCCTCCTGGCCGAGCAGGACCCGCTGATCGACCTGCGCCACGACGAAGTGCGGCAGGAGACCTTCGTCTCCCTCTACGGCGAGGTGCAGAAGGAGGTCATCCAGGCCACGCTCGCCGACGACTTCGGCCTCGACGTCACCTTCCGCGAGACGACGCCGCTGTGCGTCGAGCGGCCCGTCGGCCCGGGCGCGGCGGTCGAGTTCAACGGCAAGGACGGCAACCCCTTCCTCGCCACGGTCGGCCTGCGCGTCGAGCCGGCCCCGGTCGGATCCGGCGTCGAGTTCCGCCTGGAGGTGGAGCTGGGCTCCATGCCGTACGCCTTCTTCAAGGCCGTCGAGGACACCGTCCGCGAGACCCTCGGCCAGGGTCTGTACGGCTGGCGGATCCCCGACTGCACGGTCACCATGACCCACTCCGGCTACTCGCCCCGGCAGAGCCACGCCCATCAGGGCTTCGACAAGAGCATGTCCAGCACGGGCTACGACTTCCGCGGACTGACCCCGCTGGTCCTGATCGAGGCGCTGCGCCGGGCGGGCACCCGAGTGCACGAGCCGATGCACCGCTTCCGCATCGAGACCCCGAGCGACACCCTGGCCGCGCTGCTGCCGGTCCTGGCCAGGCTGCGCGCGGTGCCGCGGACCACGCAGACCCACGGCGCCTCCTGCTCGCTGGAGGGCTCGGTGCCCGCGGCCCATGTCCACGAACTGGAGCAGCAGCTACCGGGGCTGACCCGCGGCGAGGGCGAGCTGGAGAGCGCCTTCGACCACTACGCCCCGGCCGTCCGCGGTGCGGAGCCCGAGCGCCGGCGCACCGATCTCAATCCGCTGAGCCGGAAGGAGTATCTGCTGAACCTGACGCGCAGGGTGGGCAACTGAGCTGACTGAGAATCAACTTACTAGGAAGTCAGAAGTGTTGACGGTGTCCTGATATCGCCGGACTGTAGTGGACATGCCGAACATTCGGACGCGTCTCCTGGTTGTCCTGGTCGTCCTCTTCGGATCCCTGTCGGTGGCGGGCCCCTCTCCCGCCACCGCCGCCACCCTCCCCGACTCCCTCTGGTTCGACGAAACGCCCCTCACCGTGCGCAACGGCCGCTTCGTCGACGGAAACGGCCGCGAGGTCGTCCTGCGCGGCTACAACGTCTCCGGCGAGACGAAACTCAAGGAGAACAACGGTCTGCCCTTCGCGTCGACCGCCGACGCGAAGAAGTCCGCGACCGCGCTGCGCGCCCTCGGCGGCGCCAACTCGGTGCGCTTCCTGCTGTCCTGGGCCTACGCCGAGCCCGTGCGCGGCCAGGTCGACACCGCCTACCTCGCGAAGGCCACCGACCAGATGCGCGCCTTCCTGGACGCCGGGATCCGCGTGTACCCCGACTTCCACCAGGACCTGTACTCCCGCTGGCTGTTCGACCCGGACAGCTGGTACACCGGCGACGGCGCCCCCAAGTGGGCGGTCGACCTCGGCGACTATCCCGACGAATACTGCGGGATCTGCCCGTTCTGGGGTCAGAACATCACCTCGAACGAGGCCGTGAAGCAGTCGACGTACGACTTCTGGCACAACGAGTACGGCCTCCAGGACTCCTTCCTCGACACCGCCCAGAAGGCGATGACGTACGTACGGCAGAACCTCACCGCCGCCCAGTTCGCGGGCGTCGTCGGGTTCGACCCGTGGAACGAGCCGCACGCGGGCCGCTACGACTCCGGCCAGACCAGCCGGGCGTGGGAGAAGGACGTGCTGTGGCCCTTCTACGTCAAGTTCCGCGCCCGCATGGACGCGGCGGGCTGGCAGGCCAAACCGGCCTTCGTCGAGCCCACCCTCTTCTGGAACGCCAACCTCGACTTCCAGAAGGAGGAGGGCGGACTGCTGGACGCCGGCACCCTCGGACCGCGCTACGTGTTCAACACCCACTTCTACGACCAGATGGCCATCTCCGGCATCTTCATGTGGGGCAAGGCGGCCGACGGGCAGTACGTGCGCGACTTCGGGACCGTCCGCGACCGCGCCTCGGCGACCGGGACGGCCGCGATCGTCAGCGAGTTCGGGCACCCGCTCACCGGAACCGTCTCCGACAAGGCGCCGACGGTCTACAAGGCGATGTACCAGGCCCTGGACTCCCGGGTGAAGGGCGCGAACTGGTGGTCGAACCCGGCGGGTTCCGGTCCTGTCCTCTCCGGCACCCAGTGGCAGTGGGACATCTACAACGGCCGGCACCGCGAGCTGATGAACGACAACCCGGACAAGGTGCAGACCGGCGGCGACGCCTGGAACGGCGAGGACCTGTCCGCCGTACGCCTCGACGACTCGGGCACGCCGGTGCTGCGGCAGGACGCCCGCCTGCTCGACCGGATCTACCCGAGCGCCACCTCCGGTTCGACCGTCGCCTTCACCTACGAGGACCGCTCCCGGGACGGCTCCACGACCCTGACCTGGAACCCGGTGCCCAGCTCACTGCCGAACGTGGCGCGTCTGGTGGGATCGGGCCAGTACGGGCTGCTGCTGTGGCGCTCCGGCAGCGGCACGGCACCGACCGAACTGCACCTGCCGGCGTCCTTCCCGACCGGCTCCACGACCGTGGTCTCCGACCTCGGCACGGCGTACGCGCCGCCGCCGTACACCTCGGCCACCCCGGTCGGCGTGGCCGCGGAACCCGGCGGCACGGGCAGCCGCCGGCTGCTGCTCACCGACACCGACTCCGGGGTCCTGCACTACGCCCTGGTCACGAACGGGGCGAGCGCACCCTCCACCGCCCTGCTCGACGCCGCGAGGTCCGAACTCTCCTCCTGGGCCGCGCGGAACGCCGGATAAGACACCCCCGTTTGACCCTCCCCTTACGTCAGGCTGCACGCTGTACCCGACGAAAGGGCAGGTGAATGAGCTATCCCGTGGGGCAGGTCGCGGCCTTCGCCGGGGTGACCGTGCGCACGCTGCACCACTACGACCGGGCGGGGCTGCTCTCGCCCGGCGGCCGCAGCGGCGCCGGTTACCGGCTGTACAGCGACACCGACCTGGCCAGGCTCCGGCAGATCCTCTTCTACGCGCTGGGCTCGCGGCCGCCGGTGTCGGCGTCCTGACCATCGGCGACGTACCGCATGAGCTGCTGTTCCCGAGGACGGCCGCCGTGGTCCACCACGCCGGGGCGGGCACCTCGGCGGCAGCACTGCGCGCCGCGGTGCCCGCGGTCCCGGTGCCGGTGACGGCCGATCAGCCGTTCTGGGCGGCACGGCTCGCCGACGCGCTCGGCCGGGTCGTGCGGAAGCCGTCGTACGCCCGTGCCGCCTCGGTCGCCGCACGGCTCATGGCGACCGAGGACGCGGTGGGGGCGGTGCTGAAGGCCCTGGGATGATCAACCGGCGGACGGGCTGGTCCAGTTGGCCGCCACATGGCCCAGTCGGACCCGCTGCGGATGGTCGCCGACCGGGACCGACACCTGCTTCCGCCCGGTCGCGAAGTCGATGGCCGTGACCTGGTCGGTGCCGCTCTCGGAGACCACGCAGGACTTCCCGTCACCGCTGACCGTGGCCCAGTAGGGCTTGGAGGCGGTGACCAGCGGGCCCTCCTGGAGAGTGGAGCGGTTCACGACCGTGGCGTAGTCGTCCATCGTGCCCGCGACGCACAGCTTGCTGCCGTCCGGGCTCATCGACAGGCCGTGGTGGCGCGAGTCGTTGACGAAGGACGTGCGGTCGTCGCTGGTCGCCGGGTTCTTCGGCAGGGTCTTGGTGCGGGTGATCCTGTCGGAGGCCAGGTCGTACTCGAAGAAGCCGTTGAAGAACGACACCTGGAAGTACAGCTTCGACTCGTCCGGCGAGAACACGGCCGGGCGGACCGCGTCCGAGTAGTCATTGAGGCCGAGGGCGTCCAGCTTCGGGCGCATGTCGATGACCTTGACCTGCTGGTACGTGGTCGCGTCGACGACGGTGATGCGCCGGTCGCCCTTCGTCCAGTCCAGCCAGGGGGCGTCGGTCTGGGTGTTCACGTCACCGATCGCCATGTTGTAGATGTACTTGCCGTCCTGGGTGAAGATGTTCTCGTGCGGCTTGTCGCCGGTGGCGAACTTGCCCAGCTCCTTGCCGGTCTCGATGTCCAGCACATGCACGGTGTTGGACGTCGACGCCGACACCGCCACCCGCTTGCCGTCGGGGGAGATCGCCATGTGGTCGGCGCGGTAACCGGACACCGCAAAGCGCCAGTTGACCTTCCCGGTGGCCAGGTCCAGGGAGACCACGTCGGCGAAGCTCGGACGCGAGACCACCACGGACCTGCCGTCGGGCGTCGAGTACATGTCGTCGACGAACTGGTCGTGGCCCTCGCCGACGCTGTTGCGGATCGCCATGAAGTAGATCCACTTGATGGGGTTGGCGTTGATCTCCGCCATCCGCTCGTCCTTGTCGGGGATGACGTTGATCCGGCCGATCCTCGCGAAGTCGCCGGAGGACTTGATGACATCGGCCGTGCCGTCCCAGTTGTTGCCGACGAACATGACCTCGCGCAGGGCGGCGGAGGAGTCGGCGGCGGTGGCGGTCGCGGGGGCGGTCACGGTCAGGGCGAGGGCGGCGGCTACGGAGCACAGGTGCCTGGGTCTGATGGCAGGCATGACTGCTCTCTTCCTCTGAGGGGGGAATCTGAACACAGGTGCTTTCAGAATCAACTTACTGAAAAGTAAGGAGGAGGCGCCCTTCTCCACAAGACTGCGTACACGACAAAATTGGCCGTCGGGTCGGCGAGGTGGCGGGAGGACAGCGTGGCGGGCAGGCTCAAGGCGCCCACCGGCCGTTACGGCGGCAAGTCGGCCAAGGAGCGACAGGCCGAGCGACGGCGGCGCTTCCTCGACGCGGCGCTCCAGCTCTTCGGCGACAGCCCCGGCTACCGGGGCACCACCGTCGCCGCGCTGAGCGAGGCCGCCGGGCTGTCGACCCGTCAGTTCTACGAGGAGTTCCGCACCCTCGAAGACGTCCTGGCCGCCCTCCACCTCGAGGTCAACGCGTGGGCGGAGACGGCCCTGCTGGCCGCCGCGGCGGAAGCGGACCACCTCCCGCTCGCCGAACGCGCCACCGCGATGTTCCGCGCGTACGCCGGGAACGTCACCGCCGATCCGCGCCGCATCCGCATCACCTTCGTCGAGATCATCGGCGTCAGTGCCGCCATGGAGAAGCAGCGCCTGGCCCGCCGCGCCCGCTGGATCGACCTCGTCTGCGCCGAGGTGGCGGCCGCCGTCGCCCGCGGAGAGGCGGCCCCGCGCGACTACCGCCTCGCCGTGACGGCGTTCATCGGCAGCGTCAACGGGCTGCTGCACGACTGGAGCGCGGGCTGGGTGGACGCGACCCTCGACGAGGTCGTCGACGAACTGGTCCGCATCCTCCTCGGCATCCTCCAGCCCTCGGGACCGCCGCTCGCCGGGGGCTGAGGTGCGGGCGACGACGCGAGAGGACCGGGCGACTCGAGGGCCGAGCCGGTTCAACGTCGGGGTCTGGCGCGAGGCTGACGACGCGAGAGGACCGGGCGGTTCAGCCGCCGAGCCCGTTCACCGCGTCCAGTACGGGAGCCATGCCGTCCTCGGCGCGCAGCCCCTCGGCCAGGGCCCGGGCGCGACGGCCGTAGGACGGGTCCTCGGTCGCCCGGCGCACGGCCGCCGTCAGCGCCTCGGCCGTGAACCTCCGCAGCGGCACGACGGCGGGCGCCACCCCGAGGCCGACCAGGCGCGCGGCCCAGAAGCCCTCGTCGAACTGGACCGGCATCGGCACGGCCGGCACCCCGGCGCGCAGCCCGGCCGCGGTCGTGCCCGCGCCGCAGTGGTGGATCACGGCGGCCATGCGCGGGAACAGCGCGCAGTGCGGCACCTCGCCGATGGTCAGGACGTCGTCCCCGGCGCCCTCCAGACCGCCCCAGCCCCGCTGGATCACCGCGCGCAGCCCGGCCGCCCGCAGGGCTCGCACCACCGTGGCGCTCAGCCGCGCGGGATCCGGCACGGTCGCGCTGCCCAGGCCCACGAAGACCGGCGGCTCACCCGCGTCGAGGAAGTCCAGCAACTCCGGCGGGAGCCGGGCGTCGCCGACGTACGGCCACCAGTAGCCGGTCACGCGCAGCTGCGGACCCCAGTCGTGCGGCCGGGGCACCACCAGGGTGCTGAAGCCATGGAGCACCGGGCCCCTTCGAGCGCCGCGCGTCCTGGTGCGGGCCGGCCCGAGCCGTGCGCGTGCATCCTGTACGGCCGCGGAGAAGACCCGCTCGATGGCCAGGTTCACGCCATGCGCGGCGACCCGGTTGCCGAGTCCGCCCCAGGAGCCGCCCCCGAGCATCGGCGGCGCGAACTCCCGGGTGGGGGCGAGTGGTTGGAGCGGCAGCTCGATGCTGGGCAGCGACAGGCCCTCGGCGATGGTGTGCCCGAGCGGCGCCGTCGAGCCCGCCAGGAGCAGGAGGTCGCTCGAACGCGCGGCGGCCAGCATGTCGTCCGTCATCGTCCCGGCCAGGCTCCGCGCCATGCCCACCACGCGCACCAGCTTGCCCACGCCGCTGCCGCTGCGGTGCAGACCCCGCCCGCGCTCGGACTCCAGCTCGGCCAGCGGATCTATCGGCAGCGCGTGGAAGCGCATGCCCGCCCCCGCCACGAGCTGCTCGAAACGGCCGTGCGTCACCAGGGTCACCTCGTGTCCGGCCCGGGACAGTGCGTGCCCGAGTCCGGTGTAGGGGGCCACGTCGCCCCGCGAGCCCGCCGTCATGATCGCTACGCGCACCTCGCCAGTATGGCGGCGCCGGCGGTGAAGGGCACCCAACCGGCGGTGCGAACGGGCGACTTCAGGTCTGTCTCATCCGTTGACTTCTCCCACGACGGCTCGCCAGAACGTTGCCACCACCGGCACGAGTTACACCATCGCCGGCACCGATCCCGGCCCTAGGCGAGGCACACCACAAGGACACCGAGGGCCACCGCGCAGGTCAGCAGCCAGCCGGCCAGCGCCCGGCGCCGCAGGTCGCGGTACCTCGCCTCGTACTCGTCCCGCAGCCTCCCGGCACGCTCCGCCGTGAGCCGCCAGGAGGTGCGGGCCAGTGCGAGGTACTCCGCCTCGAACCGCCGCTCCACCTCGCCCCGTTGGGCGTCCGTCAGCCAGTGCAGGGGCGCGCTGAAACGCGCGGCGGCCGTACGGCCCTCCTGGCGGGTCGCGGCGAGCAGCAGATGCCCCTCGATGTCGCTCAGGAACTTGTCGGTGATGCTCACAGAGTGGTCAACTCCCTCTCCGGCGCAGGGGCGTGGTGCAGGTCGAACGCCGGGGATTCGGAGCGGATCCGCGGCAGGGTGCGGAAGTTGTGGCGCGGCGGCGGGCAGGAGGTCGTCCATTCCAGGGAGCGGCCGTAGCCCCACGGGTCGTCGGAGGTGACCTTCTCGCCGTACCTCGCGGTCTTCCAGATGTTGTAGAAGAACGGCAGGAACGACAGCCCGAGCACGAACGAGAAGACGGTCGACAGCGTGTTGAGCGTCGTCAGCCCCTCCACCGCCAGATAGTCCGGAATCCGGCGCTGCATTCCGTTCGTGCCCAGCCAGTGCTGGACCAGGAAGGTGCCGTGGAAGCCGATGAACAGCGTCCAGAACGTGATCTTGCCGAGGCGCT
>NZ_JBNGGG010000018.1:0-177913 GCF_049974585.1 Streptomyces sp. UG1 | reverse complement strand
TACCGCAGCAACCTCATCGACGGATGCCTCGCGGAAACCGGCCTCACCTTGACGACATCACGGCAACAAGGTCAGTAGTGAACATGTGGCGATCGCAGTGAATTGGCCCGTTCGCGCTGATTTTGCAGGGATGATGTTTGCCTTATAAACGAGCGCACCAAGTCACTGATACGCACTCCACCCGGGGTCGGCAAGACGATGCTGTCCGTCGCGCTCGGCCGGGCCGCGGTCGACGCCGGACACCGGGTCTACATTCACCACCGCCGGCGAATTCGCCGCCAAGTGCCACAAGGCCGCCCTCGAAAGACGCTGGAAGACTCGCATGCGGTTCTTCGCCGGTCCGAGGGTTTTGATCATCGACGAGCTTGGCCATCTCGCGCGGCCCGAGGACGGTGCCTCCGCCCTGTTCCAGGTGATCGACCAGCGGTATCCGACATCAGCGAGTGAGAAGCCGGGCCTTCGGCATGTGCTGGATGGACTGGCCCCTGTCGGTCTGGTGCTGGAACACCGGCCTGGTGGGGCCGCTTCTAGGCGGCGATCGGCTTCGACTCGGTCGGCTTGCGCGGGAGCAGGGCTTGTAGGCGGTCCCGCTGCTTGGGGGTGAGTGGGGGAGCCTGGTCGGCCAGTTTCTGGGCGTAGCGCCGAATGTCGGCGATCTCCGCAGCGGTCAACGCCATCAGTGATCTCCTTGGCAAGGCGTACATCCTCGACGGCTGTCAGCCCTGCGTGGTGTGCGGCTATCGAAGCGGCGACGGCGCCCCCGGTCTGGATGGCCAGTGCGGGGATCGGACGGAGGGCGACAGCGGCCGCGGCTGCAGTCGGTGAGTTGCTGGGGCGCTCGGCAGGCGTCGCAGGGTCGGGACGGGAAACGGTCCGTGACGAACGCAGTGTGTCGTCCCTGGGCGGAGGGCCGGAGCGTGGCTGCGGGGCCAGCCATGCATGGGCCGGTGGTGCCGAGAGTGTTGCAATGCTTCCGCGATTCTATCGCGGGGAGTCCCCGATGCGCATTTCTTCCTGAATGTCTCCGACGCACTGTTCCGATCGCTTTGTATGAATCTGTTTAATGATCATCTGGAGTGAGGGACCTGTCCCCGAGTGGTGGTCCTGACCACGGTCCGCCTTCCGCATCCCGGGAGGGCCCGGCAGGCTGACGGTGCCACCGCAACGATCAGGGGAGCTGTGGAGTTGGAGCCGACGGAACTGTCCCAGGCCATCAGGGCAGTGCGCAGCGGCCTGGCTGCCACTCAGCGGGACGTGGACGGTTCCCCGTCCGGGAGATCGTGCTCGATCTGGGGACCGAACTGCGCCGTACGGCCTCGGCCGGCGGCGGGGTGAAGGCGTTCGTGGTCTCTGCGGATGCCAAGGGCGAGCGGGCGAGCACCGCGACGCACCGGATGACGGTCACGCTGGAGGTCGCAGGCGACGAGCGGGGCGGCGACCTGTTGATCGGCGACGCGGGCGGAGGCCGGGGCGGATCGATGGGGGAAGCCGGCTAGGGGATGCCCTTTGGGGAAGGGTAACCAGCTCGCCCGGCTAGACCTCCGCCTCCGCCAGCTGCACCGTCCGCTCGGCCAGTTCGCTGATCCGTACCCCGTCGAAGCCGAACACCGCGCTGCGGACCGTGTCCTCCAGCGGCTCCTTCCACTGCGTCGGAATCGCGTCCGCCCCGGTCAGCACGCCCGCCACCGAGCCGGCCGTCGCCCCGTTGGAGTCGGTGTCCAGGCCGCCGCGGACGGTCAGCGTGATGGTGCGGGTGAAGTCGCCGTCGCCGTACAGAAGCCCCGCGGTGAGTACGGCGGCGTTCGGGATGGTGTGGATCCAGCCGAGCCCGGCGGTCTCCTCGGCGACCGTGGTGAGTGTGTCCTCCCAGGTCATCCGCGTGTCGTGGAGGGAGACGACCCGCCGCACGGTACGGGCGAGCCGGCTGCTCGCCGGGATGACGGCCAGGGCCTGCTCCACCGCGTGCCGCACGGTGGGCGCGGTGAACGCCGCCGCGATCAGCGCCGCCGCCCACATTGCCCCGTAAACGCCGTTGCCGGTGTGCGACAACACCGCGTCCCGGCGGGCGAGGGAGGCGGCGCGGCTCGGGGCGCCCGGGCAGGTCCAGCCGTAGATGTCGGCGCGGATCAGGGCGCCGATCCACTCCTGGTACGGATTGTCGTACGTCGCGGTCAGCGGCGGCTTCAGACCGTTCGCGAGGTTGCGGTACGCGGCCCGCTCCGCCGTGAAGGTCTGCAGATACGGCAGCCGCAGCAGCCACAGGTCGCCGACCTGCTCGGTGCTGAAGCCGAAGCCGTGGCTCTCCAGCAGGTCCAGGCCGAGGATGGCGTAGTCGACGTCGTCGTCGCGGCAGCTCCCGTGGATCCGGCCGCGCACGCACTGGCGCCACTCCGGGCGCAGCTCGAAGCCGTCGCCCTCGCTCGGCGGCTCGGGGAGATAGTCGGTGAGGGGCAGGGCGGCGGCCTGCCGCAGATACTGATCGATCCGGTCCCGCGTCCACAGGTCGCCCTGCTCGACCGGCTTGCCGAGCATGTTGCCCGCGATCCGGCCCAGCCAGCCCCCGAGGACGCGGTCGGCGAGCTCTGGCTCAGTGCCCACAGGGGTCATAGGACCGGTTTACCCAATTCCGGGGGTGTCCGCTCGGGGTTCGCCCGGTACGCACAGCGGGCGCGCAGGGCGTTCTCAGCCTCCGGGCAGGCATGACGCCACGGGCCTCCTCCGGTTAAGGTCGCAGCGGCGCGACTGGCCTTGACGTGCGCGAGGCCCGGAGAGCAAGGGGATAACAGGTGACACAGCGCGTGCTCATCGCCGCGGACAAGTTCAAGGGCTCGCTCACGGCCGTACAGGTCGCCGAGCGGGTGACGGCCGGTCTGCGCCGGGTCGTGCCGGGCATCGAGGTGGCGGCCATGCCCGTGGCCGACGGCGGCGACGGGACCGTGGACGCGGCGGTCGCGGCCGGGTTCGGGCGGCGGGAAGTGCGGGTCGCCGGGCCTCTCGGGGACGAGGTGACGGCGGCGTTCGCGCTGCGCGGTGACACCGCGGTCGTGGAGATGGCGGAGGCGAGCGGCCTCCAGCGGCTGCCGACGGGCGTCTTCGCCCCGCTCACCGCGTCCACCTACGGCTCCGGGGAACTGCTGCGGGCCGCGCTGGACGCCGGTGCCCGCACGATCGTGTTCGGCGTGGGCGGCAGCGCCACGACCGACGGCGGCGCCGGGATGCTGACCGCGCTGGGCGCGCGCTTCCTGGACGCCGACGGGGAGCCGGTGGCGCCGGGCGGCGGCGGCCTGGGCGACCTGGCCACGGCCGACCTGACGGGCCTGGACCCGAGGCTGGCCGCGGTCGACCTGGTCCTCGCCAGCGACGTCGACAACCCGCTGACCGGTCCGAAGGGCGCACCGGCGGTGTACGGCCCGCAGAAGGGCGCCTCGCCGGACGACGTGGAGAGGCTGGACGCGGCGCTCGGGCACTTCGCGAAGGTGCTGGAGGCGTCGTTCGGGCCGAAGGCCGCCGAGCACGCCGCCGCGCCGGGCGCGGGCGCCGCGGGCGGCATCGGCTACGGCGCCCTCCTCCTCGGCGCCCGCTTCCGCCCCGGCATCGAGGTCATGCTCGACGTCCTGGGCTTCGCACCCGCCCTGGAGCGCGCCGACCTCGTCATCACCGGCGAGGGCTCCCTGGACGAGCAGACCCTGCACGGCAAGGCCCCCGCGGGCGTCGCCGCCGCGGCCCGCACGGCCGGCAAGGAGGTCGTCGCGGTGTGCGGCCGCCTCGCACTGCCGCCCGAGGCACTGGGCCGGGCCGGGATCCGGCGGGCGTATCCGCTGACGGAGATCGAGCCGGACGTGGCGAAGTGCATCGCGGATGCGGGGCCGATCCTGGAGCGGTCGGCGGAGCGGATCGCGCGGGATTTCCTGAGCTGAGGCCGGCTTCTCAGCGCCGGTCGGCGTCATCCAGCCCGTCCGGCGTCTGAGGACGAGGCCCGTTGAGGGCCGAAGCGGGGTCCGGGGCGGCAGCCCCGGTGGGGGTGCCCCGCCGGGGTCTAGGGGGCGGAGCCCCTGGAGGACGGGACGGGCAGGGGCGGCGGGGGCGGGGGCGGGGGCGACAGACGATATGCGTCCAGTGCCAGCGTCATCTCGATCAGATCCCGTGGCCGCGCCAGCGACCTCGACGTCAGCTGCTCCAAACGGCGCAGCCGGTTGAAGACCGTGTTCCGGTGGCAGTACAGGCGGCTCGCGGCGCGCCCCGCGGAGCCCTCGCAGGCCAGCCAGACGTCGAGGGTCTCCAGGAGCACGGCCCGGTCGGCCGGCTCGAGTTCCAGCAGAGCGCCGAACACGTCCGCCACCAACCGCGCCGCCAGCTCCGGCTGGCTGACCACCAGCGCGGTCGGCATCCGCCGGTCGAAGCGGACCACCCGCGTCGCATCCGGCGGACATGTCCGCAACGCCAGCTCGGCCAGCCGCCGGGCCCGCCCCAGCTCGGCGAGCCCCGAAACGACGGGACTGATACCTCCCGGCCCCGCGCCCCGCGCGTCCAGCAGCTCCGCCAGCCGGTCGAGACCGGCACCGGCGTCGGCCCCGGCTGCGGCGTCCAGCGCGACCAGCCCCACCTCGCAGTCGGTCCGCATCCGCCACACGAAACGGAACCCCGCGCCCCGCACAGGGCGGTGAAACGTCTCCTCACGTCCCTCGCGCCCTTCCCGTCCGTCCCGCCGCTCCGCCCGCAGCACCACCACCGCGTACGACCCGTGCTCGGGAAGATCGAGCCCCGCCGCCGCCCGCGCGGCCAGCCCCGGCGACCGCTGCCCCTCCAGCAGCGCGTCGAGCAGCGCCTGAAGCTGCTCGTCGGTGCGCCGCCGCAGCTCCATCTCCGTCGCCCGGTACGCGTCCGACGCCGCCTGCACCTGGGCGTCCACCGCCGCCCACACGATCGTCGCGGACCGCACCAGCGCCCCGAGCCGCTCGGACTCCCGTTCGGCCGCACCCTCCAGCAGCGCGTCCCACACCAGGTAGCCGGCGCTGCGGTAGGCGTGCGCCAGGAGCTCCAGCGGCAGCCCCTGCTGGGCCCGGCGCCGCCCGGCCTCCTCCGCGTACGCCAGATCGCGGCGCGGTGAGTCGCGAGGGGCGGAGATCGTCTCGATGCCGATGCGCATCGCTTCCTCCGACTCCCGCCAGTGGAGGTCGTACGGCAGGACCTGCCCGTACACCCGCGAGTGCTCGGCGAGCCTGCGCAGATGCTCGTCCACCAGCTCGGGCACCCGCTCCAGCAGAGCCGTACAGGCCTCCGTGAGCAGTTTCCAGTCATGACCGGTTCGCGGTCTGCGCCCACCCATGGCCCGGAGGATGCCACCACCGACCCGCCGCGGACAGGCCCCTGACACGCGGTGTTGTGCTCGTGCACAATCGCCGGCCGCGCGCGCTGGTCACCCGCCACGTTTCGGCCGTCCGCCGTGGACGGGCGCCCCGCACGGTGCTGAGGTGACGCCACACCGAACGAGGACGAAGGGGGTGCGATGGGCGGATCCGCGCTGCTCGTCCGGGACCTGTCGGTCGGATACGGCCCCGTGCGCGCACTGCGCCAGGTGTCGATGGAGGTGCCCGAGTCGGCCGTGGTCACGGTCCTCGGCGCCAACGGCGCCGGCAAGTCGACGCTGCTGCGGGCGATCTCCCGCACCCTCTCCTTCCACGGGGGCGCGGTCACCGGCGGCACGATCGGCCTCGGCGGCCGCCCGCTCGACCGGCTCCCCCCGGACCGGGTGGTGGCCGCCGGGGTCTGCCACGTCCCGGAGGGGCGGCGGGTGTTCGCCCGGATGACGGTCGCCGACAATCTGCGCGCCGGAGCGCTCGGCGCCCCCGGCGGCCGCGCGGCACGGGCCCGCGCCCTGCGCCGCGTGCACGACCTGTTCCCCGTCCTCGCCGAACGCGCCCAGCAGCGCGCCGGACTCCTCTCGGGCGGCGAGCAGCAGATGCTCGCCGTCGGCCGCGCCCTCATGGCCGCCCCGAAGGTGCTCCTCCTCGACGAACCCTCCCTCGGCCTGGCACCCCTGGTGGCCGACCGGATCGCCGCCACCGTCCGTGAGATCAACGAGCAGGGCACCTCCGTCCTCCTCGTCGAGCAGAACGCCGCCCTCGCCCTGCGCCTCGCCTCCCACGCCTACGTCCTGGAAGTCGGCGAGGTGACCCTGTCCGGACCGGCGGACGAACTCGCCGCCTCCGACGAGGTACGCCGCCGCTACCTCGGCGTCGTCGACGAGGACGCGGCAGCCGACGCCTCACAGGCCCGCACCACACACCCCACGCTGACCAGATGGGAGGCGTGACGATGACCGGCGTCCCGCCCCTGGAGGTCACCGGCCTCACCGTCCGTTTCGCGGGCCTGACCGCGCTGGACTCCGTCGGCTTCACCGTGCGCCCCGGCACCGTGCACGCTCTCATCGGCCCCAACGGCGCCGGCAAGTCCACCTGCTTCAACGTCCTGTCCGGCGTCGTGCGCGCCGCCTGTGGCAGCGTCCGCTTCGGCGACCACGAACTGACCGGCCTGCCCCCGCACCGCATCGCCGCCCTCGGCGTCGCCCGCATCTTCCAGAACCTCGCCCTGCCGCCGCACGCCACCGTCGAGGACAGCCTGCTGCTCGGCCGGCACCGGCTCACCCGCGCCGGCTTCCTGTCCGCCGGGCTGCGGCTGCCGTCGGCGGCGCGCGAGGACCGCCGACACCGCGCACGCGTGCGGGAGATCGCCGCGTTCGTCGGCCTGGAGAAGTACCTCGGCCATCCGGCCGGCTCACTGCCGTACGGCCTGCAGAAGCTCGCCGAACTCGCCCGCGCCCTGTGCATGGAGCCCCGCCTGCTGCTCCTCGACGAACCGGTCGCGGGCATGACCGCCGCCGAACGGCGCCGTACGGCCGCGGTGGTCGCGGGGGTCCGCGACAGCCTCGGTATCTCGATCGTGCTGGTCGAACACGACATGGGGGTGGTGATGCGGCTCGCGGACGCGGTGACCGTACTCGACTTCGGGCGCCTGATCGCGGACGGCGCCCCCGCGGACGTACAGAACGATCCGGCGGTCGTACGGGCGTACCTGGGCGAGCGCACCGACGGGGAGGAGGCCGAGGACGCATGAGCACCCTCGCCGAACTCCTCCTCAACGGCGTCTCGCTGGGCTCCGTCTACGCCCTCATCGCACTCGGCTTCGTCGTCATCTTCCGGGCCACCGAGGTCGTCAACTTCGCCCACGCCTCCCTGCTGCTGGCGGGCGGCTATGTCACCGCGACCCTCCACGACGACATCGGTTTCTGGCCCGCGCTGGCCGCCGGGATCGCGGGCGCGGCGGTCGTGGGGGCGGCGGTGGAGTTCCTCGTCATGCGGCGCTACCGCGGCTCCGACCACAGCGTCCTCGCCATCGTCACCATCGGCGTCGACATCCTGCTCACCACCGAACTGACCCGCCGTATCGGCACGGACGTGCTGGCGCTCGGCGACCCGTGGGGCGACGCCGTGCTCACCGTCGGGCCGGTCTCCCTCGCCCACACGCGGATCGCCGCCTTCGTCGCCGCGGCCCTGCTGATCACCGCCTTCCTGCTGGCCTTCCGCTACACGTCCTGGGGCGTCGCGATGCGCGCCGCCGCCGAGAACGCGGAGACGGCGGCGCTGATGGGCGTACGGCTCGGGCGGGTGTCGCTGGGCGCCTGGGCGGTCGCGGGCGGGCTGGCCGCCGTCGCCGCGCTGTTCCTCACCGTCTTCCCGACGCCGGGTCTGGAGCGGGCCACCTCGCTCGCCGCGCTGAAGGCGTTCCCGGCGGCGATCCTCGGCGGCCTGGACTCGACCACGGGCGCGCTCGTCGGCGGGCTGCTCGTCGGGATCACCGAATCGCTCGCCACCGGCTACCAGAGCGACCTGACCTTCCTCGGCCGCGGCCTCGGCGACCTCGCGCCCTATCTGGTGATGGTCGTGATCCTGCTCATCCGGCCCGCGGGGCTGTTCGGCACGAAGGAGCTCGCCCGTGTCTGAGGCCCTGGTCAAGCCGGTACGGCTGTTGCGCACGCGGACGTATGTATGGACCGCCGGTGCGGTCCTGCTCCTCGCCCTGCCCTTCTACCTGGACCGCTTCTGGCTGCAGGCGGGGCTGTTCGCGATGGCCGCCGCCATCGGCGCGATCGGCCTCAACCTCCTCACCGGCGCCACCGGACAGCTCTCCATGGGGCACGCCTTCTTCCTCGCCGTCGGGGCCTACGGCTACTGCGTCTTCGCGGGTGACGGCGGCGACGGGCTGTCCGGGCTCGGGCTGCCGACGTGGCTCGCGGCCGTCCTCGCGGTGCTCGTCGCCGGTGTCGCGGGCGGGCTGTTCAGCCCGATCGCAGGGCGGCTGAGCGGTGCCTACCTGGGCATCGCCACGCTCGCGCTCGTCTTCATCGGCCAGCACGTGATGTTCAACGCGCACGACCTCACCGGCGGTTCCAACGGCCGCGACGTCCCGCCGCTGAACCTTTTCGGCCTCACCTTCGACGACAGCGAACTCGTCGTCGCCGCCGTGCCGTTCGGCTCCGCCGAGAAGCTCTGGTACGCGGGCCTGGTGCTGCTCGTGGGCTGCGCGCTGTTCGCGCGCGGAGTGCTGCGCGGCCGTCCCGGCCGGGCCATGAACGCCATCCGGGACCACCGGATCGCGGCCGGGGTGATGGGCGTTCCCGTCGCCCGCTACCGGGCCGCCGTCTTCGTCCTGTCGTCGATGTACGCGGGTCTGGCAGGGGTGCTGCTCGCGCTGGTCTTCCAGCGGACGGTGCCCGACTACTTCGGCGTGGTGCTGTCGCTGGAGTACCTCGCCATGATCGTCATCGGCGGGCTCGGCTCGGTCGCGGGCGCGGTGGTCGGGGCGGTGTTCGTGTCCCTGCTGCCGCAGCTGCTGACCCGCTACAGCGACGCGCTGCCGCTGGTCTCCGCCCCCGGCACGGGCGGGGTCGCACCGGGCGAGGCGGCCCGGTATCTGTACGGCGCCGCCGTCGTGGCGGTGGTGCTCTTCCTGCCGGGCGGCCTGGTCAGGGTGGCCGCCCGGCGTCGCGTCAGCACCGATCCAGGGGAGGAACGATGAGTTCGACACATGCGGCGCGGGTGGCCGCCGGGGCACTGGCAGCCCTGCTCGTGCTGGCGGGGTGCAGCTCCAAGGCAAAGGACGACGATGCCGACAAGGCGGGCGCCGGCGGGGTGAAGACCGGCGACGGCATCTCCGGCAAGACCATCAACCTCGGCGTCCTCACGGACATGACCGGCGTGTACGCCACCCTCGGCAAGAGCGTCACCCAGGCCCAGCAGCTGTATGTGAAGCAGACCAACGCGGCCGGCGGCATCTGCGGCTACCAGCTGGCCCTCACCATCCGCGACCACGGCTACGACCCGCAGAAGGCCGTCTCCGGATACACGGAGCTGGAGCCGAAGGTGCTGGGCTTCGCCCAGTTCATAGGCTCGCCGTTCGTGGCCGCCGTCAAGCAGCGCGTGGACGGCCAGGACAAGGGTCTCGTGCTGCCGCAGGCCTGGGCCGCCAGCCTGCTGGGCAGCCCGTACATCCGCGTCATCGGATCCACCTATGACATTGAGACGATCAATGCGATCGACTTCTTGATCAAGGAGAAGGGCATCAAGAAGGGCGACAAGATCGGCCACGTCTACTTCGAGGGCGACTACGGCGAGAACGCCCTGGCCGGATCCAAGCACATGGCGCAGGAGTCCGGACTCACCGTCGTCGAGCAGAAGATCAAGCCGACCGACAACGACATGACCGCGCAGGTCGCCGCCCTGAAGCAGGCCGGCGTCAAGGCCGTCGTGATCAGCGCCGGACCGCGCCAGGCGGCCTCGTTCGTCGGGGTCGCGGCGGCCGGGAAGTTCAATGTGCCGATCATCGGCAACAACTCCGCCTTCGCCCCGCAACTGCTCGCCACCCAGGCGGGCCCGGCCCTGATGAACAACTACTACGTGTCCTCGCCGTCACTGCCGATCGGCGCCCACACCCCGGAGGCGAAGAAGCTGGTCGCGGACTATCAGAAGGCCTACCCGAACGACGCCCTCGACAACGGCATCGTCGCCGGCTGGACGGCTGCCTCCGTCTTCGGCGAGGCCCTGAAGAAGGCCTGCGAGAGCAAGGACCTCACCCGCGAGGGCGTCGACAAGGCGCTCCTCACCCTCGACTCCTTCGACAACGGCTTCGGCATCCCGCAGAACTTCACCGACCCGAAATCCCCGTCCTCGAAGCAGAGCGTCATCCTGCAGCCGGACAAGTCCGTCATGGGCGGCATGAAGGTCGTGCGGGAGGCCGAGGCGGCGCAGGTCGCGCAGGCGTACACGCCGGGTGCGTGACACCGGGTGGACACCGGTGGGCGGACCGTCCCGGCCCGCCCGTCGGTGTGGCATCGCTCCCGTATGCCGTCACTTGACCCCGGCGACCACCAGGTTGAACCCGGTGTCCGCGGCCGGCGTCACCTCGCTGAAGCCCGCCTCGGCGAGCAGGTCGAGGCGCTCGGCGGGGCCTCCCTGGGTACCGAGGCCGAACCCGCCGGGCTGGGCCGGCGAGCCCGGGGTGCACAGCGTGGCGGAGGAGGCGTAGGCAATCCGCACGGTCGGGTTGCCGATGCCGTCCTCGAGCCGGTCCGTGGACCACGGCTCGACGGCGACCATGATGCCGCCGTCCACGAGCACCTCGTGGGCGCGGCGCAGGGCCGCGGGCGGGTCGCGGTGCGGTCGCGTCGGGTTCGGTGGTTGCCGTCATGGCTCCACGGCGCCGGGGGCCGCTTGCCGGGGCCCTTGCCGGCGACTTGCTCTACGCCTGATCGTGCCGGGGGTGCGCTACGCCTGTTCGTGCGGGGAGGTGCGTACCGGCCTGCGCGGCGCCCGGTTGCACGGTGGCCACCGCACCGGCGGTCTCGCCGGGCTTGCCCGTCCCGGCGAGCTCGACGAGGTGCACGGGCTCGTCCTGACGGCCCCGGCCCAGCCACTCCGTCACCAGCCGCGTCTTGCCGACCCCACCGGGCCCCACCACCGGCACGGCCCTGTGCGCCTCCAGGGCGGCTGTGACCTGCGCCAGCTCGAAGCCGCGGCCCGCGCGGCGGTCACGTGCCGCTCCACCCGGCCGATGTCGACCTGCTCGGCCGCCACCCGCAGCCGGTATCCGGCGGGCTCCCGCCCGATCCGGTCGCCGCCCAGCAGACGCCGCAGCTTGGAGACGTAGCTGTGCAGATTGCCCACCGCGCCCCGCGGCGGCTCCTCGTCCCACAGGGAGTCGACCAGCTCGCCACCGGCACGACCCGCTGCGGCCGCAGCGCGAGGCGGGCCAGGAGCACCCGTTGCGGCAGGCTCGGTACCGGCACCGCCCGTCCCGCGACCCGCACGACGCCTGCCCTCACCCCCTCCGGCACCCCAACCGCCATTGTGGCCGAGCCGGGTCGTACGCGAAGGCCAAAGGCCATACGACAGGGGCCCGGACCTTAAGGTCCGGGCCCCTGAATGGTTCGATCCCCGCTATGGCTTCGCTATGGCAGCTGCGCCGCCCGCGCCTCACGCCGGTTGTCGCGGAAGTTGTTCACCCGGCGAGCCGTGGCGAACAGCGGGATCACCGCGCCCATCACAAGCTGCAGCGCACAGCCGGTCTGGAGCAGGAGCTGTCCGCTGGGGGCGTCGAAGGCCCACGCGGCCAGCAGGCCCATCGACATGACGATCCAGGCCAGCATCGCCACGGCCAGCCGACCCCGCGGCTTCGGGTACTCGACGCGGCTCACCATCAGCCAGGCCGTGCCCAGAATCGCCAGCAGCGTCGCCACGAACGGCAGTTCGAGCAGCACGATCGAGACCACCGTCAACGCCCCGAACGGCGAGGGCATGCCCTGGAACATGCCGTTCGGGACCGACACGCACGAGAATCTCGCGAGCCGTAGTACGACCGCCAGCAGCACCACGATCGCGCCGACCGCCGCCACCCGCTGGTGCGCGTCGTTGGCGACCATGCCGTAGACCAGGACGAAGTACGCCGGCGCCAGGCCGAAGCTGATCAGGTCGGAGAGGTTGTCCAGCTCCGCACCCATCGGGGAGGAGCGGAGCTTCCTCGCGACCAGGCCGTCGAACAGGTCGAAGACCGCCGCGCACAGCATCAGGATGACCGCCGTGGCCGCGCTGTGGCGGGCCATGCCGGTCTCCTCGCTGCCGGTGAGGTGCGGGATCAGGATGCCGGTGGTGGTGAAGTACACCGCCATGAAGCCGCACGTGGCGTTGCCGAGAGTGAGGGTGTCCGCTATCGACAGGCGCAGAGAGAGAGGCATCTCCTCCTCTTCGTCGACCTCGTCCGCCTCCGGCACCCAGCCCGGCTGGGTCTCAGGATCAATCACGGTCAATGCGAGTCACCCCAGCCACGGTCTTCTGCCCGACCTCGACCGCGACCTCCACGCCCTCGGGCAGGTAGATGTCGACACGCGAGCCGAAGCGGATCAGACCGATACGGTCGCCCTGCTCGACCTTCGTGCCCTGCGGGATGTACGGGACGATGCGACGGGCCACCGCGCCGGCGATCTGGATCATCTCGATGTCGCCGAGTTCGGTGTCGAAATGCCAGACAACGCGCTCGTTGTTCTCGCTCTCCTTGTTGAACGCCGGAACGAACCCGCCCGGGATGTGCTCCACGGAGGCGACCGTGCCGGAGAGCGGCGCACGGTTGACGTGGACGTTCAGCGGGCTCATGAAGATCGCGACGCGGGTGCGGCCGTCCTTCCACGGCATGATGCTCTGCACCACACCGTCGGCGGGCGAGATGACCCGGCCCGGGGCGATCTCGCGCTCGGGGTCGCGGAAGAACCACAGCATGCCCGCCGCGAGAGCGGTGGCAGGCACGGCGACGGCCTTGGCGACGCCGGAGCGGCGTGCGCGCAGCAGGCTGACGGCTGCGGTGGCGACGGTCGGGAGAAGCCACGGCGATGCTCCGCGCGCGAGGCGTACGCCGCCGACCTGGCTGTCGCGTGGTGCAGAGGTTTGGCTGTGGGGCATGGATGACCTTCGTAGCGGATGATGCCGCGCGGTATCAGGGGACGGCGGCTTTCCCGGGATCGTACCGGTCGCGGGCCACAACTGGGCAAGCCAGGAAGCCGAGTCGGCGGCCGAAGAGTGCTGACGGGGTGTGATCTTCTTCTCCAAGAAAACACCCCGTATCCGGACAATCAGCCCTGGAACCGATACTCTTCGAGCAACCGACGACCGATGATCATTTTTTGGATCTCGGCAGTACCTTCACCGATCAGCAGCATCGGAGCCTCACGGTAGAGGCGCTCGATCTCGTACTCCTTGGAGAAGCCGTAGCCGCCGTGGATCCGGAAGGCGTCCTCCACGACCTCCTTGCAGTACTCGGAGGCGAGGTACTTCGCCATACCGGCCTCAAGGTCGTTTCGTTCACCGGAGTCCTTTTTGCGTGCCGCGTTCACCATCATCGCATGCGCGGCCTCGACCTTGGTAGCCATCTCGGCCAGCTTGAACTGGATGGCCTGGTGCTGGGCGATCGCCTTGCCGAAGGTGTGACGCTGCTGGGCGTACTGGACACCGAGCTCGAAGGCACGCTGAGCGACACCACAGCCACGCGCCGCCACATTGACGCGCCCGACTTCGACGCCGTCCATCATCTGGTAGAAGCCGCGGCCGGTGACGCCGCCCAGCACCCGATTGGCCGGAATTCGCAGGCCGTCCATGATGAGCTCGGTCGTGTCGACGCCCTTGTAGCCCATCTTGTCGATCTTGCCCGGGATGGTGAGGCCGGGGCGGACCTCCCCGAAGCCGGGCTCCTTCTCGACCAGGAAGGTCGTCATCGACTTGTGGGGCGCCGTGCCCTCGGGGTGTCCTTCGTCACTTCGGACGAGCACGGCGACCAGACTTGACGTCCCGCCGTTGGTGAGCCACATCTTCTGGCCGTTCAGGACGTACTCCTCGCCGTCCTTGACCGCCTTCGACGTGATGGCCGACACATCCGAGCCCAGGCCCGGCTCGGACATCGAGAAGGCGCCGCGGATGTCGCCGGCCGCCATCTTCGGCAGGAAGTGGTCCTTCTGCTCCTGCGTGCCGTGCTGCTTGAGCATGTACGCCACGATGAAGTGGGTGTTGATGATGCCGGAAACCGACATCCAGCCGCGGGCGATCTCCTCGACACACAGGGCGTACGTCAGAAGGGACTCGCCCAGGCCGCCGTACTCCTCGGGGATCATCAGACCGAACAGGCCCAGTTCCTTCAGGCCGTCGACGATCTGCTGCGGGTACTCGTCGCGGTGCTCCAGCTCGGTCGCGACCGGGATGATCTCCTTGTCGACAAAGTCCCGGACGGTGGAGAGGATCTCCTGCTGGATCTCCGTCAGACCGGCGGTCTGGGCGAGGCGGGCCATCGTTACTTCCCCTGTTCCTTCAGCTCGGGGCGGCCCGGCTGCTCGCCGCCGCGCTCCTTGATGTACGTCTCGGTCGGCACCATCACCTTGCGGCGGAACACGCACACCAGCGTGCCGTCCTGCTTGTAGCCCTTGGTCTCCACGTAGACGATGCCGCGGTCGTTCTTCGACTTCGACGGCCACTTGTCGAGCACGGTCGTCTCGCCGTAGATCGTGTCGCCGTGGAAGGTCGGCGCCACGTGCTTGAGCGACTCGATCTCCAGGTTGGCGATCGCCTTGCCGGAGATGTCCGGCACGGACATGCCGAGCAGCAGCGAGTAGATGTAGTTCCCGACGACGACGTTCTTGCCGAAGTCCGTCGTCTTCTCCGCATAGTTGACGTCCATGTGGAGCGGGTGGTGGTTCATGGTGAGGAGACAGAACAGGTGGTCGTCGTACTCGGTGACCGTCTTGCCCGGCCAGTGCTTGTATGTCGCCCCGACCTCGAACTCCTCGTAGGTGCGTCCGAACTGCATCGCGCTCAGGCCTCCGGGATCTCGAACTTGCTGGTGCGCTGCATGCCGGCCGCGCGGCCCTTGCCCGAGATGACCAGCGCCATCTTGCGGCTGGCCTCGTCGATCATCTCGTCGCCGAGCATCGCGGAGCCCTTCTTGCCGCCCGCCTCGGACGTGTAGTAGTCGTACGCGTCCAGGATCAGCTCGGCGTGGTCGTAGTCCTCCTGCGAGGGCGAGAAGATCTCGTTGGACGCCTCGACCTGGCCCGGGTGCAGCACCCACTTGCCGTCGAAGCCGAGCGCCGCGGCGCGCTGGGCGACCTCGCGGTAGCCGTCGATGTTGCGGATCTGCAGGTAGGGGCCGTCGATCGCCTGGAGGTTGTTGGCGCGGGCGGCCATCAGGATCTTCATCAGGATGTAGTGGTAGGCGTCCGCCGGGTAGCCGGGCGGCTGCTCACCCACGACCAGGGACTTCATGTTGATCGACGCCATGAAGTCGGCCGGGCCGAAGATGATCGTCTCGACGCGCTGGGACGCCGTCGCGATCTCGTTGACGTTGTTCAGGCCCTGGGCGTTCTCGATCTGCGCCTCGATGCCGATCTTGCCGACCTCGAAGCCCATCGTCTTCTCGATCTGGGTGAGGAGGAGGTCGAGGGCGACGATCTGCTCGGCCGTCTGCACCTTCGGCAGCATGATGCAGTCGAGGTTCTGGCCGGCGCCCTCCACGACCGTGACCACGTCGCGGTACGTCCACTCGGTCGTCCAGTCGTTGACACGCACGACCCTCGTCTTGCCCGTCCAGTCACCCTCGTTGAGGAACTTGACGATGGTGTGCCGCGCCTCGGGCTTGGCGAGCGGGGCACAGGCGTCCTCCAGGTCGAGGAAGACCTGGTCCGCCGGGAGGCCCTGAGCCTTCTCCAGGAAGCGGGGGTTCGAGCCCGGTACCGCCAGGCAGGAACGCCGGGGGCGAAGGCGGTTGACCGTGGTCATGCGGGGACCTCCAGGGGGTCGAGCTTGTTCGCTTTCCGGATCTCGTCGACGATGCGGCCGATGATTCCGGTGATGTCGAAGTCCTTCGGGGTGAAGACGGCGGCCACTCCGGCGGCCCTGAGCTGCTCGGCGTCACCATTCGGGATGATGCCACCGGCGATCACGGGTATATCTGTGGCACCGGCCACACGGAGCCTTTCCAGCACGTCCGGCACGAGCTGTGCGTGCGAGCCGGAGAGGATGGACAGGCCGACCGCGTGCACGTCCTCCGCAAGGGCCGCGTCCACGATCTGCTCCGGCGTCAGCCGGATGCCCTGGTAGACCACCTCGAACCCGGCGTCACGTGCCCGCACGGCGATCTGCTCGGCCCCGTTGGAGTGCCCGTCCAGACCGGGCTTGCCGACCAGGAAGCGCAGCTTGCCCACGCCCAGGTCACCCGCCGTCAGCTCCACCTTGCGGCGCACCTGGGACAGCGCGCCGCCCTCCTCGGCCGGGACGGCCACCGGAGCGGAGGAGACCCCCGTCGGCGCCCGGAACTCGCCGAACACCTCGCGCAGCGCCCCGGCCCACTCGCCGGTCGTCACCCCGGCGCGGGCGCACTCCAGGGTGGCCTCCATGAGGTTGTCGGTGCCCTTGGCGGCCTCCTTCAGCCGCTCCAGCGCCTTGCACGGGCGCGGGTGGTTGAAGGGCGGCTGGTAGCGCGAGTCGCGCCAGCGCTGGAGCGAGGCGATGACGCGGGCCTCGACAGCCGGATCGACCGTCTGGATGGCTGTATCGAGGTCGGCCGTGAGTGGATTGGGCTCGGTCGTCTCGAAGATGTTGACGCCCACGATCTTCTCTTGACCGGACTCAATACGAGCGCGGCGCTCGGCGTGCGAGGAGACGAGCTGCGACTTCAGGTAGCCCGACTCCACGGCGGCCATCGCGCCGCCCATCTCCTGGATCCGCTCGATCTCGGCGAGGGACTCCTCGACGAGCCTGCTCACCTCCGCCTCGATGACATGCGAGCCCGCGAAGATGTCCTCGTACTCGAGCAGATCGCTCTCGTGGGCGAGCACCTGCTGGATGCGCAGGCTCCACTGCTGGTCCCAGGGCCGGGGCAGACCCAGCGCCTCGTTCCAGGCCGGCAGCTGCACGGCACGCGCGCGTGCGTCCTTCGACAGGGTCACGGCCAGCATCTCGAGGACGATTCGCTGGACGTTGTTCTCCGGCTGCGCCTCGGTCAGACCGAGGGAGTTGACCTGGACGCCGTACCGGAAGCGGCGCTGCTTGGGGTTCTCGATGCCGTAGCGCTCGCGCGTGACCTGGTCCCAGATCCGCCCGAACGCCCGCATCTTGCACATCTCCTCGATGAAGCGGACGCCCGCGTTCACGAAGAAGGAGATACGGGCCACGACGTCCCCGAACTTCTCGGCGGGAACCTGCCCCGAGTCGCGTACGGCATCGAGAACCGCTATCGCGGTGGACATCGCGTACGCGATCTCCTGGACCGGCGTGGCGCCCGCCTCCTGCAGGTGGTAGCTGCAGATGTTGATCGGGTTCCACTTCGGGATGTGGGAGACCGTGTACGCGATCATGTCCGTCGTCAGCCGGAGTGAGGGCCCCGGCGGGAAGACATGGGTCCCCCGCGACAGGTACTCCTTGACGATGTCGTTCTGGGTCGTGCCCTGGAGCTTGGTGATGTCCGCGCCCTGCTCCTCCGCGACGACCTGGTAGAGCGCCAGCAGCCACATGGCGGTGGCGTTGATCGTCATCGAGGTGTTCATCTGCTCCAGGGGGATGTCCTGGAACAGCCGGCGCATGTCACCGAGGTGCGCGACCGGCACGCCGACCCGGCCGACCTCGCCGCGGGCGAGGATGTGGTCGGAGTCGTAGCCGGTCTGCGTCGGCAGGTCGAACGCGACCGACAGGCCGGTCTGGCCCTTGGCGAGGTTGCGCCGGTACAGCTCGTTGGACGCCTCGGCCGTGGAGTGTCCGGCATACGTGCGCATGAGCCACGGCCGGTCCTTCTCCCGCTTGCCTTCGGCAGGCTGACGCTCAGTCATTGATGACCTCGACTGCTCTCAGATGTTGCGGAAGCGGTTGATGGCGTCGACGTGCTTGGCGCGCATCTCCTCGTCGCGCACGCCCAGGCCCTCCTCGGGGGCCAGGCAGAGCACGCCGACCTTGCCCTGGTGGAGGTTGCGGTGCACGTCGAACGCGGCCTGGCCGGTCTCCTCCAGGGAGTAGACCTTCGACAGCGTCGGGTGGATCTTGCCCTTCGCGATGAGCCGGTTGGCCTCCCAGGCCTCGCGGTAGTTGGCGAAGTGCGAGCCGATGATCCGCTTCAGGGACATCCACAGGTAGCGGTTGTCGTACTCGTGCATGTAGCCCGAGGTCGAGGCGCAGGTGGTGATGGTGCCGCCCTTGCGGGTGACGAACACGGAGGCGCCGAAGGTCTCGCGTCCGGGGTGCTCGAAGACGATGTCGATGTCCTCGCCGCCGGTCAGCTCGCGGATACGCTTGCCGAAGCGCTTCCACTCCTTCGGGTCCTGGGTGTGCTCGTCCTTCCAGAACCTGTAGCCCTCGGCGTTGCGGTCGATGATCGCCTCGGCGCCCATCGAGCGGCAGATGTCCGCCTTCTGGGGGCTGCTCACCACGCAGATGGGGTTGGCGCCACCGGCCAGTGCGAACTGGGTGGCGTACGAGCCGAGGCCACCGCTCGCGCCCCAGATCAGGACGTTGTCGCCCTGCTTCATGCCGGCGCCGTTGCGGGAGACCAGCTGGCGGTACGCGGTGGAGTTGACCAGACCCGGAGCCGCGGCCTCCTCCCAGCTGAGGTGGCCGGGCTTCGGCATCAGCTGGTTGGACTTCACGAGCGCGATCTCGGCGAGGCCGCCGAAGTTGGTCTCGAAGCCCCAGATGCGCTGCTCGGGGTCGAGCATGGTGTCGTTGTGGCCGTCGCTGGACTCCAGCTCGACGGACAGACAGTGTGCGACGACCTCGTCCCCGGGCTTCCAGGAGTTGACGCCCGGGCCGGTGCGCAGGACGACGCCCGCGAGGTCGGAGCCGATGATGTGGTACGGCAGGTCATGGCGCTTGGCCAGCTCGCTGGTGCGGCCGTAGCGCTCCAGGAACCCGAAGGTGGACAGCGGCTCGAAGATCGAGGTCCACACCGAGTTGTAGTTGACCGAGGAGGCCATGACGGCCACCAGGGCCTCGCCCGGGCCCAGTTCGGGCACGGGCACATCGTCCAGGTGGATCGACTTGCGCGGGTCCTTGTCGCGGGTCTCGAGCCCCGCGAACATCTCCGTCTCGTCCTTGTGCACGGTGATCGCGCGGTACGACTCGGGGAGCGGCAGAGCGGCGAAGTCGGCCGGCGTCGAGTCCGGCGACTGGATGGCGTCCAGAATGTCCTTCACGGTCACGGTGTTGCCTCCGGCGATACGCACCCTGAGGGAGGGGTGCTGAGGGTTACGTCGGTGCTGCTGAGGGTTTGTGGTGATTGCCGTCGGTTCGGCTGGTGGTGCTGTTCGGCAGCGCTTTGTGGCGCGGGAGGTTGCCTGTGACGCAGGCGCCCGGGCGCGCAGGCCCCGGGAAGGGCTTGCGGGGACAGCCGGCGTACGAAAGGTCTCTGCACGCCGGCCGCCCGGACTCCTTCAACGTATGGCACGGCGTGTCATCTAGCAAGGCACGGAGTGCCAGAACTTGCTCTCAGATGAAATCTTTACGTAACAAATGAGCGATGATCGATCAAAGCTACCCGTGAGTAGGTATCAATCGGGCGCTATCGGTCAGCCGTCGGTGCGGCCGCAACATGGCTCAGCCCGGCCACGGGACTTGCTTGTGGCCGGGCTGCTGATGGTGGGTGTCGGCGCGCTAGGCGCCCAGGCCGAGCAGTGCCACGTGCAGGGGGAGCGCCGGCTCCTCGGGGAGGGCCGGCGGCTCCTCGCCGCGGCCCGTGTGGGTGGGCGCGACGGGGCGCAGGCCCTTGATGCCGTCCGCGGCCCACTGGGCGTCGGTCGGCGGGAGCGAGAGGGTCATGCGCCGCCCGTCGGCCAGGGTGGCTTCGAGCTTGATCGGGTCGTTCGCCTGCATCGCAACTCGCTTCCGTCGCACACCATGAAGATCGTGCTTCGACATGGATGACGGATGAGCCGATGCGATGGTTCCCGCTACGCGTGCTCCTTCAGCGCCTGCTCGATCGTCCGCATCACCTCGTCCAGCGGCGCGTCCGTCCTGGCCACCGTCACCAGCACCTCGCCGTGCGTGGTCACGGAGGCCGGTGCCGTGCGCGGCGCGGTCTCCCGGCCCGCCCCGATCCCGGTCCCGAACGTCCGGCGCACGATCGCGAAGGCGTGATCGAGCTGTGCCTCCACATCGCCCTGGCCGCCCGCGCGCAGCCAGCGCCGCAGGACGTGGTTGTGCGCGGTGACCACGGCGGACGCGGCGACCTCCGCCAGCAGCGGGTCGTCGTTGGCGTCGTCGTCATGGGCGTGCTCGTCGAAGTGGCCGAGGAGGTAGCGGGTGAAGAGGCGCTCGTAGCGGGCCACCGACGCGATCTCGGCCTCGCGCAGGGTAGGCACCTCGCGCGTGAGCTTGTAGCGGGCGACCGAGATCTCCGGCCGGGCCGCGTACATCTTCATGACTTCCTTGATGCCGCGGCACACGGTGTCGAGCGGGTGCTCGTGCGCGGGAGCGGCGTTGAGTACCGCCTCCGCGCGGATCAGTGTGTCGTCGTGGTCGGGGAAGATCGCCTCTTCCTTGGAGCGGAAGTGGCGGAAGAACGTGCGGCGGGCGACCCCGGCCGCGGCCGCGATCTCGTCGACGGTGGTCGCCTCGTACCCCTTGGTCGCGAACAGCTCCATCGCCGCGGCCGCCAGTTCGCGGCGCATCTTGAGCCGCTGCGCGGCCGCGCGACTGCCTGCGGCACTTTCCGGCGCGTCGGGCGTGGCTGGTGTACGTGAGGACTTGGCGGGCTGGGACATGACCCGAACGTACTGCATGTGCGCAGCTTGATGCGCATGTACGGGGTTTCCCCCGCCCTGGGCGGGCGGGGGAGTGCCGGGTTCGGCGGGTGCGGCCGGGCCGCGCCGGGTGGCCGGGGGAGAGCTGCCGGGGTCCAGCAGCCCGCCCCACTCCTGACCGCCGCCGAACCAGTCGCCGGGGCGCCCCTTAGCGCCGGGCATATTCGCGGAAGCCGCGGCCGGTCTTGCGGCCGAGGCAGCCCGCGGCCACCAGGTGCTCAAGCAGCGGCGCCGGAGCCAGGCCCGGGTCGCGGAACTCGCGATGCAGGACCTTCTCGATCGCGAGGGAGACATCGAGCCCGACGACGTCCAGCAGCTCGAACGGGCCCATCGGGTAGCCGCCGCCCAGCTTCATCGCCGCGTCGATGTCGTCGAGCGTCGCGTAATGCTCCTGCACCATCTTGATCGCGTTGTTCAGGTACGGGAAGAGCAACGCGTTGACGATGAAACCGGCACGGTCACCGCAGTCCACCGCATGCTTCTTGATCTTGACGCAGACCTCACGGACCGTCGCGTGCACGTCGTCCGCCGTCAACACCGTACGGACGACCTCGACCAGCTTCATCGCCGGCGCCGGGTTGAAGAAGTGCATGCCGATCACGTCCTGCGGACGCGAGGTGGCGCGGGCGCAGGCGACGACGGGCAGCGACGAGGTGGTGGTGGCCAGCACCGCGCCCGGCTTGCAGACCTTGTCCAGCGTCGCGAAGAGCTGCTGCTTGATCTCCAGGTCCTCGGCGACGGCCTCGACGGCCAGATCGACGTCGGCGAACGCGTCGTAGGAGCCGGCCGCGGTGATCCGGTCCAGGGTCTGCGCGGCGGCCTCGGCGGTCATCCGCCCCTTGTCGACAGAGCGGGAAAGAGACTTGCCGATACGGGCCTTGGCGGCCTGTGCCTTCTCCGCGCTGCGGGCGGCCAGCACGACCTCGTACCCGGCCTTGGCGAAGACCTCCACGATCCCGGACGCCATGGTCCCCGAGCCCGCGACACCGACGGAGCGGACCGTCCGGCCGGGGGCCGGGGCGGCGCCCTCCAGCGGCGTCAGCGCGTCCCGCACGACGGTGGCGCTGCCGGGAGCCTCGTAGGTGTAGAAGCCGCGCCCCGACTTACGGCCCGTCAGGCCCGCCTCGCTGAGCTGCTTGAGGATCGGCGCCGGGGCGTGCAGCCGGTCGTGCGAGGCGGCGTACATGGCCTCCAGGACCCGGCGCGCGGTGTCGATGCCGATCAGGTCGAGCAGGGCCAGCGGGCCCATCGGCAGCCCGCAGCCCAGCCGCATCGCGGCGTCGATGTCCTCGCGGGAGGCGTACTTCGCCTCGTACATCGCGGCCGCCTGGTTGAGGTAACCGAACAGGAGCCCGTCGGCGACGAAACCGGGCCGGTCGCCGACCGCAACGGGCTCCTTGCCGAGGTCCAGGGCGAGGTTGGTGACCGCGGAGACGGCCTGCGGCGCGGTCAGCACCGAGGAGACGACCTCGACCAGCCGCATCGCCGGCGCCGGGTTGAAGAAGTGCAGTCCGAGCACCCGCTCGGGGCGCGCCGAGTCGGCGGCCAGGCGCGTGACCGACAGGGCGTTGGTGCCGGTCGCCAGGATCGTCTCGGGGCGCACGATCCCGTCCAGCGCGCGGAATATCTGCTGCTTGATCTCGTACGACTCCGGAGCCACCTCGATGACCAGGTCCGCGTCGGCGGCGGCCCGCAGGTCGGTGGAGGTGCGGACGCGGGCGAGGACGTCCGCGCGCTCCTCCTCGGCCAGCTTGCCGCGCTCCACGGCGCGGGCGGTCGAGGACTCCAGGGTGGCGACGGCCTGGGCGGTCGCGGCCTCGCTGATGTCGATGCCGATGACCTCGCGACCGGCCTTGGCGAGAACCTCGGCGATGCCGGTGCCCATGGTGCCGAGGCCGACGACGGCAACGGTCTTGAGCGGGGACAGAGGGGTGTCGGACAGGGGAGTGGCCATCGCGGGACTCCAGGAATGAGGGTGACGACTGGAAGCGCTCCCGGGTGCGCCGAGGAGGCGCACCGGGTGCGGAGAGAGTGAGTGCGGGTGTTGCCGGGCTACTGGCGCACACGCCCGGTGCCGTCGCCGAACGCGTGCACACGCGCCGGGGAACGGCGGATCCGACCGGCCCTGTCCCGGAGCCGGGTCGTACTGAGGTACCTGAAGTACCGAACCGACCAGCACTCGCAGTGGCTGCGTCACCAGGCCGCTGCAAGCAGATGTGCGAGTGGGTGACTCGCTCGTATGAGCTTAACCGGTGGGTAAAGAGCGCGCCAGGCCCCGTCTTTGTGATGTAGGTCCCGTGAGGCGGGCCGCTTGCATACGCTCGCCTTCATGGACGAAGAGTTGCGATCACTCACGGAGCGCTTACGGCAGGAGTCGGGGGCGCCCGCAGGATACGACCGCCTCGTGGCGACCGAGGATCTCGACGAGCTGGCGAGCGTGCTCACCGCGCCCGGGCAGCCGCTGTGGGCCAGGGAACTGGCCGCGTTCCGGCTGGGCCTGGCCGGCGACCGGCGGGCCTTCGAGTCCCTCGTCCTGCTCCTGAACCACCGCGACCCGCAGCGCTGCGTCTCCGCCGCCCACGCCCTCGCCCGCCTCGGCGACCCGCGCACGGCCCGCGCGGCGGCCGCCCTCGCCACCAACGAACTCCGCGTCGCCTACGCCCTGCATCCCGTCCGGCTCCTGGTCGAACTCCGCGCCCCGGAGGCCGTCCCCGCCCTGATCACCACCCTGCAGCGCCGGCTGCGCCCGCACGACCCCTACCGCCGGGTGGCCCTCGCCTGCGTGGACGGCCTCGGCACCCTGGGCGACGCCCGCGCCAGACAGGTCCTCAACGAGGCCCTGGCCCACCCGGCCCTGGCGGAGGCGGCGGTCCGGGCACTGGCGCGGATCCCCCGTCAACGGTGAGCCGTCAGCTCCCGTGCATACCGAACCTCGGGCACCTCCACCCCGTCCACCTCGAACGGCTCCTCGGCACCGTCCGCCCGGAAGCCCGCCCGCTCGTAGAACCGCCGGGCGCGGGCGTTGCCCCTGAGCACCCACAGCAGCATCCGGTGGTGCCCGGCGGCCGTACAGCGGCGCACCGACTCCTGCAGCAGGGCGCGGCCGATGCCGGCGCCGCAGCGCCCGGGATCGACGTAGATCGCGTACAACTCGGCGTCCGCGGTGCGCACTTCGCCGTCGCGGTACGGCCCGTGACAGGCCCAGCCCACGACCTCGCCGTCCTGCTCGGCGACGAGGTCGAGCACACTGCCGTCGGCCTGCGAGAAGTAGGACCGGCGGCGCGCGGCGTCCTGTGCCACGTCCAGGGCGTCCAGATACGACTGAGGTATCAGGCCCTGATAGGCGCTCCGCCAGCCGCCGATCCGGATCTCGGCGACACGGTCGCAGTCGGGCAGGGCCATGGGGCGGATCCGTATGCGGTCGTCGTCCATGAAGGGACCCTAGGCGCCGCTCCCGGGGGTCGGCCTCCGATTAACCCTGCAGCACCGCGTACGCCTCCACCTCCATCAGGAACTCCGGCCGCACCAGCCCGGCGACGCGCACCGCCGAGGCGGCCGGCAGGCGGTCGTCCGGTATGTATGCGGCGCGGGCCGCGCGGACGGCCGGCATGTGGGCCATGTCCGTGACGAAGTAGGTGAGCTTGACGACGTCGTCGAAGGTCGCCCCGGCCGCGGCCAGGCAGCGCCGGAGGTTCTCGAAGACCTGGCGGGCCTGCGCCGCCGGGTCGCCCTCGCCGACGAGCTCGCCGTCCTCGCCCAGGGCGACCTGGCCGGAGATGGCGACGAAACGGCCCGTGCCGAGCACGACATGGGAGTACTGCGCGGCGGGGGCGACCCCGTCGGGGGCGGGAATCCTGGTCAGCTCACTCATGCGTCCATCGTGGACCATGGCACTGACAACGCCCCTGACGGGCCGTCGGGGCGGTCAGCGGCTCAAGGGCGGAACCCGAGCAGCCCGTGCAGTTCCGCACCCCGCGACGCCGTCGCCGCGGCCTCGGGGCGCAGTGGCTTCGGATCGGGCTGCGCCTCGCACACGGCGTCGACCGCGCCCGCACCGCGCGGCACCGTGCCGTCGGCCAGATAGGCCGCGAGGTGCTGGTCCAGGCAGGCGTTGCCGCCCAGAGTGACCGCGTGGTTGCCGCCGCCGCGCTCGACCACGAGGCTGGAGCGGGCTAGTTGCCGATGGACCGTGACGGCGCCCGGGTACGGGGTGGCGGCGTCCTCGGTGGCCTGGAACAGCAGGACCGGCGGCAGCCTGTCGTTGGCGATGTCCACCGGGCGCAGCGAGTTCGTCGGCCAGAACGCGCACGGCGCGTTGTACCAGGCGTTGTTCCAGGTCATGAACGGCGCCTTCGCGTGAACCGCCCAGTTGTCCGCCCGCCACCGGCCCCAGTCCCGCGGCCAGGGCGCGTCCCGGCACAGCACCGCGGCGTAGACGCTGTAGCCGTTGGCGCCGGACGCGCCCGAGGCGCCGAAGTCCTCGTACGCCTCGATCAGCGGATCGGCGTCCCGGTTGTTCACGTACGCCGCGAACGCCTCGGCGAGGTGCGGCCAGTAGCCGTTGTAGTAACCGCCGGGGATGTAGGTGTCCTCCAGCTCGGAGGCGCCCACCTTCCCGGCGGCCGGCTTCCTGGCCAGGGCCGCCCGCATCGCGTACCACTTGGCCTCGACCCCGGCCGGATCGGCGCCGAGCCGGTAGGTGGCGTCGTGTTTGGCGACCCAGGCCATGAAGGCACGGTGCCGGTCGTTGAAGGCGAGGTCCTGCGCGAGGTTGTCCCGGTACCAGACGCCGGTCGGGTCGACCACCGAGTCAAGCGCCGCGCGCCGCACCCGCTCCGGGAAGAGCTTGCCGTAGACCGCCCCGAGGAAGGTGCCGTACGAGTAGCCGAAGTAGCTGATCCGCCGCGCGCCGAGTGCCGCGCGGATCCGGTCCATGTCGCGCGCGGCGCTGACCGTGTCCATGTACGGCAGCACGTCCGCGTGCTTCTCGGCGCAGGCCCGCGCGAAGGACTGGGCGCGCAGGAGGTTGGCGCGCTCGAGCCGGGCTGTGCGCGGTACGGAGTCGGGCCGCACCGGGGCGAAGTGGGCCGGTCTGCACTCGAGGGCGGGCGTGCTCCTGCCGACGCCGCGCGGGTCGAAGCCGATGACGTCGTACTGGGCCGCCACCGCCTTGGGCAGCGCGGAGGCCACGAATCCGGCGAGCGTGAGACCGCTCGCGCCGGGGCCGCCGGGGTTGACCAGCAAGGGGCCCTGGTACTTCCGCGCGGTGTGCGGGACGCGGGACAGCGCGAGGGTGATCTGCCGACCGTGCGCAGCGCCGTGGTCGAGCGGCACCTTCAGGGACGCGCACTGCAGCGTCGGGTACTTCTCGGTGCCGCACTTCTGCCAGGTGAGGGGCGTGGCGTTCGCCCGGGCGGGGGCGGCCGTCACGGTCCCGGCCACGAGGGCGGCGGCGCACAGCACAGCGGCGCGTCTTCTCATGGGGTTCTCCCCGGACGGAGGGTGCCGGACCGCGAGGGTCACGGTCCTGGCCGCATCGTCCCGGGAAGGCCGTACGAAAGAACCCTTTCCGTCAATACTTGACCCGATCGGGTCGAGGGGTGCGCCCCAATGCGCTCAAAGAAGCGAGAGTTGCGTCGGTTCGGTCGTCGCGGGCTCGGCCGGTGCGGGTTCGGGGATCCGCCGGGGCATCCCCGCGCGCGTGGGTCCGATGCCGTACTCCTGTGCCAGATCGTGCACCTGACGGGTGATCCGGCGCTGGTACCACTTCGGCGCGTAGGCGCCGTCCGCGTACAGCCGCTCGTAACGGCGCACCAGATGCGGGTGCTCGCGGTCGAGCCAGGCCATGAACCACTCGCGGGCCCCGGGCCGCAGATGCAGCACCAGCGGGGTGACGGAGGTGGCCCCCGAGGCGGCGATCGCCCGCACGGTGGCCCGCAGTTGGGCGGGGTGGTCGCTCAGGAACGGAATCACCGGCGCCATCAGCACACCGCACCCGAGCCCGTGCTCGGTCAGGGTCCGTACGACGTCCAGGCGCCGCTCGGGGGCGGGCGTGCCCGGCTCCACGCTGCGCCACAGCCCCGGGTCGGTGAAGCCGACCGAGACGGACACGCCGACGTCCGTCACCTCGGCGGACTGCTTCAGCAGTTCGAGGTCGCGCAGGATCAGCGTGCCCTTGGTGAGGATCGAGTAGGGGTTGGCGTGGTCCCGCAGGGCGGCGAGGATGCCCGGCATCAGGCGGTAGCGGCCCTCCGCGCGCTGGTAGCAGTCGACGTTGGTGCCCATCGCTATGTGCTCGCCCTGCCAGCGCCGTGCGGACAACTGGCGGCGCAGCAGCTGAGGCGCGTTCACCTTCACCACGATCTGGGAGTCGAAGCCGAGGCCGGTGTCGAGGTCCAGATAGCTGTGGGACTTGCGGGCGAAGCAGTACACGCACGCGTGCGAACAGCCGCGGTAGGGGTTGACCGTCCATTCGAAGGGCATGCGCGAGGCGCCCGGCACCCGGTTGATGATCGAGCGGGCCCGGATCTCGTGGAACGTGATCCCGGCGAACTCGGGCGTGTCGAAGGTGCGGGTGACCACGGCGTCCGCGCCGAACAGCGCGGAGTCGGCACGGCTGTGGTCGGACTCCAGGGCGAGGTTCTCCCAGCGCATGAGGCCTCCTCGGTAGCACTGACCCCAAGAATAGAACACATGTTCCCTTGATCGTGCGACCTATGCCCTGCCTTCGTTTTCGATCACTGTGCGATCGCTTCGGTGAGCGGTTCGGGACCCCGATTTGGGCGGTGTGGGAGCGGGGTGGTTGGCTTGCCCCAGCCCCCGAGAATTCTGGTCCTGGAGGAAGTCAATGGCGCAGGTCGAGGCCACTACGGAGCGGGTCGTCGCGGCGGACGCGGAGAATGTGTTCGACGCCCTCGCCGACTACAGCGGCACCCGGCACAAGCTGCTGCCCGAACACTTCAGTGAATACGAGGTGCGCGAGGGCGGCGACGGTGAGGGCACCCTCGTCCACTGGAAGCTCCAGGCCACCAGCAAGCGCGTCCGCGACTGCCTCCTGGAGGTCAGCGAGCCCACCGACGGCGAGCTGGTCGAGAAGGACCGCAACTCCTCCATGGTCACCACCTGGCGGGTCACCCCGGCCGGCGAGGGCAGGTCCCGGGTCGTCGTCACCACCACCTGGCAGGGCGCCGGCGGCATCGGCGGCTTCTTCGAGAAGACCTTCGCGCCCAAGGGCCTCGGCCGGATCTACGACGCGCTGCTCACCAGGCTGGCCGCCGAGGTCGAGGGTTAAGTCCCCGGTGTTCGGGGGTCGTTGACCCTCTCACCGGATCGAGTGGATCTCCGCAGGTCGTCCCGTTCTGCCGTAACTCGTCGTGCTTGCTCGTAGTTGTCGCCTTGTGCGGGGAATGCGTGGCAGGTGCGACGAGGGGAGCGGTTCGTGGGTGTGACGACTCCGGTGCGCGAGGAACGGGTCGAAGCCCCCTCGGAGGTTCCCGCCCGGACCACCGAACTCGGCCCGCGCCGGGTCCGGTTGGTCTTCTTCGGGCTGATGCTCGCGCTGCTCCTGGCCGCGCTGGAGCAGATGATCGTCGCCACCGCGCTGCCGAAGATCGTCGGCGAGCTGCACGGACTGGACCGGATGTCCTGGGCGATCACCGCCTATCTGCTCACCGCCACCATCGGCCTGCCGATCTACGGCAAGCTCGGCGACCTCCTCGGCCGCAAGGGCGTCTTCCAGTTCGCGATCGTCGTCTTCGTCGCCGGCTCCGCGCTCGCCGGACGCGCCGAGACCATGGACGAGCTGATCGCCTACCGCGCGGTGCAGGGCGTCGGCGCGGGCGGGCTCATGATCGGCGTCCAGGCGATCATCGCGGACATCGTGCCGCCCCGCGAGCGCGGCCGCTTCATGGGCCTGATCGGCGCCGCGTTCGGCCTCGCCTCGGTCGCCGGGCCCCTGCTCGGCGGCTACTTCACCGACCACCTCTCCTGGCGCTGGTGCTTCTACATCAACGTCCCCTTCGGCCTGGTCACCCTCGCCGTCGTGGCCGTCGTACTGAAGCTGCCCAAGCCCGAGGCCAAGGCCCGGCTCGACGTCCTCGGCTCGCTGCTGCTGGCCGCCGCCTCCACCTGCCTGGTCCTGCTGACCAGTTGGGGCGGCACCGAGTACGCCTGGGACTCCCGCGTCATCCTCGGCCTGGGCGCCGGAGCGGTCGTCGCCACGGTGCTCTTCCTCGTCGCCGAGCGCTTCGCCGCCGAACCCCTCATCCCGCTCCGGCTGTTCCGGGACTCCGTCTTCAACTCACCGGCCTGGTGGGCCTCGTGATCGGCGTCGCCCTGTTCGGCGCCGCCAGCTATCTGCCGACCTTCCTGCAGATGGTCGACGGGGCCACGGCCACCGAGTCCGGCCTGCTGATGCTGCCGATGATGGGCGGCATCGTCGGCGCCTCCATCGTCTGCGGCCAACTCATCAGCCACACCGGCCACTACCGGACCTACCCCGTGCTCGGCAGCGCCCTCTCGGCCGTCGGCATGTGGCTGCTGTCCCGCCTCGAGGTCGACACGCCCCGGCTGCACTACAGCCTCTGGATGGCCGTCCTCGGCGCCGGCCTCGGCATGGTGATGCCGGTCCTGATCCTCGCCGTGCAGAACTCCGTGCGCCCCGCCGACCTCGGCGCCGCCACCAGCGCCAACAACTACTTCCGGCAGATCGGCGGCAGCGTCGGCGCGGCGATCTTCGGCACCCTCTTCGCCGACCGGCTCACCCACGCCCTCGCCCAACGCCTCCCCGCGCAGGCCGGCGCCGATCTGCCCGACCCCGAGTCCATCACCCCGCAGCTCGTCCACAGCCTGCCCCCTCAGCTGCGCGACACCTACATCCGGGCCTACGCCGACGCCATGCCGAGGATCTTCCTCTACCTCGTGCCGGTGCTCGTCCTCGGCCTGCTCATCGCCTTCTTCCTCAAGGAGAAACCACTGGTGGCCCACGACGCCCCGGCCCCGGAGACAAAACCGGCGCCGCTGAACAGCCCGATCCCTCCGGCCCGTTCGCCGGACACGGCCGGAGTCCCGGTCCGCGGCACCGTGCAGCATCCCGACGGCACCTTCGTGTCGCACGCGGCCCTCACGCTCATCGACATCGCCGGGCAGCAGGTCGGACGCGGAGCGAGCGGCGACGACGGACGGTACGCGCTGACGACGCCCGGTCCGGGGGCGTACGTCATGATCGCCGCCGCGGGCGGCCACCAGCCGCAGGCCGTCACCGTGACCGTCGGCGAGCGCCCCGTCGAACTGGACATCGTCCTCGGCGGCGCCGGACGCCTCGCCGGAAGGGTGCTCACCCCGGACGGCACGCCCGTCGACGCCACCGTCACGCTCACCGACGCCCAGGGCGAGGTCGTCGCCACCACCCGCAGCGGACGCGAGGGCGGCTACGTGATCACCGAACTCGTCGCCGGCGAGTACACCCTCGCCGCGAGTGCCCCCGCCTTCCGCCCGGCCGCCGTCCCGGTCACCGTCAAGGCGGCCCGCGAGACCCGCCAGGACATCGAACTCGCCGGTGGCGCCCTGCTGCGCGGCACTGTGCGGGCGGGCGGCGGACGGCCCGTCGAGGACGCGCGCGTGACCCTGCTCGACGCGGCCGGCAACGTCCTGGACACGCTCGCCACCGGGCCCGACGGCACGTTCCGGTTCGTCGACGTGGCCTGCGGCGAGTACACCGTCATCGCCGCGGGTTACCCGCCGGTCGCCACCGTGCTCCAGGTCCCCGCGGGAGGCCGAACGGAACGCGATCTTCAGCTCGGGCACGAGGACTGAACCGAACCGTCCGCACCCGCGCTGTCCAGGACGAACGCGCAACGGGCGGGCCTTGCGCCCCCCTTCCGCGCCGTCGTGATCCGAGCACACCAATTCCCGTATTGCCGCACATCACCACGGCCGGGAGCCGTACGGTGGTGAGGGCGCGCAGATCTTGCGGAGCCTTGGGGAGAGAGGGCCTGGGCCATGGACCGTGGCACCGAGAGGGACGGCGCGGCGACGGAGTCCGCCGCGTCCGGACGTATCCCACTGGCCGTGGTCGTGGTGGACCGCGAAGGCCTGGTCTCCCACTGGAGTACCGGCGCACGCCGACTGTTCGGTGCGTCCAAGGAGGAGGCGCTCGGCCGCCCCGCCGTGGATCTGCTGCCCGTCTCCGGAGCGCTGCCCGAGGACGACGACATCTCCCCGTACGGGGCCTACTCGGCGTACGACGGACTCGGCCACGACCTCGAGACGTCCCTGGACGGACGGCTGTACTACCCGGCCGCGGGCCGCGCCCGCCTCACCGTGCCCGACAGGGACCGCGTCGACGTCCTGTGGTGGGCCTACCCGCTGGTGGGACCCGGCCCGGAACGGCTGCTCGTGCTCGGCGCCGACGTGGGCCGGCTCCGGCAGGACGACCGTGACGAGGACCCCGGCTTCGAGCGCGTCGCACCCGCCTTCGCCCTGCACACCGACTTCCCCGGCGCCACGGAACTCGCCGGCAAGCTCCCCGAGATCCTGCCCAGCATGAGCGTCGAGGAGAGCGCCCGCATCGTCGGGCAGATCCTCGAACTGGGCTATCCCGTCCTGGAGTTCAGCCAGAACGACCGCGTGCCCGTCACCCCCGACTGGGGCGTGCCCCGGCGCGTCGAGCGCAGGGCCCGCCGTGAGCGCGCCGCCCGCGCCGCGGCCGAAGGGCTGCCGTTACCGCAGGAGTACGCCGACGAGGCCGAGGACCTCGAATACGCCGCCGTACGCGAACGCCTGGAGTTCCTCAACGAGGTCAGCGGACGCATCGGCACCTCCCTCGACCTGGCGCGCACCATCATCGAGGTCAGCAAGGCCGTCGTGCCCCGCTTCACCGACGTCGCCGGCACCTATCTGCGCGAACAGGTCGTCGCCGGCGAGGGGTTCCCCGACGGCGTGCCGGACACCACCACCATGTGGCACCGGGTCGCCGTCGAGCACACCGACGAACCCGGCCGCTGGGACGACGTCGTACCGGTCGGCGAGGCCATGCCCTTCCCGGCGCACACCCCGTTCTTCCAGTGCATGACCAGCGGCGAGCCCGTGCTCGTGCCGCGCATCAGCGAGCAGATGGGGCACGCCATCGCCTCACAGTTCGAGAAGCGGGACATCCGGCCGCTCATCACCGGCCGTTCCATGCTGGTCGTGCCGCTGAAGGCCCGCAATGTCGTCCTCGGCTTCATGATCCTGCTGCGCCACCCGGAGCGCGTCGAGTTCAACGACATGGACCGCGTCACCGGCGCCGAACTCGCCGCCCGCGCGGGCCTCGTGCTCGACAACGCCCGCATGTACACCTACCAGGAGAGCGTCGCCGAGACCCTCCAGGACAGCATGCTGCCGCACATCCCGCCGCGCATGGCGGGCTGCGACATCGCCACCCGCTATCTGCCCGGCACCCTCCTCGGCCGGGTCGGCGGCGACTGGTTCGACTCGGTCAAACTGCCCGGCGCCCGCACCGCCCTCGTCGTCGGCGACGTCATGGGCCACGGACTCAACTCGGCCGCCATGATGGGCCAGTTGCGAACGGCCGTGCAGACCATGGCCGCCCTCGACCTGCCGCCCGCGCAGCTGCTCCGCAACCTCGACGACCTCGCCCAGCGCCTCGGCGACACCTACCTCGCGACCTGCCTCTACGCCGTCTACGACCCCATCGCGAGCGAACTGCACATCGCCAACGCCGGTCACATCCCGCCCGTCCTGGTCCGCGCCGACGACGGGCGCAGCGAACTGCTCGACCTGCCCACGGGCGCGCCGATCGGCGTCGGCGGAGTGCCCTTCGAGGCGGTACGCGTGCGCGTGGACGCCGGCGACCGGCTCGTGATGTGCACCGACGGACTGGTCGAGGTGCGCGGCGAAGACATCGGTGTCGGCCTCGCGACCCTCTGCGAGTCCGCCGCCCACCCGGCCGCGTCCATGGACGACGCCTGCGACACCATCATCCGCTCCCTCAACACGCGTGGCGGCCGCAAGGACGACGTGGCCCTGCTGATGGCCCGCCTCAACGGCATCGAGCCGGACGACGTCGCCGAATGGCGGATCGCCCGCGACCCCGAGGAGGTCGGCCGGGCCCGCGCCGTCGCCCGCGAGCAACTGCACGACTGGGGCCTGGCGAAGCTGGCCGACACCGCCGAGCTGTTGGTCAGCGAACTCGTCACCAATGCCGTACGGCACTCCCACGGCCGCCCGGTCGAGCTGCGCCTCGTGCGCGGCGACACGCTGCTGTGCGAGGTGGACGACGACGATCACGAGCTGCCGACCCTGCTCAACGCCGGGCCCGGTGACGAGGCCGGACGTGGGCTGCGGGTGGTGAGCACGCTCGCGCGCGAGTGGGGCACGAGCCATACGAGCGCCGGAAAGACCGTCTGGTTCGAACTCACGCTCCCGCGCCGCTGACGATCGCGCCACAAACGTGCGTACGACGGCGTCAAGAGTCTCGAATGCGGAGTGAAGGAGTGCGCCGCGCGCTTGTGGCCGAAACGGTGTCGCGATAGACCGTACTCGCCCGTCACTTCACGGCGGGTCGCCGTCGCAACCTGGGGAGTCGGTCATGAGCGTGACGAATCGGTACCGGGAGGCCTGGGAGGGCTTCTGGCGTGAAGCCCCCGACGAGCAGGGGGCGGTGTTCTGGGACGCTGAGCCCGCGCTGACCGCCGCCCGCCATCTGGCCCTGTTCGAGGCGCACTTGGCCGATCCGGGCCTGCCGATGCTGGACCTGGGCTGCGGCAACGGCACCCAGACCCGCTTTCTCGCCGACCGCTTCAGGAAGGTCGTCGGCGCCGACCTGTCGGCCGCGGCCCTCGACCACGCCCGCCGCGCCGACCCCGCCGGGCAGGCGGCGTACCGGCTGTTCGACGGCGTGGAGAAGTCCGAGGCGGAGACGCTGCACGCCGAACTCGGCGACGTCAACATCTATATGCGGGGCGTGCTGCACCAAGCCGAGCCGGACGACCGGCAGTTGATGGTGAACGGGATCGCCACCCTGGTCGGCGAGCGCGGCCGGGCCTTCCTCGTCGAGCTCTCCGAGGCCGCCAAGCCCGTCCTGCTGGGCCTGGCGCAGAGCCCGTCGGGGCCCCCGCCCAAGCTCGCGCCGATCTTCCGGCACGGCATCGCCCCGGGCGAGGTCGCCGACGCTTCGGTGCCCGAGTATCTGCGCTCGGCCGGCCTCACCGTGCTCGCCGACGGTGAACTGCCGCTGGTCACCACGGAGTACGGGCCGGACGGCACACGGATCGAGCTGCCGTCGAGGTGGGTGGTGGCGGGCCGGCGGGCGTGACGGCGACAGCCCTCCGGAGCGTTCCGGAGGGCCGCCGACTCGCGGCGCTCGTCGGTCAGTTGACGCTACGGCCCTTGCGGTACGCCGCCCAGCCCGCCGCCAGCAGCAAGGCCGCGAGCGCGGCGACCGAGAGCACGGTGACGCCGGTCGAGGCGAGGCTGCCGCCGCCGCCCGCGGCCGAGGTGGCGGTGCCGCCGGATCCGCCCGTGGTGGAGTCCGTGCCGGTGCCGCCGGTGCTGCCCGTGCCGCCGCCCGTCGTGCCCGAACCATCGCCGCCCGTACCGCCGTTGCCGCTGTCGTCGTCCGTGTCCACCTGGTCCTGACCGACGAAGGCGACCGGGACCTTGACGTCCTGGGAGCGGTCGCCGGACAAGGTGTGATCGTTGCGGGTGGCCAGGACGCAGGTGGCCTTGAAGCAGTCGGTGTACTCGTCCCTGGCGTCCACGGTCAGCTCGACCTCGAAGGTGCCGCCCGCGCCGTAGGGGATCGCCAGCTCCTCGCCGTAGTCCGGAGGGTCGGAGGAGATCCACGCGGAGGAGTGCGAGCCGCCGGACATGTCGACGCCGCCGATGCACGGCGTGGGCAGTTCGCCGTCGCCGTTGTCGACGCACAGGGCGACGTAGATGCCCTTATTAGTGTCGTAGCCGGTGCCGGTGACCTTCAGGGTCTGGTTCTCGGTGGCGAGGTCGTTGACCGGGGTGACGGTGAGCTTCTGGCCGTTCGGGCCGGTGACGGTCTTGGAGCCGGAGGGCTCGACGCCGCCTCCATCGCCCTCGCCGCCGTTGTCGTCGGGCTCGGTGACGGTCAGTGTGACCGGTGAAGTGCGCGTCGTGCCGACGGAGTTGGTGAACTCGGCGCGGTAGCGGTAGCCGTCCTGCGTCGCCTTCGCGGTGAAGGAGTACGCGTTCCGTGTCGCGCCCTCGACCGTGGACCAGGTCTGGCCGTCGTCGGGGCTGACCTGCCAGCGCACGGCCGGCTCCGGGGTGCCCTCGGCGGCCGCGACGAGCGTGACCTTGTCGCCGGGTGCGACGGACTGGTCGGTGGGGGACTGGACGACCTTCGGGGAGACGTGGCGGTCGAGCTTGACGACCTCGCTCTCGGCCTGGTTGGTGACGTAGACGGAGGTGGCGCCGGGGGCCACGGCGACGCCCGCGTAGGCGCCGGCGCGGCTGCCGGGCAGGGCGACGGGCTCGGCCGCCCGCTCGGCCGTGGCGCTGTCGTAGACCTCCAGGGCGCCGATGTTGTCCGCGCCGTCCTCGGCGGTGCCCCAGTCCTCGCGCAGCACGAAGGCCTCGCCGGTGGCCCGGTCGAAGGCCATCGCCGTGGCGCGGTCCTCGCCGGTCAGCTTGGCCAGTGGCTCGCCCTCCCGGTCGAAGACGAGCACGTCGTAGGCGCTGCCCACCCAGACGTTGCCCGTCGCCGGGTCCGTTTCGACGAAGTAGACGGAGGCCGCAGGGAGTTCGGCGGTGGCGGTGACGGCCAGGGTGCCGGTGTCGACGCGGTACAGCGTTCCGCCCGCGGAGTCCGCCGACCAGGTGACGCCGCGCGCGGTGTCCACGCCGAGGATGCCGCCGCCGGGCAGGGTGGCGGTCTTCCGTGCGGCGCCGCTGGCCGTGTCGACCTCGGACAGGACGGCGCCCTGGGCGACCAGCGTGGTGGACGCGTCCGTGCCGGGACCGACGCCGGTGACCGTGCCGCCGGACAGCCACACGCCCTGCGCGGCCGCGTCCCCGGCCTTCGCGGTGCCCAGGCCGCGCAGCGGGTAGTGGAAGGCGACGCCGTCACCGGCCAGCGGGGCGGCGATCCGGCGGACCACGCGGGCCGCGAGGGCGCCGCCCGCGCCCGGGGCCTGCTGGACGTGGCCCAGCAGCGCGCCGTCCTTCGGGTCGATGGCGTACAGGCCCTGTTCGGCGACGTCCGCGGTGTCGGGGATGTTGTCCGAACCGACGTACAGCTTCCCCGAGTCGGGGTGCAGCAGCAGGTCGAGCGGGCGGCCCGCGGTGGTGAACTCGGCGGCCGGTACGTAGCCGACGGTGCCCGGCGGCACGTCCACACCGTCACCGCCGTCGCCGTTGCCGGGGTCCTGGCCCTCGAAGGCGACGGGGATGCGGACGTCCTGGGAGCGGTCGCCGGGGCTGCGGTGGTCGACGCGGGTGACGACCGAGCAGGTGACCTTGGTGCAGTCGAGGCTCGCGTCCTTGGCCTCGACGGCGATCTCGACGTCGAAGGTGCCGCCCGCGCCCCAGGTGACGGCGAGGTCGCCCGCGTACTCGTCGCCCTCGGGCACGATCCACTGCGAGGAACTGCCGGTACCGCTCTGGTCGGCGCCGCCGAGACACGGCGTGGGCACGCGGTCGTCGCCGTTGTCCTTGCACAGGGCGACGTAGACGCCCTTCGTCGCGTCGTAGCCGGAGCCGGTGACGCGTAGCGTCTCGCCCTCGGGGTCGAGGCGGGCGGAGGCGGAGACGGTGAGTCTCTGGCCGTCCTTGCCGAGGGCGGTCTTCGGGGTGTCGGCGGCCCGCGCGGCCGGGCCGACGGCTACGGAGGCGGCCACGAGCGCGGCGGCGCCCAGGAGCGCCGCCGGTCGTCTGTGCTGCATCGGGGTTCCTCCGGTCACTGGAAGGTGATCGGCGCGTGGACGTCGTACTTGCGGTCCTCGCTGTCGAAGTGGTCCGCGCGCGTCACCACCGCGCACTCGACGTCCTGGCCGCAGACGCTGCCGTCGTCGAGGGCGGCCTTGACGAAGATCTGCACCCTGAAGCTGCCGCCCGAGCCGAACTTGGAAGTGTTGGCGAACATGCCGCCGAAGGTGTTGTTGACCCAGTGCGAGGCACCGGTCGAGCCGCTCTCGTCCTGGCCGCCCAGACACGGCGTCGGCTTGTTCGCGCCCGGCGCCCCGTCGACCACGCACAGGCTGACGTAGATGCCCTGGCCGGTGTTGTAGCCGGCGCCGGAGACGGTGATGACCTGGCCCGCGGCGGCGGCCGTGTCGGGGGAGGTGAGCGAGAGGTTGTACGTCGTGCCGCCGTCGGTGACCGTGCGGGTGGCGGTGGCCGCCGAGGCGGAGGTGGCCAGGCCGAGGGTCAGGGCGGAGGCGGCCAGGACGGTCAGGCCCGTGCGGGTGGCGGTGATGGTTCTCATGAGGTGCCTTTCCAGGAGTGGTGTGAGGCTGGATCCAGGAGTGGTCAGGAGGAGGAGCCGGCGCGTACGTCGAACTCCACGACGGCGTTCCGCCCACCGGTCACCGCGTACAGCTCGACCGTGTGCGCGCCCTCGGCGGCGCTGTCGTAGACCGGGAAGGTCCGGGAGATCCGGCCGGTCTCGTCGGCCAGTGCCTGGTAGCGGGTGTCCTTGTCGATGGCGACGAGGACGATCTCGCCGGGGGCGAATCCCGTGCCGGTGACGGTCTGTTCGCCGCCTGCGGTGAGTGCGTCGGCGGCCACGGCCGCCGCGGGTGCACGCGCCGGTTCCGGGGCTGCGGTGTCCGGTGCCGGCGGGGGTGTCTCGACGGGCGGTTTCGTGGTGGGCACGTCCTCTGTGCCGACCGTCACGTCGAGCAGGCCGAGGTCATCGCCTTGCGCAAAAGACTCCCCGCTCCACTGCGACAGCAGCCGCGCGCCCTCGTCGGTGAGCGACGCCCGTAGCCCGGTCCACGTCACCCCGCTCGTCCGTACGACAGGGCCGGCACCGTTCGCCGTCACGTCCGCCAGGGCAAGCTCCCGCGCCCGGCCGTCGACGGCCGTACGGGCGTGAAGCGCGCCGTCGCCACCGTCCAGCCGCAGCCGCAGGCCGGCGAGCGTCAACGGCTGGTCCGAGTCGGCGGCCGGCACGATCCGGGCGGCGCCGCCCAACTCGACGTCCACGGCACCGGTTTCGAGGTCGGTGCTGCCGCCCGTGGCCGGGAACGAGGTGCGGTCCGCGGATCCCCGTACGGCGGGTTCGGTGACGTCGATCGACAGGTCGTGGCCGACCGTGGCCGTCCAGCTCGCGTATCCGCCGGACACCGCGCGACCGAACGCCTGCGTGTCCTGCGCGACCGCCGGCCCCGCGGCCGGGCACAGCAGCGCGAGCAGGGCGCCGCCTGTCACGGCGGCGGCGCCGGGTCTCTTCGTCATCTTCGGGTCTCCCTCCGGAGGGTGAGGTCGGGTGCGGGTCAGCCCGCGGTCGAGGCGCGGCGCCTGCGCGCCCACAGCCAGGTCCCGGTGCCGGCCGCGACCAGGGCCGCCGCCGTCGCGCCCGCCGTCAGGGCCACGGAACCGGTGCTGGCGAGCGGGCCGTCGGGCGTCTTCTCGCCGGTGCCGGACGCGCCGCCACCGCCGGTCGTGCTCGCCTCGGCCGGCGCGCTCGGCGTGGCCCTGGCGCCGTCGCCGTCATCGCCGTCGTCGGCCGCGCTCCCGCCGCTGCCGCCGAAGGTCACCGGGACCCGGACCGTCTGGCTCTGGTCGCCGCCCCGGGTGTGGTCGTTGCGGGTGATGACCGCGCAGGTCACGCCGGACTTGGTGCAGTCGGTGGTGGCGTCCTTGGCGCGCACCTTCAGCCGCACGCTGAACGAGCCGTTGTGGCCGCTGCCTTCGTACGGTTTCGCCAGCCCCTCGCCGTAGGAGGGCGGGTTGGAGGAGATCCAGGCGGACGCCCCGGACTCACCGGACATGTCGACTCCGCCCACGCAGGGGGTCGGGGTCTTCCCGGCGCCGTTGTCCACGCAGAAGGCGACGTAGACGCCCTTCTCGGTGTTGTAGCCGGAGCCGGTCACGGTCACCGTCTCGCCGGCCGCGGACAGTCCGGAGGACTTGGAGACGGTGAGCTTCTGGCCCTCGGGGCCGGTCGCCGAGCCGCCCGCCGCCGAGGCCGGGCCGGCGGTCGGCAGCAGCAGGGCGGCGGTGCCGGCGACCCCGAGGAAGCGCCCAACTCTCTTTCGGTGCAGGCCAGTTGCCCACGCCATGGAATACCCCCCATGAGTGAAAACTAAGGGAAGCCTAACCTAAACTATTGCTCAGTTGTGTGTCAGGAGAGAGGACAGGAAACCCATGCGCGCAATCCACAGACCCCTCGCCGCCCTCGGTCTGACCCTCGCGCTGCTCACGGGTGCCTGCGGCGGCGGGGGAGGCGGGCCCTCGGCGGCGGACCCGTCACCCGTCTCCGCGAGCGAGCGCGCCGCCGCGGCCGAGAGACAGCTCGCGAAGAACACCCTCGTCCCCCTCGAAGGGGAGCCGCCCACCCCGGAGTTGCCGGTCACCGTCGACTCCGCCGACGGACGGAAGGTGACCGTCGAGGACGCCTCGCGCATCCTGCCGCTCAACGGGGGTGTCGCCGAGATCGTGTTCACGCTGGGCCTCGGCGACCGGGTCGTCGGCCGGGACATCACCGCCACCTTCGCCGAGGCGCAGAAGCTCCCGCAGGTCACCAAGGCGCACGACGTCAGCGCCGAGAGCGTGCTCTCCCTGCGTCCGACGGTCGTGCTGGCCGACACCGACACCGGCCCCAAGGAGACGATCGACCAGATCCGCGGCGCCGGCGTCCCCGTCGTCGTCCTCGAAACGGCCACGAACCTGACCGACGTCACCACCCGCACCACGCGCGTCGCCGAGGCCCTCGGCGTCCCCGGCGCGGGCAAGGCCCTCAACCGGCGCATGAGCGACGAACTCGCCGCGGCCCGCGCCGCCGTGCCCCGGGGCAGCAAGCCCAAGGTCGCCTTCCTGTACCTGCGCGGCAGCGCGGCCGTCTATCTCATCGGCGGCAAGGGCTCGGGCGCCGACTCGCTGATCGAGGCCGCCGGAGCGGTGGACGCGGGCAAGGACGCCGGTCTGGACAAGCCGTTCACGCCGATCACCAGCGAGGCCTTGGTGCGGGCCCGGCCGGACGTGATCCTGATGATGACCAAAGGGCTGGAGTCCGTGGGCGGCGTCGACGGGCTCGTGAAGATCCCCGGGATCGGCGAGACCCCGGCGGGGATGGACCGCCGGGTGGTGGACATGGAGGACGGGGTGCTGCTCGGGTACGGGCCGCGGACTCCGTTGGTGATCGACATGCTGGTGGACCGCATTCATCGGGCGTGACGTCAACGATGCGGCTGTACAGGCAAGTTCGCGGTGGCGGTTGTCAGTGTCAGCCTTCGGCCGGCAGCGCGGGCGTCGTGTGCGCGCCCGCCAGCGCGGCCAGCTCCTCCGCGTCGCGTGGACCGGGTGCCGTGTCGCCCAGCAGCCCGTGGGCGCGCAGGAACTGGGCCGCCGCCACCCCCCACGGCAGCCGCAGCCCCGCCTGCCGGAGGAGATCGGTGCGGGCCAGCATCGAGGGCGCGGGGCCGGTGCGGACGCCGGACGGGGTCAGGAGCGCCGCGTCGTCGGCCCAGCGCAGGGCGAGGTCGACGTCGTGGGTGGCCATGACGACCGTGGTGCCGCCCGCGCGCAGCCCGTCGAGGGTGGCGAGCAGCCGTTCCTGGCCGTCGGGGTCGAGCCCGGCGGTCGGCTCGTCGAGGATCAGCACACGGGGCCGCATCGCGAGCGCCCCGGCGATGGCGGTGCGCTTGCGCTGCCCGTACGACAGCAGGTGCGTGGGCCGGTCGGCCAGGGCGGCGATGTCCAGCGCGGCCAGCGCCTCGTCGACCCGCGCCCGCACCTCGGCGTCGGGCAGGCCGAGGTTGAGCGGGCCGAAGGAGACGTCCTGGCCGACGGACGCGGCGAAGAGCTGGTCGTCGGGGTCCTGCACCACGAGCTGCACGGTCGTGCGCAGCCGGGTCAGCCCCTTGCGGTCGTACGTGACCGGCGCACCCTGGAGCGTCAACCGCCCCTCGTACGGCCGGAGCCCGCCGCTGAGCAGCCGCATCAGCGTGGTCTTGCCGCTGCCGTTGCGGCCCAGCAGCGCCAGCGCGCGCCCTTCGGGCACGTCGAAGTCGAGGCCACTGAGCACGACGGGGCCCTCCTCGTAGGCGTAGGACGCGCCCCGCAGGGCGACCAGTGCGGTGGGCTCGCTCATGACAGGGCCTTCTCCAGTACGAGGGTGAGGGCGGCCAGCGCTGCGAGCAGGGCGCAACTCGCGGCCGTGAAGCGGACGGAGACCCGGGCCTCGGGCACCAGGACGCGCAGGGTGCCGTCGTAGCCGCGCCCGGCGAGCCCTGCCTGCAGCCGGGATGCCCGGTCGAAGGACCGCACGAAGGCGGTGGCGCCGAGCCCGGCGAGCGAGCGCCAGGTGGCGGCCCGGGTGGTGTGCCCGAGCCGGGCGGCCTGGGCGTCCCGCACGCGGCGCACGGAGTCCAGGAGCAGGAAGCTCATGCGGTACGTCACCAGGGCGACGTCCACCACGGGCGCGGGAACCCCGGCCTTGACCAGGCGGGGCAGCAGGTCGGACATCGGGGTGGTGAACGCGAGCAGCAGCACTCCGAGGGAGGCCGCCGAGGTGCGCAGCAGCAGCTCACCGGCCCGCAGCGGACCGTCGGCGGCCAGGGACACCAAGCCCTCCGGCCCGCCGACCTGTACCAGCAGCGTGGCCGCCCCGGTCACGCAGAAGCCCAGCGGCACGCGATAGGCCCGCCACAGCCGCCGCCCGGGCACGCCCGCCGGACCCAGCAGCACGGTGAGCGCGGTGACCAGGACCAGCGCGGCGCCCGGCCAGGGCGGCAGCGAGATCGCGAGCACGGTGAGGCCGAGTCCGAGCACGGCCTTGTCCACGGGGTGACGGCGGCGCCAGCGGCTGCTGTGCGCCGCCGCGTCGATCGGCAGCACCCGTCAGACCCCGTCGGCCTTCGACTCCTCGGCGTCCCGCTGTCGCTCCAGTGCCCGCTGCTCGCCCTGCCGCCGGCCCCGGCGCAGACCGAAGTAGTAGGCGAGGACCCCGGCGCCGAGGGCCGCCTGGAGGGAGAACAGCGCCGACTCGATCTCGCCGGACGGCGGCTCGTACAGCGGCGAGAACCAGGGCTCGTAGTCCGGCTCGATCTCGGTGATCGCCGTCTCCGCCTCGCCGTCGGCCCCCGTGAACGGCTCTTCCTTGTGGTCGCCGAGCCCGAGCGCGAGCGGCAGCACGGCGAGTGCGGCCACGACTGCCAGCAGCAGGATGTTGATCTTCGTGTTCCTGCTCATCGTCTTCTTGCCCACCGTCTTCTTGCTCGTTGTGTTCTTGCTCATGGGGCCACCGCCTCGCTTCCGGACCGGGACTGCTTCCTGGCGAGGAGCACACCCAGCCGGGTCAGTTCGCCCTTGCTGGACTGCACCAGCAGCCGCATCACGAGCACCGTCAGCAGGCCCTCGCTCACCGCGAGCGGGATCTGGGTGACGGCGAAGATGGAGCCGAACTTGCCGAGCGCGCCCAGGAATCCGCTGCCCGGGTCCGGGAAGGCGAGCGCGAGCTGGACGCTGGTGACGCAGTAGGTGGACAGGTCGGCGACGAACGCGCCGAAGAAGACGGCGACCATCAGCGGCGCGTCGTAGCGCCGCAGCAGCTTGTAGACGGCGTATCCGGCCCAGGGGCCGACGATCGCCATCGAGAAGACGTTCGCGCCGAGCGTGGTCAGGCCGCCGTGTGCGAGCAGCAGCGCCTGGAAGAGCAGGGTGATGGTGCCCAGGACCGCCATGATCGGCGGCCGGAACAGGATGGCGCCGAGCCCGGTTCCGGTCGGATGCGAGCAACTGCCGGTCACCGAGGGCAGCTTCAGCGCGGACAGGACGAAAGTAAAGGCCCCGGAGGCGCCGAGGAGCAGCGTGCTCTCGGGATGCTCCCTGACCTCACGGGTGAGCGAACGGACTCCGTGGACGACGAACGGCGCGGACGCGACGCCCCAGGCGACCGCGTGCGCCGGAGGGAGGAAACCCTCGGCTATGTGCATGGCTCGGCAGACCCTCTCCAGCACCTCGTGGATGGTTGACGCGCCTTGGCCGGTCTCCTGGCTGACGGGTACCACCGCCCGCGCTCCGCCTTCCCGGGTCCCGAAGAACCCAGTGGCTGCCCGTGAGGGCCGGAGCCGGACTTCCCGATTCACAGTGGCGAGGGCCGCACCGGCATCACACCGGATTTCCCGTTCACCAAGGCGTGGTGACAGTAGTGCCCGCGCAGGGTGACTGACAAGCACGCACAGGGGGCGCGAAAGGGGACCTGCGGCGTTGGGTGGAACGGCGCAGGCCGTCGGGCCACTGATGCCCGTCGAAACCCACTGCGGGCCAGGGCGGCAGATGTCAGAACTGATGTCAGGGCCCTCGTGGAGTCACTGCTGGTAGTCAGCCGCCGGAGCCGTCGTGGCGCGCCCTGCGTCTTGCCCCTGCTGCGCAGACAGCCTCCGGTTTTGGCCGGAGGGTGTCTGAGGCTGGGCGGAAGCTCGGGCATCTGCGACCTGCCGCAGTTGACGAAGCCAAGAAGACGGCAGGAGTGCCGGCCCTGGCGGTTCACCGATCAGCGGTAGGGCTGCAGGACCGCTGGAATCGCCGCTTGGTGGGTGTGATGGGGGACCCGGCTGGAGCCCTTCCCTGAGAGTCGTCACACGCGACTCTGGCACCGGTCATGGAACTCACCGACCACCCCGGTGTCCTAGCAGTCCCGATCACTCGAAGCCTGGCATCGTCCGGGGCAAGGAGTCAGGAACGTCCACGGCGGGTGAAATCGATCCGCCAGCCCTGGAGACGAGGACGGCACACACCTCAAGAATCCCTTGGAGCATTCCTCGGAATGCGAGGTTGTTCGTTCTCTGTACGGCTGCCGAAAGCACAGACGTGAAAGCTTCGAATTTTTCGGCGTCGATATGACACTCGTCCTCGACGATTGGTTCGACGCCCGAATCCACTCCCAGAATCCGTGATGCGATTCCCACTTGCCCGACGAAAACCTCGGCAACCTGATTTGCGGGGTTCCACACGTCCCGATCCGCGATCATCACGTAGCAGCTCACTGGGCCCACCTTACTCGAACTTCCACGCCGGGATTGTTCGCCTTCCACTGCCCGATGGCCTGCTCAACGGCGGCCTTGAACTCGGGAGTTGCCCCTGGCGTGGTGAAGTCCATGCCGAGTTTGGCGTTCTGCCACCCCTCCAGGTGGGACCGGGCCTCCACGTAGGAATCAAGCTTCTTGAACACGTGCTTCTCGACCCGGCGTTCGGTGGTGATCCGCGGGTCCTGGCCGGTCGCCTGCTTCTCCTCCCACAGGGTGTCTCCCTCCACGCGGTCGATGTCCGTGATGGTCTTCGACCAGTCGTTGGGATCGTCGACGATGTAGTTCGTGTCGCCGTCGACCGGCGGCCTTTCCCTGTTGGTCATCCCGTCGGCCGGGTCGCACTTCACGAGCCCCAACGGATCTGTCCAGGCAAGCGGATTCTGGACCCAGGCTACGGGGTTCGGCGCCGGCCCGAGCCCGAGGGGATCGGCGCTCATGTAGCGAGCGGTCGCCGGATCTTAGTGGCGATTCAGGTTGCTGCGGGTACGCCAGGCCAGCTCGCCTTCCATGGTGACCAGCTCCCTCGGTGTACCGACAAGGTCGGTCACGATGGCGAAGAAGCGTGTGTCGACGGCCTGTGGGTTGTCCTGGTCAAATGCACGTTCCACCTGGGTGAGGGGGGTGAGCCCGTTGTACTCCAAGCTGGTTGCCGTCCCAGGTGAATACGGTCTCCTCGACCACTTGTCCACCAGCGTCAAGGCGCTGTTTGGCACTGCGACGCCCCAGCGGGTCGTAGCGGTAGCGCCAGACCGTGCCGTCGGGCGTTGTGCAGGAGACCAGACGGCCTTCGGCATCCCAGGCGTATCGCCACACATCCGGCTTGCGGGACAGGCTAGTCTTGCGACGCTCGATGACACGGTCGGCCTCGTCGTAGGTGAATGTCCAACGACCAGCCGTGGTCAGGCGCGTTCCGGTGTACTCACGTGCGCCGACGGCGTCCTCGCCGTGTGTCTGCGGCCAAGTCGCGTGAGCAAGGTTGCCCGCAGTGTCGTACGCGTAGGTCTCGGTCCAGTCCTGCCCGGTCACCTGCGTGATACGGCCAACGCGGTCGAGGCGGAGGCGTCGAGTGCCATCGAGATGGTCGGTGAGGCTGGTGAGGTGACGTATGGCCAGCGCCCAGCGGCCGCAGAACTGACCGAACACATCCGCCAGTTCACCCGAACCCATCTCCATCCCCGACATGACCAGGAACTGGAAACCGTGCCCCTGCTGCGCGGTGATCGAGAAGTAGCCCGTCTCCTCCAACTCGTTGATCGCAGCGATCAGGCCGCGCGGATCGCCGTCACCGCCACGTGACCGGGCCACAATGCCCTGCGCCGGAGGCACCAGGAACGCCCCTTCACTGCCCACATCCACCGCGACTCCACACGGCACGCCGATCTCCGCGAGGGTCTCATCCAGAAGACGGGCACCGTACACACGCCGGAACTCCCACCGACCGCCCTCACCTAGGGCGCGTATCGAGTCGTGATCAATTTGCGGGATGTGCCTTCGTGGCACCCGTACCTGCCGATCGGCGAGTACGGCCCGTACCCCGAGCGACTGCGGCAGCAGTTCGAGGGCGTGATCTGGCGGTTCAAGACGGGCGGGCAGTGGCGGGAGATGCCGACGGAGTTCGGCACCTGGTCGACCGTCCACAACCGCTTCCGGCAGTGGCGTGACGCCGGCGCCTTCGAGGCCCTGCTGGAGGGCCCACCACCCGAGCCCACCACGACGCGGCCGGGATGCACCTCGACGAGGACGTCGTCACCGCCCTGGAGAAAGCCGCGGCCGAGGAGGAGAAGGCCAGGTCAAAGGGGGCGGCCTCGAAGAGCAAAACGGGCAAGAGATCGAAAGTGATCCCGCACTGGAAGAACGACGACGCATCCGGCGTCGGAGGAAACTCCGCCTGAAGGCCGCCCTCCTCGGACGTTCCAGAGGCGGGCAGACCAGCAAGGTCCACCTCGCCGCCGACCGCAAGTGCCGCCCGCTGGCGTTCATCCTGACCACAGGCCAGCCAGCGGACAGCCCGCAGTTCATCCCCGGGCTGAAGAAGGTACGGGTACGCGGGCCCGTCGGCCCCGCATCCGGCCCGACGCGGTCGCCGGGGACAAGGCGTACTCGTCCCACGGAAACCGCACCCCACCTGCGTAAACGCCGTATCAAGGCGGTCATCCCGGAGGAGAAGGACAGGCCGCCAACCGGAAGAAGAAGGGCTCCAGAGGTCGCCGACCCGTCAGCCACGACGCCGATCTCCACAAGGAGCGGAACACCGTCGAACGCCTGATCAACAGGCTCAAAGCATGGCGAGGCATCGCCACCCGATACGACAAGACTCCCGACAGCTACCTCGCCGGTCTCCACCTGCGCGCCTCGATGATCTGGATCAAGGCCTCACCAGGACCACCCGATGATCACGACTCGATATGACCCAGGTGACGCGCTGAGGTGCCGGACGCCAAGGGCGGGCAGGAGTTGAGTCAACGGTCAACCAGCCGTGGACGCGGGGCCTCACCCGTGGATTCCGCGTCGGTGTCGTCGGTGTCGACCGGGCCGCGGGGAAGCATCCGGTCCAGCCACTTCGGCAGCCACCAGTTGGTCCGGCCGAGGAGTGTCATGGTCGCCGGTACCAGCACCATGCGTACGACCGTGGCGTCGATGAAGATCGCGGTGGCCAGGCCGAGCCCGAACATTTTGGTGGAGGGGTCCTCGGCGACGGCGAAGGACAGGAAGACCGCCACCATGATGAGGGCGGCCGAGGTGATGATCCGGGCGGTGCCCGAGACGCCCTCGACGATCGCCGTGCCGTTGTCGCCGGTGCGCAGGTACTCCTCGCGTACGCGGGAGAGGAGGAACACCTCGTAGTCCATCGACAGGCCGAACAGGATGGCGAAGAGGAACATCGGGATGAACGACACGATCGGAACCGTCGCTTCCAGCCCGATGAGTGCGCCTCCCCAGCCCCACTGGAAGACCGCGACCATGATGCCGTAGGCCGCGCCGATGCTCAGCAGATTCAGCAGTACCGCCTTGAGCGGTACGAGTATCGAGCGGAAGACCAGCATCAGCAGCAGGAACGACATCGCCAGCACGGCGGCGACGAACACCGGCAGGCGTTGGCTGGTGCGTTGGCCCACATCGGACAGGCTCGCGGCGGCGCCGCCGACGTGAGCCCTGGCCGGGCCGTGCCCGATCGCCGTGGGCAGCACGTCGGTGCGCAGCCGGGCGATGGTGTCGGTAGTGGCCTTGTCCTGAGGGCTGGTGGTCGGGAACACCACGAGGGTCGCGATGCCGGTGGCCCGATCGATGTGCGTCGGCGCGACGGATGCTATGCCCGGATCCGCCGCGACCGCCCCGACGAGTCGGTCCAGCACTCCCGGATCACCGGCGGGGTCCGCGGCGATGACGAGGGGACCGTTGGTGCCCGGGCCGAATCCCTCAGCGACGAGGTCGTAGGCCCGGCGCTCGGTCCGGCTCTGCGGCAGCGAGCCGTCGTCGGGCAGGCCGACACGCAGGCCGAGCACGGGCAGCGTCGCCGTCAGCAGCAGCCCCGCCGCGCCGACCGCGTACGGCACCGGGTGACGGCTGACGTGCCCGATCCAGCGCCGCCACCCGGCGGCGGGGGCGGCGCCCGCCGCCGGGTCCCGCCGCCGTGCGAGTCGGCCCAGCCTCCTGGTCCGCAGAGCCCGTCCGACCCGGCCGACCCGGGCCAGGCGCGGGCCCGCCGCGCCGAGGAAGGCCGGCAGCAGCGTCACCGACGCGACCACCATGGTCAGAACGACGATCGAGACGGCGAGCCCGCCCACCGTCATGAACGGCACGTTCGCGACCGCCAGGCCGAGGATCGACACGACGACGGTGCCGCCGGCGAAGACCACCGGCCGCCCCGCCGTGGCCACCGCTCGTCCGGCCGCCTCGTGCGGATCGAGCCCGCGCGCGAGGTACTCCCGGTGCCTGGCGAGCACGAAGAGCGCGTAGTCGATGCCCACTCCGAGCCCGACCATGCTGCCCAGGACCGGTGCGAAGGTGGGGACGTCCGTGACCCCCGCCAGTACCGTCATCGTGGCGACACCGACGGTCAGTCCGAAGACCGCCATGCCGATCGGCAGCGCGGCGGCGACGAGCGAACCGAACGCCAGGAACAGGATCGCGGCCGCGGCGAGGAGGCCGGTCAACTCGCTCGCGCCGCCGTCGGGGTCGGAGAAGGCGTAGAAGAGGTTCCCGCCCATCTCGATGCGCAGGGGCAGTTCGGCGCGCAGCCGGTCGCCGAGATCGACGAGGGCGTCGAGGTCTTCGGCCGACAGCCGGCTCTGGTCGGGGTACTGCACCCGGACGACCGCGATCCGCCCGTCGGCCGAGACGAGGCCGCCGCGCACGGCGGTGTCCCCGCCTGCGTCGAGTGCCCCCGCCGGGTCACTCGTGCCGAGCACGTGCGGCAGCCGCTTCACCTCGGTCTGCAGCCGCGTGAGAGCGGTGCGCGCGCTGCCGTGGTCGAAGAACGTCGCAGCACCGTCGAGGGGGGTGACGACCACTTGGGCGGTCATCCCCTCCTGGCCGGTGCCGGACCGCTCGATCAGTTCCGCGGCCCGCTGGGAGTCCAGTCCCGGAGCAGTCATCGAGTCCGCGGTCCGCCCGCCGAAGGCGATCGCGGCGAGGACGGCGAGCGTGGCAGCGATCAGCCATGCCGCGATCACCCGCCAGGGATGGCGGGCGGCGCCTGCGCCCAGGCGCAACAGGGCTTTCGAGAGCATCGGGTCCTCCAACCACCTCGTCGGCCGTCCTTGTACGGCCGCCGATGCGTAAGGCTCGTCGCCACGGCGCTCTTCGGCATCGGCTCGCGGGCCGCGGATCCGTCGGCCCCAAGTCGGAGTGAGGCCCCGTCCTTTCGGCCGATGCGCGGCACGGCGCGGTCCCTAGGCTGAGAACCGTGCTGCGCGACGACCTGCGAACCCTGTGGACCGAACCCCGGCCGCCCGACGCGCCCGCCCGGGTGTGGCGGGACTGGGCGCTGCTCGCCGTGGGCCTGGGCGGTGTGGTGCTGGAGGCCACCCTGCGCGAGAACGTCGTGTGGCGGCCGGTGGCGGTGGTGTTGACAGTATGGCTGTGCCTGCTGCCCCTGTGGCGCCGGACCCGCCCGCTGGCGATGGTCACGCTGGCGTTCGGCGCGGTGCTGCTGCTCCAGCTGGCCTGGCTCGTCGCCGCACCCGGCGAGCCCGTCGGCCTGGACACCGGCGCGGTCGTGCTCGTGCTGGTGTACGCGCTGCTCCGGTGGGGATCGGGACGCGAGATCGTGCTGGGCGGCGCGGTGATCCTCGCGGTCGGCGCGCTGTGTGTCATCACGTACGAGAGCCCGGTCGTCGAAAAGGTCGTGGGCTTCGTCTTCCTGCTGCTGCCCGGCGTGGTCGGGGCCGCCGTGCGGTTCTGGGGGACCGCTCGCGAGCGGCAGTTGGAGCAGGTACGCTCCCGCGAGCGTGAGCAGCTCGCCCGGGAACTGCACGACACGGTGGCCCACCACGTGTCGGCCATGGTGATCCGCGCCCAGGCGGGCCGGGTGCTCGCCGGCACCGACCCGTCCGCCGCCGTCGAGGCGCTGGAGGGGGTCGAGGAGGAAGGGGCGCGCACGCTGGAGGAAATGCGCGCCATGGTCGCCGCGCTGCGCGACCGCGGGGTCGGCGCCGAGCTGGCGCCGCCTGCCGGCGTCGCGGATCTGGAGCGCCTGGTGTGCACGCCGGATGGTCGCCTCAAGGTCGACCTGGGGCTCGACGGCGAGCTGGACTCGCTGCCCCCGGCCTTGGACGCGGCCGTCTACCGCATCGTGCAGGAGTCGGTGACCAACGCGATGCGCCATGCGGTCAGCGCGACCGAGGTCGTCGTCCGGGTCACCGCGGAACGGCACACGGTACGGGTGAGCGTGCGCGACAACGGCCAACGCACCGGCCGAGGTCGCGACGGATATGGACTCGCCGGACTGCGCGAGCGCGCGGCCCTGCTCGGCGGCGCACTACGAGCCGGCCCGGGCGCCGACCAGGGCTGGCATGTCGAAGCCGAGCTGCCGAGAGCGAGGAGCGAGAGCGGTGTCCATTCGCGTCCTCGTCGCTGACGACCAGGCGATCATCCGCACCGGGTTGCGGATCATGCTGAACGCCCAGCCCGGAATCGCGGTGGTCGGCGAGGCCGCCGACGGACACGAAGCGGTACGTCTGGCCCGTGAACTGCGCCCCGACGTCTGTCTGTTCGACATCCGCATGCCCGTGCTCGACGGGCTCGAGGCCACCCGGCTGATCGCCGGCCCGGGCGTCGCCGACCCGCTGGCCGTGGTCGTCATCACCACGTTCGACCTCGACGAGTACGTCTACGGCGCGCTGCGTGCGGGCGCCCGCGGATTCCTCCTCAAGGACACGGGACCGGACCTTCTCGCGCAGGCCGTACGGTCGGCGTCCGACGGTGAGGCGCTCATCGCGCCCAGCGTCACCGTCCGTCTGCTCCAGGCATTCGCGGACCTGCCCGCCGGCCGGCCGCCGGCCCAGCCGGTCTCCCCCGTCACCGCCCGCGAGGAGCAGGTGCTCCTCGCCGTCGCCCGCGGGCTGACCAACACCGAGATCGCCGATGCGCTGCATATCAGCCTCAGCACGGTGAAGACGCATCTGGCGAGCCTGATGGCCAAACTCGGCGCCCGCAACCGGGTCGAGATCGCGATGTGGGCCTACGAGACGCGCCGTATCCTCCCCGGAACCTGAGCCGGGTGGGGGGCCATGTCCCCTGAGTCCCCGCCCGGACATCAGTGCACCGGTCGGCTCACGTCGGCTCCACGTGCCTCACCCGCCCCAGAGCGTGACGTACCAGGAGGCCGGAACTGGGACGGTGAGACACCCGATACGACAAGACTCCCGGCAGCTACCTCGCCAGTCTCCACCGGCACGCCTCGATGATGTGGATCAAAGACCTCACCAGGACCACCCGATGATCACGACTCGATACGCGCCCTAGGTGAGTCCCCGGCAGCGGCTGCGCGGACAGCAGGCCGTCGTCGGAGCAGATCGGTCAGGGCGGTCGCCCCCGGCGCCCCGGGCAGCCCGCCACTCGATGATGTGCGAGCGGCACAGCCCTCACACCGCAGGATCGCGCCTTTCTCCCCTGCCAGGGCGGCTACCTGCAGGAGTTCCTTTTGCGGGTTCACCGGGATGCGCTGGGCCACCGACTCCTGCACCATTGATCCCTTCCTGCCGGACCACTGCTCCCGGTGCGGGTGCCTGGGCAGACCCCTGTTGCAGAGCGAGGTCCGGGAGTGGGCTCAAGCTCTCTCTGCCTGAGAGGAAGTTCCCCCGCCGACGCGTAACGTGAAGTGACATGAAGATCCCCGTCACCGCTGCATGCTGTCGCACACTGCTGTCACCAGCCGGACGACAGGCCTCCGACCATCGATGGGACGGACCCGCATGAAGATCCTCATCAGCGCCGACATGGAGGGCGCCACCGGCGTGACCTGGCCGGCCGACGTGCTGCCGGGGACGCCTCAGTGGGAGCGGTGCCGGGGGATGTTCACCTCGGACGTCAACGCCGCCGTGCTGGGCTTCCTCGACGGCGGTGCCGACGAGGTCCTGGTCAACGAGGCGCACTGGACGATGCGCAATCTGCTGCTCGAGCAACTGGACGAGCGCGCCGAGATGCTCACCGGACGGCACAAGGCGCTCTCCATGGTCGAGGGCGTGCAGCACGGCGACGTGGACGGCATCGCCTTCGTCGGCTACCACGCGGGCGCCGGCATGGAGGGGGTCCTCGCCCACACCTATCTCGCGAACCAGATCACCGGGGTGTGGCTGAACGACGTACGCGCCAGCGAGGGCCTGCTGAACGCGCACGTCGTCGCCGAGTACGGCGTGCCCGTCGTGCTCGTCACCGGTGACGACGTGGCCTGCGAGGACGCGCTCGGATACGCGCCCGGGGCGCTCAAGGTCGCCGTCAAGGACCACGTCTCGCGGTACGCCGCGGTGTGCCGTACCCCGGCCAGGACCGCCGCCGACATCCGCGCCGCCGCCAAGGAGGCGGCCGGGCTGGCGGTCCGTCACGAGCCGGTCAGCGGTGGCCCGTTCACCGTCGCCGTCGAGTTCGACGCCGAGCATCTCGCGATGGCCGCCACCGTCGTCCCCGGCGTCGAACGTATCGGCGAGCGCAAGGTGGCGTACACCAGCGAGCGGATGTACGAGGGAATCCGTACTTTCAAGGCGGTCACCACGATCGTCTCGGCTGCGGTGGAGGAGCAGTATGGCTGACGAGCAGGCACTGGACGAGGTCGTCACGTTCACGTCCGACCTCATCCGCATCGACACGACCAACCGCGGCGGCGGCGACTGCCGGGAGCGCCCCGCCGCCGAGTACGCCGCCGCCCGGCTGACCGAGGCCGTCCTGGAGCCCACCCTGCTGGAGCGCACCAAGGGCCGTACGAACGTCGTCGCCCGCTTCGAGGGCACCGACCCGTCGGCCGACGCGCTGCTCGTGCACGGTCATCTGGACGTGGTGCCCGCGCAGGCCGACGAGTGGAGCGTGCACCCCTTCTCGGGGGAGATCCGCGATGGCGTGGTGTGGGGGCGCGGCGCGGTCGACATGAAGAACATGGACGCGATGATCCTCGCCGTCGTCCGGGCCTGGGCCCGCGAGGGCGTACGGCCCCGCCGGGACGTCGTGATCGCGTTCACCGCCGACGAGGAGGCCAGCGCCGAGGACGGCTCCGGATTCCTCGCCGACCGGCACGCCGCCCTCTTCGAGGGCTGCACCGAGGGCATCAGCGAGTCCGGCGCCTTCACCGTCCACGACGGCACCGGCCGGCAGCTCTACCCGCTCTCGGCCGGCGAGCGCGGCACCGGCTGGATGAAGCTCACGGCACGCGGGCGGGCCGCGCACGGCTCCCAGCCCAACCGGGAGAACGCGGTCACCCGCCTCGCCGCCGCCGTCACCCGCATCGGCGCCCACGAGTGGCCGGTCCGCCTCACTCCGACGGTCCGCGCCGCCCTCACCGAACTCGCCGCCCTGTACGGCCTCGACGCCGACCTGGACGACGTGGACGGCCTGATGGAGAAGCTCGGCCCGGCCGCCAGGCTCGTGGAGGCGACCGTCCGCAACAGCGCCAACCCGACCATGCTGGCGGCCGGTTATAAGGTCAACGTCATCCCGGGGGAGGCCGTGGCCTACGTCGACGGCCGCTATCTGCCCGGCTTCGAGGACGAGTTCCGCGCCACGATGGACCGGCTCACCGGACCCGACGTCGACTGGGAGTTCCACCACCACGAGGTGGCCCTCCAGTCGCCCGTCGACTCGCCGACGTACGCCCGTATGCGCGCCGCCGTCGAGGAGTTCGCGCCCGAGGGGCACGTGGTGCCGTACTGCATGCCCGGCGGCACGGACGCCAAGCAGTTCTCCCGGCTCGGCATCACCGGCTACGGCTTCTCGCCGCTGCGGCTGCCGGAGGGCTACGACTACGGGGCCATGTTCCACGGCGTCGACGAGCGGGTGCCGATCGAGGCCCTGCACTTCGGCGTCCGGGTCCTCGACCGCTTTCTGCGCACGGCCTAGGCGAGGTGGGGGAGACAGTGCGGACACTGGCGTACGGTTCCTGGCCCTCGCCCATCGACGCGGCCACCGCCGCGGCACACGAGGGGCACCCCGAGTACGTGGGCTTCGTCGGCGACGAGGCGTGGTGGACCGAGCCACGGCCCACGGAGGGCGGACGGCGCACGCTGGTGCGGCGGCGGCCCGACGGCACCGAGGAGCCGGTGCTGCCCGCGCCGTGGAACGTGCGCAGCCGGGTCGTCGAGTACGGCGGACACCCCTGGGCCGGTGCGGTGGTCGACGGGCGGCCGCTGGTCGTCTTCGTCGACTTCGCCGACCAGCGGCTGTACCGGTACGAGGAGGGCGGCACGCCGCGTCCGATCAGTCCGGTGTCCGAGGTGGGCGGCGGACTGCGCTGGGTGGAGCCGCAGTTGCGGCTCGACCTCGGTGAAGTGTGGTGCGTGCTGGAGGAGTTCACGGGGGAGGGGCCCACCGATGTGCGGCGCGTCCTGGCCGCCGTCCCGCTGGACGGCTCGGCGGCCGAGGACCGGGATGCCGTACGCGAACTCACCGACGGCCGGCACCGGTTCGTCACCGGAGCGCGGATCTCGCCCGACGGGCGGCGCGCGGCCTGGCTCGCCTGGGACCATCCGCGGATGCCGTGGGACGGCACGGAACTGCTGGTCGCCGAGGTCGGTGACCACGGCACGCTGGGCCGCCCGCAGATCGTCGCCGGTGGTACGGAGGAGTCGATCGCCCAGGTCGACTGGTCGGCGGACGGGCGGCTGCTGTACGCGAGCGACCGCAGCGGCTGGTGGAACCTCCACCGGGACGGGCAGCCCCTGTGCCGGCGCCCGGAGGAGTTCGGCGGGCCGCTGTGGAAGCTGGGCCTGCGCTGGTTCGCCCCGCTGGCGGACGGGACCATCGCCGTCGTGCACGGCCGCGGCTCGACGGCCCTCGGTATCCTGGACCCCGAGACCGGCGAGATCGTCGACGCCGCCGGCCCCTGGACCGAGTTCGCGCCCACGCTCGCGGTGAGCGGCGAGCGCGTCGTGGCCGTCGGCGCCAGTCCGCGCAGCGCCTACGAGGTGGTCGAGCTGGACACGCGGACCGGCCGGTCCCGGGTGATCGGGGCCGCGCACGACGACGCCGTGGACCCCGCCTACTACCCCGAGCCGCAGATCCGCACCTTCACCGGCCCCGCCGGCGACGAGATCCACGCGCACATCTACCCGCCGCACAACCCCGGCTGCGTGGCCCCCGCCGACACCCCGCCGCCGTACGTCGTCCGGGCGCACGGCGGCCCCACCGACCGCGCGCCCCTCGTGCTCGACCTGGCCATCGCCTACTTCACCTCGCGCGGCATCGGCGTCGCCGAGGTCGACTACGGCGGCTCCAGCGGATACGGCCGCGCCTACCGCAACCGGCTGCGCGAGCAGTGGGGCGTGGTCGACGTCGAGGACTGCGCGGCCGTCGCGCTCGCCCTCGCCGACGAGGGCACCGCCGACCGCGACCGGCTCGCCATCCGCGGCGGCAGCGCGGGCGGCTGGACCGCGGCCGCGTCGCTCACCACGACCGACGTCTACGCCTGCGGCACCATCCTCTACCCGATCCTCGACCTGGCGAGCTGGGGCACGGGCGAGACCCATGACTTCGAGTCCCGGTACCTGGAGTCGCTCATCGGCCGGCCCACCGAGGTGCCGGCGCGCTACACCGAACGCTCGCCCGCCGCCCAGGCCGACCGCCTCACCGTGCCGTTCCTGCTGCTCCAGGGCCTGGACGACGTGATCTGCCCGCCCGCCCAGTGCGAACGGTTCCTGGCCCGCATGGAGGGGCGTCGGGTGCCGTACGCCTACATCGCCTTCGAGGGGGAGGGCCACGGCTTCCGGCGGGCCGAGACGATGATCCGCGTCCTGGAGTCCGAGCTGTCCCTGTACGCCCAGGTCTTCGGCCTCAACCCGCCCGGAATCCCCAAGCTGGAGCTCGCCAAGTGACAGAGCCCATACGGCCACTCGTACGTCCGTCCCGACTCGCCCCCGGCGCCCGTGTGGCCGTCGTCGCGCCCAGCGGACCCGTGCCCGAGGAGCGGCTGGAGGCCGGACTGGACGTGCTGCGCGGCTGGGACCTCGATCCGGTGGTGGCGCCCCATGTGCTGGACCGGCACGGGGAGTTCGGCTACCTGGCGGGCGCCGACGCCGACCGGGCCGCCGATCTGCAGAGCGCCTGGTGCGATCCGGCCGTCGACGCCGTGCTGTGCGCGCGGGGCGGTTACGGGGCACAGCGCATGGTCGACCTCCTCGACTGGGAGGCGATGCGGGCGGCCGGGCCGAAGGTGTTCGTCGGCTTCAGCGACATCACCGTGCTGCACCAGGCCTTCGCCGCCCGGATGGGCCTGGTCACGCTGCACGGTCCGGCGGCGGCCGGGGTCGACTTCGTCAAGAACGTCCGTGCGCAGGAGCATCTGAAGGCCACGCTTTTCGAACCGGAGACGGTCCGGGTGATCCCCTCCGACGGTACGGCCATGGTCCCCGGGCGGGCCCGGGGCGTCACCCTCGGCGGCTGCCTGAGCATGCTCACCTCCGATCTCGGCACTCCGCACGCCCGAGCCGGTGCGCGGGGCGGGCTGCTGCTGATCGAGGACGTCGGCGAGCAGCCGTATCGCATCGACCGGATGCTGACCCAACTCCTGCGCACGCGGTGGCTCGACGGGGTGGCCGGGATCGGGCTCGGGTCCTGGGCGGGGTGCGGTCCGTACGACGCGGTGCGGGCGGTTCTGGTCGACCGGCTGGGTGGACTCGGCGTGCCCGTCGTCGAGGAGTTCGGCTTCGGGCACTGTGAAGGGGCGTTGACGATGCCCTTCGGTGTGCGGGCCGAACTCGACGCCGACGCCGGTGAGTTGGCGCTCGAGGAACCCGCGCTGCGCTGAGCGCCGTTCGCTGAATTGCTGTCAAGAAACCACTCGTCCCGGTGATTGACCCCGTCTGACACGTGTCACACCATGACAGCCGGCCAGCCCTCAGTGTGGAGGTCTCAGTGCCCCGTCGCGTGCCCAGATTCCGAGCCCCACTCGCTCTCCTCCTCGGCGCCACGCTCACCGCACCCCTCGCGCTCACCGCTCCGGCCGCCGCGGCCGGTCGGTTCACCGTCACCGCCCTGAAGTTCACCGTCCAGGCGGGCGGCCGCACCTGCACCGTCGACGCCGATCTGTACCGGCCGGCCGGTGTGGACCGGGACCGTCCCGCGCCCGCCGTCGTCGCCACCAACGGCTTCGGCGGCAGCAAGTCCGACGGCTCCACCAACATCGTCGGCGAGGCCTTCGCCCAGCGCGGCTACGTCGCCCTCGTCTACTCCGGGCTCGGCTTCGGCAGGTCCGGCTGTCTGATCTCGCTCGACGATCCCACCGTGGACGGCGTCGCCGCTTCCCAACTCATCGACTTCCTGGGCGGCCGGCGCGCCGCCGACGACGGCACCGAGGCCGACTTCGTCACCCTCGACGCCCCCGGCGACCCGCGCGTCGGCATGGTGGGCGGCTCCTACGGCGGGGCCGTCCAGCTCGCCACGGCCGCCGTCGACCGGCGCCTCGACGCACTGGTGCCGATGATCACCTGGAACGACCTGGCGTACTCGCTCGACCCGAACAACGCCGTCGGCAGCCGCAACGTCCCCGGCGCCTTCAAATGGCAGTGGGCCAACGGCTTCTACCTCATCGGCGAGGGCCAGCCCCTGCTGGAGCCCAACCTCGACCCGTCCCGCATCAACTCCATGGCCTGTCTGCACTTCGTCACCCGGGCCTGCGACACGATCCGCACCCTCAACTCCGGCCGCTACCCGGCGAGGCAGACGGCCGAGCTGCTCGCCTACGCCCGCAGCGTCTCACCGGTGTCGTACCTGCACCGCGTCGAGGCACCCACCCTCCTGGTCCAGGGCCAGGCCGACAGCCTCTTCAACCTCAACGAGGCGACGGCGACGTACAAGACGCTCAAGGCGCAGGGCACCCCGACCAAGATGATCTGGCAGTCCTGGGGCCACAGCGGCGGCCGCACCGACCCGGCCTCCGGTGAACTCAACCTCGGCCAGGGCAACCTGGAGACCAGCTACGTCGGCCGCCGCGTCCTCGCCTGGTTCGACCGTTACCTCAACAAGCGGCACGTCGACACCGGACCCGCCCTCGCCTACTACCGCGACTGGATCACCGACCCGGACCACACCTACGCCACCACCCACCGCGTGCCCGGGCTCAGCCGCACGCTCTACCTCTCCGGCGACGGCAAACTCGTCGACAACCGCCGCAAGGTCGTGCGCGGCAGCCGCACGTACACCAACCGGCTCGTCCCCACCAGCCACTCCGAGAGCTCGCTCGCCGCACTCATCGGCCTTGCGGACCCGGCGCCGTACGACACCCCGGGCACCCACCTCGGCTGGACCAGCGAGCCGCTTACGCGCACCACCGACGTGGTCGGCGCGCCCCGGGCCACGCTGCGGGTCGTCTCCCCGAAGGCCGAGCGCACCCAGCACTCCGGGGACGCCGCCGACAAGCTCGTGCTCTTCGCCAAGCTGTACGACATCGCGCCCGACGGCACCCGGACGCTGGTCCACCGGCTGGTGGCACCGGTGCGGGTCCCCGACGTCACCAAGAGCTTCACCGTGACCCTGCCGGGGATCGTGCACCGGTACGAGAAGGGGCACCGGCTGCGCTTCGTGATCGCGGCCAGTGACGACGCGTACTTCGGGAACCGGGGGATCAAGCCGGTGACCGTGGTCAGCACGCCGCGGGACACCGGGGTGCTCCGGCTGCCGGTGATCGACTGAGCGGCACCGATCGACACCGATCGACACCGATCGACACCGAGCGGTGCCGAGCGGTGCCGAGCGACCCGGCGGGTCGCTCACCGTGCGTGATCGCGTCCGCGGGAGCATCCTTGGTGGTATGACCCCGAAGACGTCGCAGAAGGGCACGAGGGCCCGCGGGAGGCGCGGTGGCCTGGCCGAGGCGATGACCCCGGCCAGGGTCACCGTGCTGGTGCTCGCCGTCCTCGCCCTGATCTTCATCTTCGAGAACACCCGCGAGACCGAGATCCGGCTGCTGGTCCCCCTGGTGACGATGCCCCTGTGGCTGGCGCTGCTCGCCATGGGCCTCATCGGCGCGCTGTTCGGCGCGTACTTCATGAGCAGGCGCCGCTAGGGGGTGCATCGAAGGTCCCGTCCGGTGGATCCGGCTCCGGCGGGCCGTAGGCTGGCAGGATGCCGCACCCCGCGTCCCGCTACCTCGCCGAAGGCCCCCGCGTGGGCATACGTCACTTCACCTACGAGGACGGCGCCGAGTTCACCGCGTGTGCCCGCGCGAGCAAGGAACTGCACCAGCCGTGGCTCTTCCCGCCGGACAGCCCCGCCGCCTATGCCGCCTATGCCGGGCGGCTGATCGAGGATCCGACCAAGGCGGGGTTCCTGGTCTGCGCCAAGGAGGACGGCGGGGGCATCGCCGGGTTCATCAACATCAACAACATCGTCGAGGGCGCCTTCCAGAGCGGCGCCCTCGGCTACGGCGCCTTCGCACACGCGGCCGGGCGCGGGCTGATGCGGGAGGGCCTCGACCTGGTGGTCGGCCACGCCTTCGGGCCGATGCGGCTGCACCGGCTGGAGATCAACGTCCAGCCGGCCAACACCGCCTCCATCGCCCTCGCCCGCGCCTGCGGCTTCCGCCTGGAGGGCTTCTCGCCGGGCTTGCTCTTCATCGACGGGGCCTGGCGCGATCACGAACGGTGGGCGATCACCGCCGAGATGCGGGCGGCTGAGTCGGCTCAGGCCTGACGGTCCACGTACTCGTAGATCATCCCGTCCGGGTGCATCGCGATCAGATTGCGGCCCGCCGGTGTCGGGAGCGGCCCCGCGACGATGTGCGCGCCCATCTCGCTGAGCACCTTGTGGGCCTCCTCCACGTCGGTGACGGCGATGGTCGCCGCCACCTTGCGCAGCACCTCCAGCTCGGCCTGAGGGCCGCTCATCAGCAGGAAACAGCCGACCGCGGCCACCTGCACGCCACCGCGTTCGAAGCGGAGTGCTGTGCCGCCCGCAAGGCGTTCGTAGAAGGGGACCGCGGCCTCCAGATCATCGACGCACACGCGCAGCGTGGCTCCCAGAATGTCCATGTGGAGAGCCTAGTTGGGCCCGGCCGGGAACGGAGATCGTTTCACGTGATCCCCTCACTCCCCGTTATGCGTACGGCCGCACGGGTACCCGGCCGCCATGGATCGCTTGGATCATCTTGAGCATCTGGACAGGGAACTGGTCGACGAGCTGGCACAGGTGGCCCGCGAGACCGTACGCGACGAGCTGCGCGAGCAGACGCGCAGGCAGCGCCGCCGCGCCACGCTCTACGCGGCGTCCGGCGCCGTCGCCCTCTACGCGGGCGCGGCCCTCGCGCTCGCGCTGGGGCTCGGCCTCGCCGCCGGGCTGCCGGACTGGGCCGCCGCGCTGATCACCGCGGTGATCCTGGGCGCGGTGGCGTACGTGCTGCGCGGCGCGGCACGGCCGACGGCGGAGCACCGCGCCGGGACCGCCGCGCAGATGCCGTATCCGCCGATGCCGTCCGCGGCGCCGACGACGGATGCCGGGGCCCAGGTGCCGCCGCGTCCCGACGACATCGACCCCGAGCAGCCGCACCACCGGGCGTGACGCGCCATGCGCACGTCGTGGGAGAGGGCCCTGCCGGGGCACGGCAGGGCGGTCGTGGTGACGGGGGCCAGTGGCGGTGTGGGCCGGGCCGCGGCCCTCGCCTTCGCCGCGCGGGGCGACCGGGTCGCCCTGCTGGCCCGGGGGCGCGAGGGCCTCGCCGCGGCGGCGGACGAGGTGCAGCGGGCCGGCGGTGAGGCACTCGCCGTCACCGTGGACATGGCCGACGCCAAGGCCGTCGACGACGCGGCCCAGCAGGTCGCCGACGCGTTCGGGCGCATCGACGTCTGGGTCAACAACGCCTTCACCGGGATCTACGCGCCGTTCACCGAGATCAGCCCGGACGAGTTCCGGCGGGTGACCGAAGTGACGTACCTGGGCTATGTGTTCGGCACCCGGGCCGCCCTGCGCCACATGCTGCCGCGCGACCGGGGCACGGTCGTGCAGGTCGGGTCGGCGCTCGCCTACCGGGGAATCCCGCTGCAGTCGGCCTATTGCGGGGCCAAGCACGCCATTCAGGGGTTCAACGAGTCCCTGCGGTGCGAACTGCTCCACGAGGGGAGCCGGGTGCGGACGACGATGGTGCAGCTTCCGGCCGTCAACACCCCGCAGTTCGACTGGGTGCTGAACCGGCTGCCGGGACGCGCCCGGCCGGTGCCGCCGGTGTTCCAGCCGGAGGTGGCCGCGCGGGCGATCGTGCACGCGGCCGGGCACGGTCGGCGGCGGGAGTACTGGGTCGGCGGTGCCACCGCGGCGACGCTGCTCGCCAACGCGGTCGCGCCCGGGCTGCTGGACCGCTACCTGGCGCGAACCGGGTTCGAGGCGCAGCAGGACGGGGGCAGGACCGGACCGGCCGGGCCGGGCAATCTGTGGACGCCGGCGGACGGGCCGCACGGGCGGGACTTCGGAGCGCACGGGCGCTTCGACGAGGAGGCGGTGGGAGGCGGCCCGCAGGAGTGGGCGTCGCGCAACCGCACGCGGGTGGGGGCGGGGATCCTGGCCGGAGGGCTGGGGGCCGTGATGACCGCTGGGCTGCGCCGGCGGGGGCGGCTGTCGAGGCGGGGATGATTGCGCCTCGAGGTCGACGCGGGGCTGATTCCGCCTCGCGGCTGATTGCGCCTCGCGCCTCGCGGTGCCGCCGTCACCCCCGGTGGCGACGCTCATGGCCCTTCCCCTGGCGGCCCTTGTCTGTCCTCCTCGTCTCCTCGTCTTCGACGGCTGGGAGACAGTGGCCACACAAGCGTCGTCCGTGGGTGTGGTGCGCGGAGCTGGTACTGCCGCTACTGCTCCACGACCCTCACGCCACCCGGTACTGCTCCACCTCCTCCGCCCGCAGCGTCAGCCCGTGGCCGAGGCCCTGGGTCGGGGCGATCGTGCCGCCCGTCGGGTCCAGGACGCCCGCGAAGAACATGTCCTCGATGCGGACGTGGTCGTGGAACCACTCGACGTGCCGGAGGTTGGGGAGCGCGGCGGACGCGGCGGCGTGGGCGTGCGGGGCGCAGTGGGCCGAGACGTCCAGGCCGTGCGCCTGGGCGAGGGCGGCGGCGCGCAGGAACTCGGTGAGGCCGCCGCACCGGGTGGCGTCGATCTGGAGGCAGTCGACCGCGCCCGCGGCGATCATGCGGGCGAAGTACGGGAGGTCGTAGCCGTACTCGCCGGCCGCGACATCGCAGGGCACGGTGTCACGGACCAGGCGCAGCCCCGTCAGGTCGTCCGACGACACCGGCTCCTCGAACCAGCCGACGCCGTACTCGGTGAGCGCCTGGCCCACCCGGACCGCCTGCTTGCGGGTGTAGGCGCCGTTGGCGTCCACGTACAACTCGGCCCCGGCGCCGATCACTTCCCGTGCCGCCTGCACCCGGGCCACATCGCGCTCGACCGCACGGCCCCAGTCCTCGCCGATCTTGATCTTCACGCGCGGGATGTGCTGACCGTGCACCCAGCCGTTCAACTGTGCGGCCAGATGGGTGTCCTGGTACGTGGTGAAGCCCCCGCTGCCGTACACGGGCACGCGCTCGCGGCAGGCGCCCAGCAGCCGGGCCAGCGGCAGTTCCAGGATGCGGGCCTTGAGGTCCCACAGGGCGATGTCCAGCGCCGAGATCGCACACGCGGCGATCCCCGGCCGCCCGGCGTTGCGGACCGCGCGGCACATCGCGTCGTGCGCGGCCGGGATGTCCAGGGCGCCGCGGCCCTCGACCAGCGCGGCGAGATGGTCACGCAGGAAGTCGCCCACCGCCACCGGGCCGTACGTCCAGCCCGTGCCGGTCACGTCGCCCGCCGTCACCTCGGCGATCACCACGGTCGTGGCGTTCCAGGCGAGGGTGCCGTCCGCCTCGGGGGCGTCGGTGGGCACCGTGTAGACGGATATCACGGGCAGGTGGAGTTTCATGATGAGGGCCGGGACTCCTCGCTCGCCAAGACGTGCACGGCGACCGGGTACCCGCAGACCCTGCACGAAACCGGACCGGCCCCGTCCGGCGTGCCGGAGGGACGAGGCTGTCCGGGCGCACGTTTGGCGGTCATGACCTGGGGGACGCGGAAGGCTCCCGAGGTACGCGACAGCGCCGGAGGTCCACCGTGAGCCGACCCCGCATCGTGATCGTCGGAGCCGGATTCGCCGGGTACCGGGCGGCCCGCACCCTGTCCCGGCTCATCCGGCGCAAGGCCGAGATCACCCTGCTGAACCCGACCGACTACTTTCTGTATCTACCCCTGCTGCCCCAGGTCGCCGCAGGCATCCTGGAGCCACGCCGGGTGACCGTCTCGCTCTCCGGCACTCTGCCGGACGTACGGCTCGTGCTGGGCGAGGCCGGAAGCATCGACCTCGACGGGCACATCGTGCACTACACAGGACCCGAGGGCGACGCCGGGACCCTGTCCTTCGACCGGCTGATCCTGGCCGCGGGCAGCGTCAACAGGCTGCTGCCCATCCCCGGCGTCGCCGAGCACGCGCACGGCTTCCGCGGTCTGCCCGAGGCGCTGTATCTGCGGGACCACGTCACCCGGCAGATGGAGCTGGCCACCGCGGCCGACGACCCCGGGAGCTGCGCGGCGCGCTGCACCTTCGTCGTGGTCGGCGCCGGCTACACCGGAACCGAGGTCGCCGCGCAGGGCAAGCTCTTCACCGACTCCCAGGTGCGCAGGCGTCCCCTGCGGGCCGGGATGCGGCCGCGCTGGCTGCTGCTCGACATCGCCGGGCGCGTTCTGCCCGAGCTGGACGAGCGGCTGTCGCGCACGGCCGACCGGGTGCTGCGCCGGCGCGGCGTCGAGGTGCGGATGGGGACCTCCGTGAAGGAGGCCACGCACCGCGGGGTGCTGCTGACCGACGGCGAGTTCGTCGACACCCGCACGCTGGTGTGGTGCGTCGGCGTACGGCCCGATCCGCTCGCCGAGTCCCTCGGACTGCCCATGGAGCGGGGCCGGCTGCTCGTCGACCCCTACCTCCGGGTGCCGGGCCGGCCCGAGCTGTTCGCCGCCGGCGACGCGGCCGCCGTGCCGGACCTGGAGAAGCCCGGCGCGTACACGCCGATGACCGCCCAGCACGCCTGGCGGCAGGGCAGGACCGTGGCGCACAACGTCGCCGCCTCCCTGGGCCTGGGCGAGCGCCGCGTCCACCGCCACCGCGACCTGGGCTTCGTCGTCGACCTCGGCGGCGTCAAGGCGGCCGCCAACCCGCTCGGCGTCCATCTGTCCGGCGTGGCGGCGGCCGCGGCCGCCCGCGGCTACCACCTCGCCGCGATGCCCGGCAACCGCGTCCGCGTCGCCGCCGACTGGCTCCTGGACGCCGTACTGCCCCGCCAGGCCGTGCAGTTGGGCCTCGTACGGTCGTGGTCGGTACCGCTGGACACGGATTCACCGGAGCTGCCCCGGGTGCCGGGCGGGCCCGAGCGGGACCGGCCCGGTGGCGGTCAACCCTCCAAGGGCCCCGAAGCCCTCGACCCCGTCCAGGACCCCGACGCCGCCACCCACGCCGAACCCCCCGGCCCCGTGAAGGAGACGGACCTCCCGACGGGCCACGAGCCGCCGCGGCCGCAGTCCCCCGACTCCCCGGAAGGAGACACATGAACACCGCCGAACTGACCGAGCTCGCCCAGCAGTTGCGGGTGGACAGCGTGCGGGCCTCCGCCGCCGCGGGGTCGGGGCATCCGACGTCGTCCATGTCCGCCGCGGAGCTGATGGCCGTACTCCTCGCCCGGCACCTGCGCTACGACTTCGAGCGGCCCGAACATCCGGGCAACGATCGGTTCGTGCTGTCCAAGGGGCATGCCACGCCCCTGCTGTACTCCGCCTTCAAGGCCGTCGGCGCCATCGACGACGGCGAGCTGCTCACCTTCCGCAGCGTCGGCAGCCGGCTCGAAGGGCATCCCACCCCGCGCCGGGTGCCGTGGGTGGAGACCGCGTCCGGCTCGCTGGGGCAGGGGCTGCCGATCGGCGTCGGCATCGCACTGGCCGGGAAGCGGCTGGAGCGGACCAGGTATCGCGTATGGGTGCTGTGCGGGGACAGCGAGCTCGCCGAGGGCTCCATGTGGGAGGCAGCCGAGCACGCGGCGTACGAGCACCTGGACAATCTCACCGCCGTCGTGGACGTCAACCGGCTGGGCCAGCGCGGCCCCACCCGGCACGGCCACGACCTCGACGCCTACGCCCGCCGCTTCCAGGCCTTCGGCTGGCACACCGCCGAGGTCGACGGGCATGACGTCGACGCCGTCGACCGCGCGTACGGGGAGGCCGAGTCCACCACCGGACAGCCCACCGTGATCCTCGCCCGCACCCTCAAGGGCAAGGGCGTCGAGGGCGTCCAGGACCGTGAGGGACTGCACGGCAAGCCGCTGCCGGACGCCGACGAGGCCATCGCCGAGCTCGGCGGACCGCGCGATGCGCGCGTGCGGGTGCACGAGCCGCCGGCGACGCGCATGCTGCACGCCGTGCGCGCCGGACACATCGAGCTCCCGCGCTGGGAGAAGGGCGGGGACGACGTCGCCACCCGCGACGCCTACGGCAAGGCGCTCACCGCCGTCGGCACCGGTCGCGGCGATGTCGTCGCCCTCGACGGCGAGGTCAGCGACTCCACGCGCGCGGAGTTCTTCGCCAAGGAACACCCCGAGCGGTTCTTCGAGTGCTACATCGCCGAGCAGCAGATGGTCGCCGCGGCGGTGGGGCTGGCGACGCGCGGCTGGGTGCCGTACGCCTCCACCTTCGCCGCCTTCCTCACCCGTGCCCACGACTTCGTGCGCATGGCGTCCGTCAGCGGCGTCGGCGTCAACCTGGTCGGCTCGCACGCCGGTGTCGCCATCGGGCAGGACGGGCCCAGCCAGATGGGCCTGGAGGACCTGGCGATGATGCGGGCCGTGCACGGCTCGACCGTGCTGTACCCGTGCGACGCCAACCAGACCGCGCGGCTCGTCGCCACCATGGCGGGGCTGGACGGCATCCGCTATCTGCGCACCTCGCGCGGCGCCGGCCCGGTGATCTACGGCCCCGACGAGGAGTTCCCCGTCGGTGGCAGCAAGGTCCTGCGCGCCAGTGAGTACGACCGGCTGACCGTCGTCGCGGCCGGCGTCACCGTGCACGAGGCGCTCGCCGCCGCCGACGCCCTGGACGGCGAGGGCATCCAGGTCAGGGTCATCGACCTGTACTCCGTCAAGCCCGTCGACCGGGAGACCCTGCGCCGGGCCGCCGAGGACACCGGCTGCCTGCTCACCGTGGAGGACCACCACGAGGAGGGCGGCATCGGTGACGCCGTCATCGACGCCTTCCTCGACGGCCGCCCGACGCCGCGCCTGGTGCGGCTCGCCGTGCGCATGATGCCGGGCTCGGCCTCCCCGGACGAGCAACTGCACGCCGCGGGCATCGACGCCATGTCCATCGCCGCCGCCGGGCGGCTGCTGGTGGAGGAGGCGGTCGTACGGTGACGCGCGACGACGCCACGAGGAAGGTGCGGGCCGGCCGCCGTACGGTCGAGGTCAAGCGTGTCGACAAGGTGCTCTTTCCCGGTGACGGGGGCGCGAAGGAATACACCAAGGGCGATCTCGTCGACTACTACCGGTCCGTCGCCGAGTTCATGCTGCCGCATCTGCGGGGCCGGCCGCTGATGCTGGAGCGGCACCCCGACGGCCTCGACGGCGAGAAGTTCATGCAGAAGAACACCCCGGAGTACTACCCGGACTGGATCACCCGCGTCGAGCTGCCCAAGGAGGACGGCACCGTCTGCCACACGGTGTGCGACGACACCGCCACCCTCGTCTACCTCGCCGACCAGGCCTGCCTCACCCTGCACCGCTTCCTCTCCCGGGTCGGCAGCGTCGACAGGCCCGACCGGATGGTCTTCGACCTCGATCCGGCCGACGACGACTTCGAGCAGGTGAGGGAGGCGGCCGTGCTGCTCGGTGAGCTGCTCGACGAGCTGAAGCTGCCGTCGGCGCCGATGACCACCGGCTCGCGCGGGCTGCATGTCGTCGTGCCGCTGACCGGGAATCAAGACTTCGATGACGTACGGGACTTCGGCAAGGACGTGGCCGAACTCCTCGCCTCGTCCCACCCTGACCGGCTCACCACCGCCGCCCGCAAGAAGGACCGCGGCGATCGTCTCTACCTCGACGTGCAGCGCAACGCCTACGCCCAGACGGCGGTCGTGCCCTACACCGTCCGCGCCCGCCCCGGCGCCCCGGTTGCCACGCCCCTCGCCTGGTCCGAGCTGGACGACCCGGACCTGGACGCCCGCCGCTGGAGCATCGCCAACGCGCTCGAACAGGCCCGCACCGCCCCCTGGTCGGGCGTGATGAGCCGAGGCCGGGCCCTCGGTCCGGCACGGCGCAGGCTCGACGCGCTGCGTGGCCGTAGCAACTAGATTCGTGGGTTTGGTCAACTCCCCCTGGGTCACACGACGTTCGAGGGAGCCCATGACCGATTCACACCACACCCCCACATCCGGACAGAATTCAGACGGGGCGGACGGCAGGCCCGGCCCCATGGAAGTGCTGCGTCAGGCGCGCACGGAGCTCACCGAACTGCTCGGCATGACCGCCGAGACCGTGTCGTCCTTCGAACAGACCGAGGGCGGCTGGACGTTGGAGATCGAGGTCCTGGAACTGGCCCGAGTCCCCGACACCATGAGCCTGCTGGCGAGCTACCGGGTCGAACTCGGCCCGGACGGCCGTCTCACCGCCTACCGGCGCCTTCGCCGCTACGAGCGCGGGCGGTCCGACGCACACCGGCCCGGCGGCCACTAGGCCGTCCGTCACGCCCCCGCACCGAGAAGGAGGGACGGTCCCCATGACCGTGGTCCCCGCACAGCAGACGACAAGGGGTGGAGGCACCAGCGGCCTCTACGACGTGCTCGAACTCATCCTGGACAGGGGCCTGGTCATCGATGCCTTCGTACGGGTCTCCCTGGTCGGCATCGAGATCCTGAAGATCGACGTCCGTGTCGTCGTGGCCAGCGTCGACACGTATCTGCGCTTCGCCGAGGCGTGCAACCGGCTCGACCTTGAGACCGGGCCCAGCAAGAGCCCCGGTCTGCCCGACGTCGTCGGCGAGGTCACCGAGTCCGGCGCGCGTGGCAAGTCCAAGGGGGTGCTGTCCGGAGCCGCCGACACCATCTCCGACGCACTCAAGGGGTCTCGTGAAGAGGGCGAGGAGCAACCCAGGCATCGCTCCCGCAAGTCCACCACGACGCGCAGGAAGGAGGAGCAGGAGTGAGCACGTACGTGTACGGCATCACCGCGAGCTCTCATCCCGCGCCGCCCAAGGGCATGGGCGGCGTCGGCGACCCCTCCCGGCCGGTGCGCGTGCTGGCGGAGGGCGAACTCGCCGCTCTCGTCAGCGACGCGCCCGAGGGGCTGCGGCCCAAGCGCAGGGAACTGCTCGCCCACGCCGGCGTGCTCGCCGAGGCGGGCGAAGCCGGCTGCGTACTGCCCATGCGGTTCGGCAGCGTCGCCCCCGACGACGACACCGTCACCGCGGTCCTCGCCGAGCGCGCCGAGCACTACAAGGAGCGACTGACGGCCCTGGACGGCAAGGTGGAGTACAACGTCAAGGCGTCCCACGCCGAGGAGGCCGTCCTGCACCGCGTGCTCGCCGAGAACCCCGAGATCCGGGCCATGACCGAGGCCAACCGGCAGGCCGGCGGCGGCAGCTACCAGCAGCGGCTGCAACTGGGCGAGATGGTCGTCGCCGCCGTCAAGGCCCAGGAGGCCGAGGACGCGACCGATGTACGGCACACCCTGCAACCGGCCGCGGAGGCGGTCAGCGTGGGCGCCGAGTCCACCGGCTGCCTGGCCAACGTGTCGTTCCTGGTGGACCGCGACGGAGCCGAGACCTTCCTCACCGCGGTGGAACAGCTCCGCCAGGGCCATCCGCACCTCGAACTGCGCGTCAACGGCCCGCTCCCGCCGTACAGCTTCGTCGAACCGGGGCCCGCCGAGCCGCCCGCGGGCATCACCGCGATACAGAGCGCGCAGAGCGCGCAGGAGTGAGGCTCGGTGGGACTGATCGGAGAGGTGCTGATGCTGCCGTTCGCCCCGGTGCGCGGCAGCGCATGGGTGATCGGACAGGTGCTGGCGGAGGCGGAACGCCGCCACCGCGACCCCGCCGTGGTGCGCGCCGAACTGGCCGCGCTGGAGGAGCGGTTGACGGCGGGCGAGATCGACGAGGAGGAGTTCGAGCGCCGGGAGGACGAACTCCTGGACCGCCTGGAGGCCGGCCTGCGCACCGGCTACGGCGAGATCCTCGGCCACGGGGACGGGGTGGCGGAGTGGGGCGAGGAGGCGTACGAAGGAGAAGGGGGCGACGAGGGCGAGGACAACGGCCGGTATCCGGACGACGACACAGAGGAACCGGAGCCCGGGGACGAGGCCCGGTACGCGGACGGAGGGAGCCGACGATGACCACTCCCGGCCGGCTGCCCCAGCCGTACGGCCACGACGGCGGCGCCAACCTCGCCGACATCCTGGAGCGGGTGCTCGACAAGGGCGTGGTCATCGCGGGCGACATCCGGATCAATCTGCTCGACATCGAACTCCTCACCGTCAAGCTCCGCCTCGTCGTCGCCTCGGTCGACAAGGCGAAGGAGATGGGCATCGACTGGTGGGAGGACGACCCGGCGCTGTCCTCGCGCGCCCACCGCAACGAACTCGCCCGGGAGAACGCCGAGTTGCGCGAGCGACTGGCCGCGCTGGAGCCCGCCCGGCAGCAGGAGGAGGCCCCATGACCGGACTGCGCTACGTCTACGCCGTGTGCCGCCCCTTCCGCTCCGCCCTCCAGGCGCAGCTCACCGGGGTGGCCGGGGCGCCGCCGAAGCAGCTCACCCACCACGGCCTGGTCGCCGTCGTCGGTACGGTGCCGGAGGCGGACTTCGCCGAGGAGCCGCTGCGCGCCCATCTGGAGGACCTGGACTGGCTCACCGCGACGGCCCGCGCCCATCAGCAGGTCATCGACGCGCTCACGGCCGTCACCACACCGCTGCCGCTGCGGCTGGCCACCGTGTTCCGGGACGACAGCGGCGTACGGACCATGATGGAGGCCCGCGAGGAGGACTTCCGGCGCGTCCTGGACAAGCTGGAGGGGCGGGTGGAGTGGGGCGTCAAGGTGTACGCCGAGACGGAGGCCGCCAAGACCGGCCGGGCGGAGCCGGAGACCGCCCTGTCGGGCCGTGACTATCTGCGCCGGCGCCGAATGCAGACCCGCGCCCGTGAGGACGTGTGGCAGCACGCCACCGCATTCGCCGGAAAGCTGCACGAGAAGCTTTCCGCATTCGCCGAGGATTCCCGGCTGCACGCGCCGCAGAGCGCCGCGCTTTCCGGTGCCTCCGGGCAGAATGTGCTCAACGCCGCCTATCTGGTGCCGCGCGCGGATTCCGAGGAATTCGTGGAACTGGTGGACCGGGAGAAGGACGGCGCCCCCGGAATACGCGTCGAGCTCACCGGACCCTGGGCGGCGTATTCCTTCACCGGGGAGTTCGCGGAGGAATCGGAGGTGGAGCGGTGACCGTCGTCGAACGCCGCGAGGTCGCCCTCGTGGACCTGCTCGACCGGCTGCTCGCCGGGGGCGTCGTCGTCGCGGGGGACATCACCCTGCGCATCGCCGACGTCGACCTCGTCCGCATCGACCTGAACGCGCTGATCAGCTCCGTCAACGAGCAGGTCCCGTCGCCCTGGGGGGAGCTGCCATGACATCACGCCGAAGCCGAGTGGACCTCGACCCCGACACCGTGGAGCGCGACCTCGTCAAACTCGTCCTGACGGTCGTGGAGCTGCTCCGCCAGCTCATGGAGCGCCAGGCGCTGCGCCGCTTCGACGAGGGCGATCTGAGCGAGGAGCAGGAGGAGCGGATCGGGCTGACGCTGATGCTGCTGGAGGAGCGCATGGCCGAGCTGCGCGAGCGCTACGGACTGCGGCCCGAGGACCTGAACCTGGACCTCGGGCCGCTGGGACACCTGCTTCCCAGGAGCTGACATTGCTTCCCAGGGGTGAAATCAACTCACCACCGATACCAGCGGCCCCTGCCTCCCGCCGCGGTCGTGCCACGCATCAGGAAACCCAGAAGCCACACCACGAGAACCGCGATCGCGATCCACCACAGAACCTCCAGCGCGAATCCGGCACCGAAGAGAATCACGGCAAGTAGCAGGACGAGCAGAATGGGAACCATAGTCCAACCTCCTGCTCGCCGGGTTTCCAGAAATGCGCGATTCAGGCTCCCTTGCGGCACAGAATCTCTCCGTGCAGGACACTGAACCAGCCGTCGTCCCGCCGCCCCCACTCCCGCCAGGCCTCCGACACGGCCCGCAACCGCTCGGCCGTGGCGTGCCCGCCCTCCGTGGCCCGCTCGGCATACGCCGAGGCCAGCGTGCGATCCGCCCACAGCCCGCTCCACCAGGCCCGCTCCTCGGGCGTCGAGAAGGTCCAGGTGCTCGACGTGGCCGTGATGTCCGTGAGCCCCGCGCGCAGCGCCCAGGACTTCAGGCGGCGCCCGGCGTCCGGTTCGCCGCCGTTGGCGCGGGCGACCCGGCGGTACAGGTCGAGCCAGTCGTCCATGCCCTCGGATGCCGGGTACCAGGTCATGGCGGCGTAGTCCGAGTCGCGGACCGCGATGAAGCCACCGGGCCTGGTGACCCGGCTCATCTCGCGCAGCGCGGCCACCGGGTCGCCCACGTGCTGCAGCACCTGGTGGGCGTGGACCACGCAGAACGTGTCGTCGGGGAAGTCCAGCGCGTGCGCGTCGGCGACCGCGAAGTCCACGTTGGCCAGGCCTCGCCCGTCGGCCGTGGCCCGGGCCTGCTCCAGGATGCCGGGCGCCCGGTCGACGCCGGTGACCCGGCCGTCGGGGACCAGGGCCGCCAGGTCGGCGGTGATCGTGCCGGGGCCGCAGCCGACGTCCAGGATCCTCATGTGCGGCTTGAGCGAGCTGAGCAGATAGGCCGCCGAGTTGGCGGCGGTGCGCCAGGTGTGCGAACGCAGTACGGACTCGTGGTGCCCGTGCGTGTAGACAGCATTCTCCTGTGCCTTCGACATGCTCGACACCATACGCCCGCATGTCGAATATTGAGACCTGCGTTTTGCCATGTGGACTGACGGCTTATCAGAAGCCGGTCTGCAGCGGACGGTGGACCGTCAGGGCCTCCGGCACCTTCTCCAAGGTCACCTCGCCCCCGACCTCGGTGACTTCACCGTCGTAGGCGAGCAGCGCCCCCGGAGTGACGGCCGTCAGGCGCAGCGCGGGACGGCGGCCGCCGTGCACCACCCGTACGTCGAGCACGTCGTCCGCGAGATCGAGCCGGCGGGCGGGGGCGAGGCCCAGCCGGTGGTAGGTGCCGTTCCCGGCGAACAGCAGCCACAACGGGTGGGCGCGGCCGGCCACTTCGGCGTGCAGCGGGTGCCGTTCGCTGCGCAGCACGCGCAGGGCCGCGAGCACCCCGGCGGGCCAGGAGCCGATCCGGCGCGAGAAGCGGTCCTGCTTGCACGCCAGTTCGGGTTGTATGCCCGATAGTTGGATTAGCACTGCGTACAGCGTCCGGAGGGACGTGCCACGCGGGCCGACGGCTTCTGTCGCTCAGCACCAGGGCACGAAGGCGACTGGCTCACACCTCCTGAGCAACGCTCAGGCTCGCTCGGCCAGTCAGAGACGCTGCAGGTGTTGAGGAAGTTGCTCTGCTTCCCGGCGCAGGTGAACCGGCCGATGTTCACACGGACGTCGGCCGGTTCGCACTTGACGACCTCGGCGCACCAGCGTGCCCAGCAGGCCATGCACCCGGTCAGCGGTGCTCTACCCCTTGTTGGCCACCACGATCAGACCGTCCCCGTCCGGCAGCGCCGGAACATCCGTACGGGGCCGGGCCGGCGGGACCACCCGGTGCCGGGTAGGCACCATGCCCCGTACGGCGAACGCGGCAGCCGCGCCCAGCGCCGCGCCCGCCAGCACATCGCTGGGGAAGTGCACGCCCGTGTACACGCGCGACAGCGCGACCGACCAGGCGACCGGGGCCACCACCACGCCCCAACCGGGCGACTCCAGGGCCACCCCGGTGGTGAACGCGGCCGCGGACGCGGCGTGCCCGGACGGGAACGAGGTGGTGATCGGCTGCCGTTTGAGCTGCCGGACCATCGGTACCGGATCCAGCAGCGGGCGGGGACGGCGCACCGACCGCTTGCCGAGCGTGTTGATGGTCAGTGAGGCCAGGCTCAACGAGGCGACCCCGCGCACCGCGGCCCGGCGGGCCCGGGGCGTGCGGCTCGCCGCGATCGCGGCGGCCGCCGCGAACCACAGCACCCCGTGGTTCGCGCTCCGGCTCAGCCTCGGCAGGATCGGCTCGGCGTACGGCCAGTGCCGCTCGGCGGCGAACTCGAAAAGCCGGGAGTCGAGCGAGAGGAGCCGGTCGCGCAGGGCATGCCGGCCGGGCTTGGGGACGGTGAGGTCGACATCTGGACTCATACAGGGCTGGGTACCCTGAAGTGGCCGATTGCTGTCCGTCCGGCCGTGACCGACACACGGAGGAACCCGTACATGCGCCTGCTCCTCATCCGCCACGGCCAGACCCCGACCAACGTGGACTACCTGCTGGACACGGCCGCTCCCGGCCCCGGACTGACCGCACTGGGCACCGAGCAGGCCGCCGCCCTGCCCGCGGCGCTGGCCGGCGAGGACATCGAGGCGATCTACGCGTCCACGCTGATCCGCACCCAGCTCACCGCCGCGCCGCTGGCCGCGGTCCGCGGCCTCGACGTGATCGTCCGCGACGGCATCCGGGAGGTGTCCGCGGGCGACCTGGAGATGCTGCCCGGTGACACGGAGGCCGGGCACACCTACATGAAGACGGTGTTCGCCTGGGCGGCGGGTGACACGGGGCTGCGGATGCCGGGCGGCGAGAGCGGCGTCGAGGCGCTGGGGCGCTATGACGCCGTGGTGGCCGAGGCGGCGGCCTCCGGCGGTGGGGCCGGGACTGTTGCGCTCGTCAGTCATGGTGCCGCGATTCGGATGTGGACGGCGGCGCGGGCGGACAATGTGGATGTCGCGTTTGCTGCGGCCCATCCTCTGGCTAACACCGGGGTGGTGGTACTTGAAGGGGCGCCTGGGGAGGGGTGGAAGGTGCTGTCGTGGGCGGGGGCGGTTGTGGCCCCTGCGGGGGAGAGTGGGCCGGCGGGGCAGGTTGTGGACGGGGATGCGCCGTAGGGGTGCGTGTGTGGTGCCGGGTGCGGGTTCGCTTGGGCTGGTCGCGCAGTTCCCCGCGCCCCTTAGGGCATAGGGGCGTCCGGCGTCATGAATAACTGTTTGCCTGGGCTCTCCCGCCCCTGCACAATCCGCTGCATGGGACATCTGGAAGCCGCGCACCTCGAGTACTACCTCCCCGACGGGAGGGCGTTGCTCGGCGACGTGTCCTTTCGGGTGGGCGAAGGGGCCGCCGTGGCGCTGGTCGGGCCCAACGGGGCCGGTAAGACGACGCTGCTGCGGCTGATCTCCGGTGAGCTGAAGCCGCACGGCGGCACGGTCACCGTCAGCGGCGGCCTGGGGGTGATGCGGCAGTTCGTGGGGTCCGTACGGGACGAGACGACCGTACGCGATCTGCTCGTGTCGGTCGCGCCGCCCCGGATCCGCGAGGCCGCGCGGGCCGTGGACGCCGCCGAGCACGCCATCATGACCGTCGACGACGAGGCCGCCCAGCTCAAGTACGCGCAGGCGCTCGCCGACTGGGCCGAGGCGCGGGGCTACGAGGCCGAGACGCTGTGGGACATGTGCACCACGGCCGCGCTCGGCGTGCCGTACGAGAAGGCGCAGTGGCGGCAGGTGCGCACCCTGTCCGGCGGTGAGCAGAAGCGGCTGGTGCTGGAGGCGCTGCTGCGCGGCACGGACGAGGTGCTGCTGCTCGACGAGCCGGACAACTACCTCGACGTGCCCGGCAAGCGCTGGCTGGAGGAGCGGCTGAAGGAGACCCGCAAGACGGTGCTCTTCGTCTCCCACGACCGCGAACTCCTCGCCCGCGCCGCCGAGAAGATCGTGTCGGTGGAGCCCTCGCCGGCCGGTGCCGACGCCTGGGTGCACGGCGGCGGCTTCGCGACGTATCACCAGGCGCGGCGCGAACGCTTCGCCCGATTCGAGGAGTTGCGCAAACGCTGGGACGAGAAGCACGCCCAGCTCAAGAAGCTGGTGCTGACCCTGCGTCAAGCCGCCGAGAACAGCGCCGACATGGCCTCCCGCTACCGCGCCGCCCAGACCCGGCTGCGCAAGTTCGAGGAGGCCGGGCCGCCGCCGGAGCCGCCGCGCGAGCAGGACATCAGGATGCGGCTCAAGGGCGGCCGCACCGGCATGCGGGCCGTCACCTGCGAGGGGCTGGAGCTCACGGGGCTGATGAAGCCGTTCTCGCTGGAGGTCTTCTACGGCGAGCGGGTCGCCGTCCTGGGCTCCAACGGCTCCGGCAAGTCGCACTTCCTGCGCCTGCTGGCGGGCGACGACGTGGCGCACTCGGGAGCGTGGAAGCTGGGCGCGCGGGTGGTGCCCGGGCACTTCGCGCAGACGCACGCGCACCCCGAGCTGATCGGCCGGACCCTGCTGGACATCCTGTGGAAGGAGCACGCCCAGGACCGGGGCGCCGCGATGTCCCGGCTGCGCCGCTACGAGCTGACCCAGCAGGCCGAGCAGACCTTCGACCGGCTCTCGGGCGGGCAGCAGGCCCGCTTCCAGATCCTGCTGCTGGAGCTGGAGGGCGCCACGGCCCTCCTGCTGGACGAGCCGACCGACAACCTCGACCTGGAGTCCGCCGAGGCCCTCCAGGAGGGCCTTGAGTCCTTCGAGGGCACGGTGCTGGCCGTCACCCACGACCGCTGGTTCGCCCGCTCCTTCGACCGCTATCTGGTCTTCGGCAGCGACGGGCGGGTACGGGAGACGGCCGAGCCGGTGTGGGACGAGCGGCGGGTGCAGCGGGCGCGGTAGGAGCCACGCCGAGCGCGGCTCACGTCCAGCGCAGCAGGGCTCCCAGCCCGCCCGCCGGATCCGCGGCCGGGTCCGCCGCGGTGACCGACACGGCCGCCGCGCCGGTCGCCACCGCCGAGCGGATCAGGGCGTCGTCGGCGCGGGCCGGCCAGGAGTGCTGCTCGCCGAGGACCTTCAGGTCCGTGCGGCGCACCGCCAACTGGTCCGGGTCCTCGCCGATCCACACCTCGCGGTGGGCGTCGGGGCCGTCCGGACGGATCAGCAGCTCGTCGATACGGTGCTCACGGGCGGCCTCCACCAGCGCGGGCACGCCCTCCACCGCTCCGGCGCGCCCCTCGGGACCCGGTTCGCGGGCCGCCAGGAACCGCTCCAGCTCCCGCGCCGCCCGCTGCCGTACATGCTCGGCCCGGGCCCGTTCGACGTCCTCGTCCAGCAGCCTGCTGCCGGTGCCGTGCGAGGCCTCGACCACCAGGTCGTCCAGGCGCTGCGGCAGCCGCTCGCGCACGGTGCGCCGCTCCCGGTCGTCACCGACGAGAATCAGCAGGTCGGCGCGGGTCTCCTCCTGGCAGACGGAGAGCGCGTCGGCGATCTCGGCGGCGTTGTGCTCCCAGGTGTTCTCCACCTTGAGCTGGAAGTGCCGCTCGGACCAGTCGGCCGTGCTCGTACGGTGCACCGGATGCTGCCGGCCGGAGACCTCCCCGACGTCCTGCCAGCCCAGCGCGGTGCGCAGCTCGAAGGCGGCGCCCCTGCGGTCGACGTAGGCCACCACGCAGACCGGGTCCTCGCCGGCCAGCTCCAGCAGTGGCGCGGTGTGCGGCAGCGGGGCCCAGTGGGCGCTGTCGCGCAGCGGGGCGTGGGCCAGCGGCGGGTCCAGGACCACCTCACCCGCACGGGCGAAGATCGCGCGGCCGTGCGGCTCGGAAGAGTGCTCCAGTTCCTCCAGCGCAGTCCGTACGGCCTGGCAGGTCGCGTCGTCTGCGCCCTGCTCGGCCAGCTCCCGGGACAGGGCCTGAGCGGTCAGGTGCCGCTCCTGGGGCGTGGCCTCCGTGTGCCGGGAGGTGCCGACGTATACGGAGGCCCATGGCCCGGGGTGTTCGTACAGTGGATGCAGGAACTCGAGATCCATCGCTGTCTCCCGTACGCCGCTCGGGGGCTGTGTGCTCAACGGGCGGGTACCCGGACCGCATGAATGAACACGACGAGCGGGGCACCACCATGACCGGAGTCGACCCTGGCCGGCTGGACGACCAACAGCTCATGAAAGAGCTGGAGACCATCCACCGGACGCGCCACGACACGCTGCTGTACGGCTCGAACGACGCGCTGCGGGCCCACAACGAACGGATGGCGCAGTTGGAGGGCGAGTACCTGCGCCGCAATCCACGCCGCACCGTCGCCGCGGGGCGGACCCGCGACGGCGCCCGCGACCGGGCCGCCCCGTGCAGCCCGACGCCCACCGCGCCGCCGGGGTGACGGCCCGGGAACGGGCGCGTCCCGAGAGAGGTTGCGGCGCTGGGCCGCACGGGCGCATCCCCGGAACGGACGCGGCCCTGGGAACCGGGCCCCGGTGGGCTCAGTGGCGCACCGGGGGGCGGTCCCAGTGGCGGTGGGACGACAGGGCCGCGGTGAAGGCCCGCAGGAACTCCTCGCCCGCCGGGCCCGGTGAGGTGTCCGACACCACGCCGTGGTCGCTCACCGGGTGGTGGAACTCGGCGGACAGCCGTACGCCCGTCAGCTCCAGGGACGACAGGACCCCCACGCCGGAGCCGAGCGCGCCGACCGGCTTGCCGTGCCGGTAGGCGTCCCGCAGGAAGCGCATCGCCTCCGAGTCGGCGGCCGTGGCCGGGGTGCCCACCGGGCCGCCCGGCAGCAGCACCGCGTCGTACAGCACGGAGGCGACCGTCGGCAGCGCGCGGTCCACCGCGAACCGCTCACCGTCCGCACCGGTCACCGCGCCGTCCGCCGCGGCCAGCGCCTCGACGACCGCGCCCTCGGCCGTGAGCGCCTCACGCACCGACGTGATCTGCGTGGTGTCGACGCCGTCGGCGACGAGGACCGCGATCTGCCGGGTGCGCACCGAGCCGTCACCGGGCAGCGCCTCCAGGCTCAGCGCCGGGGAGGACAGCTTGTCGGCCGCCTCCGCGGCGGACGGCTCGGGCACCCCGACGCCGCGCGCGACCTGGGTCGCCAGGTCGCCGTTCACCTTGGCGAGATGCTCGACCGTACGGGCCCGCACCGTCATCGAGCCGACCTTGCCGAGCTCGAACCGGAAGGCTGCGACGATGTGCTCCTTCTCCCAGTCCGCCATGCTGTTCCAGAACATCGCGGCCTGGCTGTAGTGGTCCTGGAAACTCGCGCTGCGCCGCCGGATCTTGGCGCCGTCGACCCGCTCCGCGTAGTGCGTGTAGGCGGTGCCGTCGACGCCGGCGTGCGCGGGGCAGCCGCCGCCCAGGGAGTTCGGGAAGTAGTTCGTGCCCCGGTGGAGCGCGCCCTGGTGGTAGCCGTCGCGCTGGTTCGTGCGGACCTCCGCCACCGGCCGGTTCACCGGAAGCTGAGCGAAGTTGGGGCCGCCGAGGCGGATCAACTGGGTGTCCAGGTAGGAGAAGTTGCGGGCCTGGAGCAGCGGGTCGTTGGTGAAGTCGATGCCGGGGACGACGTTCGCCGTGTGGAAGGCGACCTGCTCGGTCTCGGCGAAGAAGTTCTCCGGGTTGCGGTCCAGCACCATCCGGCCGATCGGCCGTACCGGCACCTGCTCCTCCGGAATGATCTTCGTGGCGTCGAGCAGATCGAAGTCGAAGGCGAACTCGTCCTCCTCCGGCACCAGTTGCACGCCCAGCTCCCACTCGGGGTACTCACCGGCCTCGATCGCGTCCCACAGATCACGCCGGTTGTAGTCCGGGTCACGGCCCTGGCACTCCTGCGCCTCGTCCCACACCAGCGAGTGCACGCCCAGCTTCGGCTTCCAGTGGAACTTCACGAACGTGCCGCGCCCCTCGGCGTTGACGAACCGGAAGGTGTGCACACCGAAGCCCTGCATCATGCGGTAGCTGCGCGGGATCGCCCGGTCCGACATCAGCCACATCATCATGTGCATCGTCTCGGGCTGCAGCGACACGAAGTCCCACAGAGTGTCGTGCGCGGACGCCCCGGTGGGGATGTCGTTGTGCGGCTCGGGCTTGAGCGCGTGCACGAAGTCGGGGAACTTGATGCCGTCCTGGATGAAGAAGACCGGCATATTGTTGCCGACGAGGTCGTAGTTCCCCTCCGACGTGTAGAACTTGGTCGCGAACCCGCGCACGTCCCGCACGGTGTCCGCCGATCCCCTCGGACCCTGCACCGTGGAGAACCGCACGAACACCGGGGTCCGCACCGACGGATCCTGCAGGAAGGCCGCGCGGGTGAACTCCGCGCAGGACTCGTACGGTTCGAAATAGCCGTACGCTCCAGCGCCCCGCGCGTGCACCACCCGCTCGGGGATCCGCTCGTGGTCGAAGTGGGTGAGCTTCTCCCGGAAGTGGAAGTCCTCCATCAGCGTCGGCCCGCGTTCGCCGCCGGCGAGCGAGTCGTCGGTGTGGTCGACCTCCACGCCCTGGTCGGTGGTGAGCGGACCGCCCGCCGGGTCGTCCGCCCGGAAGAACTCCCGCTGCTCCTGCTTGCGGTCTGCCATCAGACTGCCTCCTTCGACGCCCTGGCGAACACGTCGAGGAACGTCGCGCAGAACGCCTTCAGATCGTCCGGCTTACGGCTGGTGACCAGCCTGTTCGGTCCGTGGTCGCAGATGCGCACCTGTTCGTCGACCCAGGTGCCGCCCGCGTTGCGGATATCCGTCTGCAGGCTAGGCCAGGAGGTCAGCACCCGGCCGCGTACGACGTCGGCCTCCACCAGCGTCCACGCGGCGTGGCAGATCGCCGCGACGGGCAGGCCCCGCTCGAAGAAGTCCCGCACGAAGGCGACGGCCTTGCGGTTCGTGCGCAGATAGTCGGGGTTGGCGACCCCGCCGGGCAGGACCAGCCCGCCGAAGGAGCCGGCCGACGTCTCGCCCACGACCTCCTGCACGGGGAACTTGTCCGCCTTGTCGAGATGGTGGAACGCCTGGATCGAGCCCGGCCTGGTCGACACGAGCACCGGTTCGTGCCCCGCGTCCACCACCGCCCGCCACGGAGCGGTGAGCTCGACCTGCTCGACGCCCTCGGGCGCGGTCAGAAAAGCGATACGCATGATGTCCCTGCGTCCTTCCGTCATCGGTCTTGCGTCATCCCCGTCATCGGTCCTTGCGTCATCCGTCCGGGGCGGCGCGGCTGATCTCGGCCAGTGCCGAGCCGGGATCCCGGGCCTCGGCCAGGTCCCCGAGGCTGACCACACCGACCGGCAGGCCGTCCTCGATGACCGGCAGCCGCCGGACGGCGTGCTCGCGCATCAGCGCGACCGCGACCGACAGCCGCTCGCCCGGTCCGATCACCACCGGGTCCCGGGTGCACAGTGCCCCGGCGCTCACCGTCAGCGGATCGGCGCCGTCGGCGACCGCGCGCACCGTGATGTCACGGTCGGTGAGCACACCCAGCACATCCTGTCCGTCGGCCACGACCACATCGCCGATGCCCTGCGCCCGCATGAGCTGCGCCGCCTCGACGAGCGAGGCGTCCGGGCGCACGGCGACGACGCCGGCCGTCATGGCGTCCCTCACGAATTCGGCCATCGCCGGCCCTCCTGCACCGCCCGCTCCGGGCTGCTAGGCGTTCCTCCGCATCGAGCGCGGCCGGCCCTCCCCGGTCAGGTCCTCGGCCAGTTCCTGCACATTGGTGTAGCGCGTCCCGCGCGGCAGCCGCTCCAACGACTCGATGAGGGCGTCGGGCGCATACCCGCGGCGCAGCTCACTGATCAGGTCCCGGGGGCTCGCCGGGAAGGCGCCGCGGCCCAGGATCCGCGCCAGCTCCAGCCGGACCGTCTCCAACGATGTCGCCGACGGCCCCGGCCATCCCACCGGCCCGCCCGCGACCTGCGGATCGTCCTCGGCGGACGGCTCCGGATCGTGCCACTCCTCGGTCCGCGTGGGGTGCCCCGACCGCAGCAGTCCCTGGAGCTCGTGCTTCATCTCGTCGTCGCGGTGAACACTCAGCCGGTCACTGCCTCGCTGCATGACTCCCTCCAGCTCTTCGGGGGTGCGCACCGCGTACCCGATGCGAAGGAGCCGACACAGGGTTTGCCCTCCTGAAGACGGGTGACCCGGCCCTCCCCCCCCGCGCACATCCTGGGGAAGGACCAGGCCATGGCACTGCTCGCTGTGCTCCTCCCACTCCTGATGCTCGGCGTGGTGCTGGCACTGGGGCGTTACGAGGAACTGCTGCTCCCACGGGAGAAGGACGAGGACCGGCCCGAAGGCGCGGCGCTGGGGCACTGACAGGGCAGGGAGCGGCGGCCGTCAGTCCCGCCTCTTCTCCCGCCCCGGCAGGAACTCCTGCACCTTCGCCTTGAACCCCTGCCGGACCATCGACCCCCGGTCCGCGTCACCCTTCAGGATCGACGCGGCCGTCGCCTCCATCTGCTCCCAGGTGGCGTGCGGCGGGATCGGCGGTACGGCAGGATCCGTGAGGAACTCGACGACCGCGGGGCCGTCCGCCTCCAGGCCCGCGCGCCAGCCGGACTCGACGTCCTCGGGCTTCTCCACGCGGATGCCGGTCAGCCCCAGGGAGCGGGCGAAGGCGGCGTACTGCACGTCGGGGATCTCCTGGGACGGCAGGAAGGAGGGGGCGCCCTCCATGGCGCGCATCTCCCAGGTGACCTGGTTGAGGTCGTGGTTGTTGAACACGCCCACGACCAGGCGCGGGTCCTCCCACAGGTCCTTGTACTTCGCGGCCGTGATCAGCTCCGCCAGCCCGTTCATCTGCATCGCCCCGTCCCCGACCAGCGCGATCGCCGGGCGGTCCGGGTGGGCGAACTTGGCGCCGATCGCGTACGGCACACCGCAGCCCATCGTCGCCAGCGTCCCCGACAGTGATGCGCGCATGCCGGGCCGCATGGTCAGATGGCGGGCGTACCAGTTGGCCGCCGAGCCCGAGTCCGAGGAGACGATCGCGTCGGCCGGCAGCAGCGGGTCCAGGGCACGGGCGACGTACTCCGGGTTGATCGGGTCGGCCGACAGATGCGCCCGCCGCTCCATCACCTCGCGCCAGCGCACCACGTTGTCGCACACCGTGTCGTACCACTCGCGGCCCCGCTCCTCCGACTCGATCAGCGGGATCAGCCGCTGCAGCGTCGCCCTGGCGTCGCCGACGAGATTCACCTCGTACGGATACCGCATCCCGACCATGTGCGGATCGATGTCGATCTGCACCCCCCGCGCCTTGCCGAACTCCGGCAGGAACTGCGTGTACGGGAAGGACGACCCGATGGTCAGCAACGTGTCGCAGTCCCGCATGAGTTCATACGACGGACGGGTGCCCAGCAGGCCGATCGCGCCGGTGACATACGGCAGCTCGTCGCTCAGGACGTCCTTGCCGAGGAGGGCCTTCGCCACCCCGGCGCCCAGCAGTTCGGCGATCCGCTCCACCTCGTCCCGCGCGCCGGACGCGCCCTGGCCGGCCAGGATCGCGACCTTGTCACCGGAGTTGAGGATCTCCGCCGCCCTGCGGACCGACTCGTCCGAGGGGACCGCCGTCCAGGAACTGCGGTCCAGGCTGGACGGCACCATCTTGAACTCGTGCGTGGGCGGCGCGTAGTCCAGCTCCTGGACATCGCCCGGGATGATGACCGCCGTGGGCGCGCGGCGCGCGTAGGCGGTGCGGATCGCCCGGTCCAGCACGTTCGGCAACTGCTCGGGGACCGTCACCGTCTCCACGAAGTCCGAGGCGACGTCCTTGAACAGCGTGTGCAGATCCACCTCCTGCTGGTACGAGCCGCCCATCGCGGAGCGGTGCGTCTGGCCGACGATCGCCAGCACCGGGACGTGGTCGAGCTTGGCGTCGTACAGGCCGTTCAGAAGGTGGATCGCGCCGGGGCCGGACGTCGCCGCGCACACTCCGAGACGGCCGCTGAACTTGGCGTAGCCGACCGCCTGGAACGCGGACATCTCCTCGTGCCGGGACTGGATGAAACGGGGCTCGTTCTCGGCTCGGCCCCAGGCCGCGAGCAGGCCGTTGATGCCGTCGCCGGGATAGCCGAAGACATGATCCACACCCCACTCGCGCAGGCGCTGCAGGACGTGGTCGGCGACCTTGGTGCTCATGCGGGACCTCCTGGTTCCGAGGGACTGAGCGGCACCGCTACGAGTGACCCGGCGCGCCGCCGGAAAACCCTGGCCCGGGTTTGAGGACCCTGAGTGAGGGCAGGCGGACAACCAGTGCTTCGGACAGGAGGCACGTCCGTGGGATCGGTGATTTTCCCACCACGGGTGTGTCCGGTTCCGGTACGCGCCCGCGCTCCCACGGTGACCGTCCAAGCCAGAGCACAACCAAGGGAGTTGCTACGCAACATGCCCACTTCAGTGAGCGCGAAGCACCACCCGCACGACGACGCCCCCGACACCGCCGACGACTTCCGCAGGCTCGCCTCGCTGCCCGAGGGGCAGCAGCGCGACACCGTCCGCGAACGGATCGTCGAGGCCTGGCTGCCCATGGCCGACCGGCTCGCCGGGCGGTTCCGCAGCCGCGGCGAGAGCTTCGAGGACCTGCGACAGGTCGCGGCGCTCGGCCTGGTCAAGGCCGTCGACCGGTACGACCCCGAGCGCGGCAACGCCTTCGAGAGCTACGCCGTGCCCACCATCACCGGTGAGATCAAGCGGCACTTCCGCGACCACATGTGGACGCTGCACGTGCCGCGCCGGGTGCAGGACCTGCGCAACCGTGTGCGGTTCGCCGTACAGGACCTGCAGACCGTCTCGGGCCGCAGGCCCCGTACGGCCGAGATCGCCGAGCACGCGGACATGAGCGAGGCCGATGTCCGCGTCGGGCTGGAGGCGCTGGAGAGTTTCACCGCCCTGTCGCTGGACGCGGAGATGCCCGGCAGCGACGACGGGTATTCGCTGAGTGACGCGCTGGGGTCGGCCGACTCCGCGCTGGACACGGTCGTGGACCGTGAGGCCGTCAAGCCGCGGATCGCCGCGCTGCCCGAGCGGGAGCGGGCGATTCTGTACATGCGGTTCTTCGGGGACATGACGCAGAGCCGGATCGCGGAGCAGTTGGGCATCTCGCAGATGCATGTCTCCCGGCTCATCAGCCGGTGTTGTCACCGGGTGCGCGAGCAGGTTCTGAGTGACGTGGCCTGACGAGGGCCGGGATACGCCGTAGGAGGCTGGCCAGGGGGTGCGGGTACCGCGGAGCGGCCGCTCCCACCCCTCGCGCGCCCCTCGCGTCACCCGCTCGGCCGTCTCACATCCCGCGAATGGTGTCCGGCCGCGCGCGCCCGGGCGCCGGGCGGGCTGTCATGGCTGCGGGGGCACGACCGCCGTTCCCCCGCAGCCGTCGGCCGAAGGAGCCCACCCCATGCGCCGCACCGCCCGTGCCCTGTCCGTCGCCGCGCTGGCCGGTGCCGCCTTGGGCCCCGCCGCCCCGGCCGCCGCCGCGGACCCGGCCGCGGAGGTCGGCCCCGGCACCGCCTCGCCGGGCGGCAACGTCACCGTCGCGGTCTCCTGCGACGCGTCCGGCGCATCCGCGCCCGCCGCCGTCGAGGCCACCTCGCGGGCGTTCGAGGAGGGCACCGTCGGGCTGAAACGCGTCTCCGCCGACGCGAAGGCCGCCGGGCCGGCCTACGGCGACACCGCCACCGTTCCCCGTGCCGAGAGGCTCGAGGACGCCCCGGACGCGTCCGGCCCGGAATCCGACGGGACGGTCGACGGAGCCTGCCCCGCGGCGGCTGGAGGGGAGGGCAAGGAGTGGAGCGCGTCGTTCACGGCGGTTCGTGAGAGCGGCGGGGGTGAGGAGGGTGCCGGCGAGAGCGGTGCCGGCGCGGACGGCTCTGGTGGGGACGGCTCCGGTGGGGAGAAGGGCAGTGGTGAGGGGGGCGAGGGTAGGGAGGGCGATGTGGAGGGCGGTCTCGGCATGGGGGGTGGCGACATGGGCGGCGGTCTGGGCATCGGCGGTGGCGAGGGCGGCAAAGGTGACGTGGAGGGCGGCGAGGGCATCGGCGGGGGCGACGGCGGCCTGGGCAGTGGCGGTGGGGGCGAGGGCGGCGGCATCGGAGGCGGCGGCCATGCCTGCAGCGAGCCCTCCTCGGGCTGGTCCGGAGCCGGCAAGTCGGAGTCCCACCACTCGGGCAAATCGGAGTCCCACTCGGGTAAGTCCGACGCAGGCAAGAGCGATCCCGGCTGGGGTGCGAGCGATGCCGAGCCGACCGAGCCGGGGTCGGGCGGCGCGGCTGAGTCCGACAAGGCCGAGTCTGGCCGGGGCGGCGCGGGCGAAGTCGGCGAGACCGGGCCAGGCCGGGGCGGTGCGGGCGAAGTCGGCGAGGGCGGGCCAGGCCGGGGCGGCGAGGGCGAAGCCGGCGAGGACGAGCCCGGCTGGAGCACCACCGGATCCGACCAGGCCGAGCCCGGCTGGAGCACTACCGAGACCGACGACGCCGAGCCCGGCTGGAGCGCTACCGAGGCCGACCAGGCCGAGCCGCGCTGGAACGCAGGCGGGTCCCGCTCGGAGGACTGCGGCAGTGGTGTCACCGAGCACGGTGTGCAGGCCGGCACGGGCGGTACCTTCACCGACTCCGTGCCCGCCCTGGTCGTCGGCGGCGTCCTGATCGCGGGCGCGGCCGGCGGCGCGGTGTACCGGCTGCGCCGCCGACCGCCCGGCGCGCGGGACTGATCCGTACGGCCGCCCCGGTCCGCCCCGTGATCGGCGCAACCCTGCGGGCGGCCATGGAGTCGCGCCACCATGGGTACGCAGAGCCGCGGGGACACGTGACGGTCCACCACGGCACCAGGCACAGCGGAGGCACGGATGCGCCGGACGGACCCCGAAGGCCACGGCCCCGTCCGTTACGGGCCGCCGCTCCCGGACGACGGGCTGCCGGTGCTGCCCGAACTGGCCGCCGTGCTCTCCGCCGCCGCGGGCCGGGCCGGGAGCGAGCCCGTCGGCGGCGGCACCGCCCTGCTGGAGGCGGCGTGCGGGTACTGGGGACGGCGAGGACTGCCGACCGAGCCGGAGCAGGCGGTGGCCGGGCCCGGCGCCCCTGCCCTCCTGCTCGCCCTGACCTTCGCGCTCGGCGGCGACGTCCTGGTGCCCCGGCCCTGCGCGGCCTGGTGGGCGCCGTACGCACGCCTGTTGGGCAGACCCGTCTTCCACGTGGCGACGCCGGCCGAGTGCGGCGGCGTCCCGGATCCGTACACCCTTCTGGAGACCGTCCGCCGGGTCCGCGCCGAGGGCGGTGACCCGCGGCTGCTGGTGCTCTCCGTCGCCGACGACCCCACCGCCACCGTGGCCCCGCCCGAGGTGCTGCACGAGACCGTGGAGGCCGCCAGCGGCGAGGGACTGCACCTGGTCAGCGACGAGACCTGGCGCGACACCGTGCACGCCCCGCACGACACCGTGCTGGTCAGCCCCGCCGAGATGCTCCCCGAACAGGTCACCGTCGTCACCGACCTGGCCGGCGCCCACCTCCCGCCCGGCTGGCCGGCCGCGGTCGCCCGCTTCCCCGCGCACGACGCCGGCAACGGCCTCCACGCGCGCGTGCTCGACGTGCTCACCGCGCTCGGCGCCCGCGTCGCCGGCCCCGTCGCCCTCGCGGCCCGCTACGCGCTGGCGGAACCCGAGCCGGTCACCACGCGGGTCGAAGCCGCCGTACGCCTGCACGCGCGCGTGGCCGCCGCCGCACACGCCGCCGCCGTACGGGCCGGCGCGCTGGCACGGCCCCCGCAGGCCGGGCGGCACCTGTACATCGACCTCGGCCCGCTGCGCGCCGGGCTGTCCGCGCGGGACGTCGGCGACGCACAGGACCTGGAGGACTTCCTCGCCGCCCGGCTCGGCATGCCCGCACCCGGCGGGCACCGCTTCGGCGACGACCTCCAGGCGCTGCGCGTGCGGCTGTCCACCGGACCGCTGCTGGCGGGCACCGACGAGGAGCGCGCGGAATGCCTCGGTTCACCCGCGCCGTTGGAACTGCCGCACGTGCACCGCGCGTTGATCCACTTGAGGTCGGTCTTCGACGATCTCCGCGACGACGCTGAGCGATGGGAGTCTCCTCGATGACGCAGCAGTCCGAGTCGCCCACCAGGCGTACGGCCACCACACGCAGGTCCACAACACGTACCTCCACCACCCCTCTCCCGCTGCGGGCCGCACCCCGCCCGCTGGGCGAGCGCCGGGTGTGGCCGCGCACCTTCCACGACCGCCTCACCGCCCCGCTGCCCGGCATCAAGGCCCTCGCCCGCTTCGCCCGCGAGGGCGCCGTACGCCCCGGCCGTGACGGCCTCGCCGACATCCCCCGGCTGCCCTTCGCGCCCGCCCCGGTGCCCCGCGTGGACGCGGGCACGGTCGCCGTCTCCTGGGCGGGGCACGCCAGTTGGGTCGTCCAGATCGGCGGACTGACCGTGCTCACCGACCCGGTATGGTCCCGCCGCATCCTCGGCACCCCGGCCCGCATCACCCCCGTCGGCGTCCCCTGGAGCGCCCTGCCGCACATCGACGCGGTCGTCATCAGCCACAACCACTACGACCACCTGGACGCCCCCACCCTGCGCCGACTCCCGCGCGACACCCCCGTGTTCGCACCGGCCGGTCTCGCCTCCTGGTTCCGCCGCCGCCGGTTCACCCACGTCACCGAACTGGACTGGTGGGAAGGGGCGGAACTGTCCGGCGTCCGCTTCGACTTCGTACCGGCCCACCACTGGTCCAAGCGCACCCTCGTCGACACCTGCCGCAGCCTGTGGGGCGGCTGGGTCCTCACCGCCCCCGACGGCCGGCGCGTGTACTTCGCCGGCGACACCGGCTACGGCCACTGGTTCACCCGCATCGGCGACCGCTACCCCGGCATCGACCTGGCCCTGCTCCCCATCGGCGCCTACGACCCCCGCTGGTGGCTCAGCGACGTCCACTGCGACCCGGAGGAGGCGGTACGGGCGGCTCAGGACCTCGGTGCGAGGCGGATGGCACCGATGCACTGGGGCACGTTCGTACTGTCGGCGGAACCGGTCCTGGAACCGCTCACGCGTGTGAGGGCGGCGTGGGAGAGGGCGGGACTGGACCGCAACGACCTGTGGGATTTGCCGGTTGGTGGCTCACGGGTACTTGATCTCGCCGAGTAAGGGCCGCGCACTCAGGGGCGCGGGGAACTGCGCGCCCAGCCACAAACCACCCGCACCCCGCAACGAAACCTCACTTGGCAGCCCGAACCCGCCTCCACACACTCGGCGCCACACTGATGACCACCGTCAGCGCAACGGCCGCCACCACCCCCTCCCACGGCTCAGCAAACAGCGACCCCCCAAGAATCCCGATCACCTGATACGTCACCGCCCACGCCAGACACGCCGGCAAATTCCCCCGCGCAAACCTCCGCATCGGCCACTTCGCCAGCAGACACGCCAACATCACCGGCAACCTCCCCGCCGGCACCAGCCGCGACAACACGAGCACGGCAACCCCATGCTCGGCCAGCTTCCCCTGCGCCTGTGTGAGCCGCTCCTCCGGCGCGCGCGAGCGGATCGCCTCCAGCCAGCGCGAGCCGTTCTTCGAGCCCATGCCGCGCCGCCCCAGCCAGTACAGCGTCACATCACCGAGGAACGCGGCCGTGGACGCCGTGACGAACACCAGCGCCAAGGAGAACGGCGCCGTCTGATGGAACGCCACCACCGCCGCCGAACTCACCAACGCCCCCGTCGGGACCACCGGCACCAGCGCCCCGATCAGCACCAGCAGGAACAGCGAGGGATAGCCGATCGCCTGCTGCGTGGACTCGGGCGGCACCGTCGTCGAGGCGGCGGCCAGCATCGTCACGGGGCCACCTCCAGGCGCACGCTCTCCCCGTGTGCGAGCCGGTGCACCGACACACCGGGCACGCGCTCGGCGGCCAGGCGCGCGAACTCGTCGCCGGGCGCATGGAATTCATGGGGGCGCACGGCGTCCATGCCGATCGGCCAGTACGTGCCGTAGTGCACCGGCACCGCGCTGCGCGGCCCCAGCCGGGCCAGCGCCTCGGCGGCCCGCCCCGCGTCCAGATGTCCCTCCCCGAGATACGGCCCCCAGCCGCCCACCGGCAGCAGCGCCACCTCGACCGGGCCGACCTCCTTCGCCATCGCGTCGAACAGCCCGGTGTCCCCGGCGAAGTACGTGCGTGCCTCGCCCTCGATGACGTAGCCGAGGGCGGGGGAGCGGTGCCGTCCGAGGGGCAGTCGCCGCCCGTCGTGCCGCGCGGGAACGGCCCGTACCACCACGTCACCCACTGGCGTCACATCCCCCGGCGCCATCTCGGTCACCCGCAGATGCGTGAGCCGACGCAGGCCCGGTACGGCGCGGGGCGCACCCCGGGGCACGAGCAGCAGGGTGCCGTCGGGAAGCCCCGCCAGTGAGGGAACATGCAGGTGGTCGGCGTGGAGATGGGAGACCACGGCCACGTCGGCCCGCCGGGCGGCGGGCGCCGGGAGCGCGCCCCGGCGGCGATGCAGATGCGCGAGCCGGCGCGCGAACAGAGGGTCGGTGAGGACGCGCACGTTCGAGTCCTCGACCGTGCAGGTGGCGTGACCCCACCAGGTGATCTCCACCGGCACTTCTTTGCCTCCTTCGCGCGACTCCCCGAAGCGTACGGGCTGGAGTAGGGTCGGCGGCGAAACCCGGAGGTGAGGGGGGCGCCATGGGGCCATCCATAGTGCGCGTCACGGCCATCGCCAGCCTGACGCCGCTCGAAGAGCTGGACGCCGACCCCTTCCTGGTGGACTCCCGCAGCCAGCACGCGATGTGCGCGCGCTGGGCCGCCGAGCACGGGTACGTCGTCGCGCGCGAGCTTGTCGTACGGGGGCTGCGGGCCGACCACAGCGTGCTGTGGGAGGGCGTCCGGCCCGGACTCGACCTGTTCGTGGCACCCAGCCGCAGGGTGCTGGAGAGCGCCCTGTCGTCCGTGGAGGAGTTCACCGCGGAGTGCGCCCGGCGCGGGGTGCGGGTGGAGACGGTGGGGCGCGCGGAGCCGTCGTACGACGCGCAGATGAAGGCCCGGGTGCACCGGCGGCTGTCGATGCCGACGGCCGGTTACGACGGGCGTTGAGCAGCACGCCTCGCGGTGACTGCCCCGGACCGCTGTCGGTGGCGTGTGCCACGCTGGGGAACGTGAAGGCCCGTTTCGGGGTGGGCCGGGTCGTGAGGTGGGCTGGGCGTGCGTGGGCGTTGGCGGCGGGTTGCCAGTCAGATCGGGCGGAGCATCGCCGTGTGGGCGGTCTCCACCGTGACCATGCTCGTGCTCGCCGGGATCCTGCCGGACTTCCAGTTGCAGTCGGCGGACGGTGACAGCGCCACCCGTATCGCCATCACCGCCGCCCTCGGTGCCGGAGCCTTCGGTCTGCTGTCCGCGCTCGTATGGCCCCTGCTGGTACGGCTCCTGCTCCTGGTGCCGGCCCTCGTACTCGGCCTGCTGGTGTTCTTCCTCAACGGCTCCCTGCTCATCGTCGCCCTGCGCATCGTGCCCTCCGGCGACAGCGAGGCCGCTCCCGAGACCGCCGTCATCGTCGCCGCCGTGATGTCCGCCGTCGCCTCCGCCACCGGCGCCGCCCTGGCCGTACGGGACGACGACGCCTACCGCCGCCGCCTGTACCGCCTCGCCGACCGCCGCCGCCGGGCCCTGCCACCCGGCCCGGCCGGCCCCGGCACCGTCTTCGTACAGCTCGACGGCGTCGGCCACGACGTCCTCCTCACCGCCGTCGGCAAGGGCCTCATGCCCACCGTCGCCCGCTGGCTGGGAGAGGGCACCGGCAACCGCCGCACCCACCGGCTCACCCCCTGGCGCACCGACTGGTCCAGCCAGACCGGCGCCAGCCAGCTCGGCATCCTGCACGGCAGCAACCACGACGTGCCCGCGTTCCGCTGGTACGAGAAGGCCGGCCGCGAGGTGATGGTCTGCAACCGCCCCACCAGCGCCGCCGAACTCCAGCGCCGCGCCATCGACCGCACCGGAGACGGCGGACTGCTCGCCGACGGCGGCGCCAGCCGTGGCAACCTCTTCAGCGGCGGCGCCGACGAGCAGGCCCTGGTGCTGTCCATCGCCACCAAACGGCGCCCCCGGGAGAACCGCTCCCGCGCCGGCTACTTCGCCTACTTCTCCGACCCGGCCAACGCCGTGCGCACCGCCCTGTCCTTCGTCGCCGAGGTCGGCCGTGAGATCGGCCAGTCCACCCGGGCCCGCGCCCGCAAGGCCCGGCCCAGAGTCTCCCGCGGCGGCCTCTACCCGTTCGTGCGCGCCTTCGCGACGGTCGTGGAGCGCGACGTCGTCGTCGCCGCGGTGCTGGGCGACATGTTCGCCGGCCGCAGCGCCGTCTACGCCGACCTGGTCGCGTACGACGAGGTGGCGCACCACTCCGGGCCGTGCGGCCGCGACGCCGAGAAGGTCCTCGAACGGCTCGACCGGGCGCTGGCGTTGATCGAGAAGGCCGCCGAGCACGCGCCGCGCGCGTACCGGCTGGTCGTGCTGTCGGACCACGGCCAGAGCCCCGGCGAGACCTTCCGCGCCCGCTACGGCCTCGGCCTCGCCGACCTGGTGCGGGCCGGCTGCGGGCTGCCCGTGCCACGCCGGGCGCGGCGCACCCACAGCGGCGCCGAGGCCCGCGCCGCCGTGCGCGCGGCGCTGCGCCGGCCCGTCGAGGAGGGCGGCGAGCAGCACCGCCCGTCCCGCCGCTCCGAGCCGATCGTGCTGGCCTCCGGCAACCTCGGCCTGGTCTCCTTCCCGGACGTCCCGCACCGGATGACCAAGGAGGAGATCGACGCCCGCCACCCGGCCCTGCTCACCACCCTCGCCAACCACCCCGGCATCGGCTTCCTGCTCGTGCGCAGCGGGCGGCACGGCGGGGTCGTGCTCGGCGCGCACGGCGCGGAGATCCCCCTGGACCGACTGGACGACGACCCCGGTCCGCTGGAGGTCTTCGGGCCGGGCGCCGCCGACGCCGTACGGCGCACGCACTCGTTCCCGAACACCGCCGACATCATGGTCAACTCCTCCTACGAACCGGACGACGGCGAGGTCCTCGCCTTCGAGGAGCAGATCGGCTCGCACGGCGGACTCGGCGGGGCGCAGGGCAGGCCGTTCCTGCTGTCGCCGATCGTCTTCTCGACGCCGGTGGACGACGGGGAGGACCTGGTCGGCGCCGAGCAGGTGCACCACGTACTGCGCCGCTGGCTGAGCGAATCGACCGGCCCCCAGGTGCCCTTGGAGACGGAGCCGGAGGAGCGGGCCGCATGAAAATTCGGATGACGGCCGCAACCATCAATTGAGAACCTCGACGGCGAGCAACCACATCCGCGAGAGCGGCGCCGGTTTAGGCGCAAAGAGGGGAGCCCCTGCTTTGCAGGCCGCCGTCACCGTCACGCCCTCCCGTGTCCCCGAAACTGCTCCTCGGCCTCGCCACCGTGCGGCCGGTCTTCCTCTGGGGCGCCCCCGGCATCGGAAAGTCCTCCCTCGTACGGGACTTCGCCGAGTCGCTCGGCCTGGAGTGCGTGAGTCTGCTCGGCACCCAGCTCGCGCCGGAGGACCTGATCGGCGTGCCGCAGATCCGCGACGGGCGCTCGGTGTTCTGCCCGCCCGAGGCGATCGCCCGCGACGAGCCGTACTGCCTGTTCCTGGACGAGCTGAACGCGGCCACCCCTGATGTGCAGAAGGCGTTCTACTCGCTGATCCTGGACCGCCGTATCGGCACCTACGAACTGCCCAAGGGCTCGATCGTCATCGGCGCCGGAAACCGGGCCACCGACAACGCCCTCGCCCGGCCCATCGCCTCCGCCCTGGTCAACCGCCTCACCCACGTCCACCTGGAGGCCTCCGCCAAGGACTGGCTGACCTGGGCCGCGAACAACGGCATCCACCCGTGGATCCTGGACCACCTCACCGACCGCCCCGACCACCTGTGGTCCAAGCCGCCCAAGACCGAGGAGCCCTTCTCCACGCCCCGCTCCTGGCACATGCTCTCCGACGCGCTGCACTCCTTCGGCCAGGGCCTCGACGAGGAGACGCTGAAGGTGCTGGCGCACGGCACGCTGACGCACGCCACCGCGTTCTGCGGCTATGTCAAGATCGTGCGCAGCCGGTTCGGCATCGAGGCCATCATCAAGGGCGACGCCCGCTGGCCGCACCGCATGGAGGACCGCGACCTGCTCTACTACCTCGCCGAGTCCTTCCGCGGCCGTCTGATCAAGGAACTGCCCGTGAGCAAGGACCACATGTCGGCGAGCGGGCGGCAGACCGCGTACCGCGCGAAGTCGCTGCTGGTGCAGCTCGCGGAGATCTCCGTCGAGGTCGCCCAGAGCGTCATCGCCTCCGACGCCGACGGCAACCCGGTGCTGCCGTCGTGGTTCCTGGTGGAGGCCGCCCGGGACATGCCCCGGCTGGTCGAGGCGCGGCGATGAGCCGTACCCACGACAAGGGCAAGCCCAAGAAGAAGCGGGACCTGGCCGCGGAGGCCTTCGCCGAGGGGATGCGGCTGGTGCGCGCCAACCCGGCGCTCGCCGCCGTCGAGTTCACCGTCTGCCGCCAGGAGAAGTGCGAACAGGCGCCCCGCGACGGCCTCGTCCGCGTCGACTCCGACGGCGCTCTGCACGTCGACCCGCACCTCCCCCACGCTCGAACCGACTCGCGCGGGGGGACCCCCACCGCCGAACCCGCCACCTGGGCCTGGGCGATCGCGCACGCCGTCCTGCACCTCGGTTTCGGACACGTGCCCTCCAAGACGGGCACGCCCGTACAGCCCGACCGGGCCGAACTCGCCGCCCGCTGCGCCGTCGTCAACCGCTTCCTGCTCACCTTCCCGGTCGGGCAGGCCCCCGACCACCTGCCCCTGAGCTACCCCGACGGCGACGAGGAACAGCTCGCCACGCGCTGGCGGCGCGACGGAATCCCGGCCGGGTACGAGCGCTGCGGCACGGCGGGACCGGAGCCGGACCGTCTCCACCGCGATGGACATGGCGGGCGGCCGCCGCGACTCCATGGACGGCGAACCGGTCAAGAAGCGGCCCTGGCAGTGGGCGCTGGAGTGGTTCATCACCTCCTACCCTCCCCCAGAGGGGGGACCCCCAGCTCGGCGGCATCGCGGGCCGGCATCAAGCTGGTCGCCGACGCCGGACTCGCCCGCGCGCACGGCATCGCCGTCGCCGCCGTCAACGCCGAGGCCGGCGAGATCTACATCAACCCGCTGCGGACGTTCGAGGACGAGGAGTGGCGGTTCATCCTCGCCCACGAGATGCTGCACGCCGCCCTGCGCCACGGCGACCGCTGCGGCGCCCGAGACCCGTATCTGTTCAACGTCGCCTGCGACTACGTCATCAACGGCTGGCTGCGCGAGATGCAGATCGGGGAGATGCCCCAAGGGCTGCTGTACGACGCGCAGTTCAGCGGCCTGTCCGCCGAGGAGGTGTACGACCGGATCGCCGGCGACCCGCGCCGGATGCGCCGGCTGGCCACCCTGCGCGGCAAGGGCGTCGGCGATGTGCTCGGCGCACCGCTCGGCCCGCCCGGAGAGTACGTCGACCTCGACGAGTTCTACCGGCGGGGCCTGTGCCAGGGCCTCGACCTGCACCAGCGGCAGGAGCGGGGCTTCCTGCCCGGCGGCCTGGTCCAGGAGATCCGCGCGCTCAGCCATCCACCGCTGCCGTGGGATGCCCGACTGGCCCGCTGGTTCGACGAGTTCGTGCCGCGTCCGGAACCGGTCAGGACGTACGCCCGTCCCGCGCGCCGCCAGGCGTCGACGCCCGACATCCCGCGCGCCGGCCGCTACTACCCGCCCGAGGAGATCGCCCGCTGCACCTTCGGCGTGGTCCTGGACACCTCCGGCTCCATGGGCGCCGGCCTGCTCGGCAAGGCGCTGGGCGCGATCGCCTCGTACGCCGAGGCACGGGACGTACCGGCCGCGCGGGTGGTGTTCTGCGACGCGGGGCCGTACGACGCCGGGTATGTGCCGGTGACCGACATCGCGATGGGGGCACCTCCCAGGCCCTTAAGGCACTGGGGGAGGGTGCGGGTGCGCGGCCGGGGCGGTACCGTCCTGCAGCCCGGGATCGACCTGCTGCAGCGGGCGGACGACTTCCCGCCGGGCGCGCCCGTGCTGGTCATCACCGACGGCTGGTGCGACGTCCTGCGGGTGCGGCGCGAGCACGCGTATCTGATTCCCCCGGGCCGTCGACTGCCGTTCACCCCTCGTGGGCCGGTCTTCCGGGTGCAGTGAGCCGGAGTGTGATCGGATGGTGCCCCAAGGAAACACCAGAATTGGAAGGACTCACCGTGGCAACCACGCGCTCCGCACACACCGTCTGGGAAGGCAACCTGCTCGAGGGCAATGGTGTCGTCAACTTCGACTCCTCCGGTGCCATCGCCGCGCAGCCGGTCACGTGGGCCTCGCGCTCCGAGGAGGCCAACGGCAAGACCAGCCCCGAGGAACTGATCGCCGCCGCGCACTCCAGCTGCTTCTCGATGGCCCTGTCGCACGCCCTGAACGGCGCCGGCACCCCGCCCACCAAGCTGGTCACCTCGGCCGACGTGAGCTTCCAGCCCGGTGAGGGCATCACCGGCATCCACCTCACCGTCGAGGGCACGGTGCCCGGCATCGACAACGAGACGTTCGTCGCCGCCGCGGAGGACGCCAAGAAGAACTGCCCGGTCAGCCAGGCCCTGACCGGCACGACGATCACGCTGTCGGCGAAGCTGGCATAGCGCCCCACCGGGGGCTGAGCGACCGCTCAGCCCCCGTTTGGGTCCCGTCCCCCGGGCCACCCGTCCCATTGACAAGAACCCACTCAAGTTTTGTGCTGGAGTTCAAGAGGTGCCCTGGCGGAAGGGGACAACGATGGCACGCGCGGTCGGGATCGATCTCGGGACCACGAACTCGGTGGTCGCCGTCCTGGAGGGCGGCGAACCCACTGTCGTCGCCAACGCGGAGGGGGCCAGGACCACACCGTCGGTCGTGGCCTTCGCCAAGAACGGCGAGGTACTCGTCGGTGAGGTGGCCAAACGGCAGGCGGTGACGAACGTCGAGCGCACCGCCCGCTCCATGAAGCGGCACATGGGCGAAGCGAACTGGCGCTTCCCGGACCAGGGCGACATCGACGGCAGCCGCTACCGGGCCCAGGAGCTGTCCGCCCGGGTGCTGCAGAAGCTGAAGCGGGACGCCGAGTCCTACCTCGGTGAGGACGTCACCGACGCGGTGATCACCGTTCCCGCCTACTTCGACGACGCCCAGCGGCAGGCCACGAAGGAAGCCGGGGAGATCGCGGGCCTGAAGGTGCTCAGGATCATCAATGAGCCCACCGCCGCCTCCCTCGCCTACGGACTCGACCGGGGCGAGGAGCAGACCGTCCTGGTCTTCGACCTCGGCGGCGGCACCTTCGACGTCTCGCTGCTGGAGATCGGCGAGGGCGTCATCGAGGTCAAGGCCACCAACGGCGACACACACCTGGGCGGCGACGACTGGGACCAGCGGATCGTCGAGCACCTGGTGAAGAAGTTCAAGGGGCAGAACGGCATCGACCTCGGCAACGACAAGATGGCGCTGCAGCGCCTGCGCGAGGGTGCCGAGAAGGCCAAGATCGAGCTGTCCAGCTCCTCCGAGACCACGATCAACCTGCCCTACATCACCGCCTCCGCCGAGGGCCCCCTCCACCTCGACGAGAAGCTGACCCGTGCCCAGTTCCAGGAACTGACCGCCGACCTCCTCGACCGCTGCAAGACCCCCTTCCACCGGGCGGTCAAGGATGCGAACGTGAAGCTCTCCGCGGTCGACCACGTCATCCTCGTCGGCGGCTCCACCCGGATGCCCGCCGTCACCGACCTCGTGAAGGAACTCACCGGCAAGGACCCGCACAAGGGCGTCAACCCCGACGAGGTCGTGGCCGTCGGCGCGACCCTCCAGGCCGGCGTCATCCGCGGCGACGTCAAGGACGTCCTGCTGCTCGACGTCACCCCGCTGTCCCTCGGCATCGAGACCAAGGGCGGCATCATGACCAAGCTCATCGAACGCAACACCACGATCCCGACCCGGCGTTCGGAGATCTTCACCACCGCCGCCGACAACCAGCCCTCCGTCGGCATCCAGGTCTACCAGGGCGAACGCGAGATCGCCGCGTACAACAAGAAGCTCGGCGTCTTCGACCTGACGGGTCTGCCGCCGGCGCCGCGCGGGGTGCCGCAGATCGAGGTCGCGTTCGACATCGACGCCAACGGGATCATGCACGTCTCCGCCAAGGACCTGGCCACGGGGCGGGAGCAGAAGATGACGGTGACGGGCGGGTCGGCCCTGCCGAAGGACGACATCGACCGGATGATGCGGGAGGCCGAGCAGTACGCAGAGGAGGACCGGTCACGCCGAGAGGCGGCGGAGACCAGGAACCAGGCCGAGCAGCTCGTCTACCAGACCGAGAAGTTCATCCGGGACAACGAGGACCGGGTCCCGGCGGACACCAGGACCGAGGTCGAGTCGGCGATCACCGACCTGAAGCAGCAACTGGAACAGAACGCCGAGACGAGCGCCCTGCGCACCGGCGTCGAGAAACTCGCCACGGTCAGCCAGAAGATGGGCCAGGCGATGTACGCCCAGTCCCAGCAGGCACCGACGGACGCCGGGGCCGGCGCGGGCACCGAACAGGGCGCGGCGCAGGACGACGAAGGTGTGGTGGACGCGGAGATCGTCGACGAGGAGAAGGAGCAGGGGGACCAGCGGGACCAGAGGGGCGGGGCGGCCTAGGATCCCGCCTTCTCCCAGCCCCGCCGCTCCGGCCGCGGCCCCAGGTCCCCGGGGTCGCGGCTGCGGTACACGAGGTACGGCCGGAACAGGTACTGCACCGGAGCGCTGAACATATGGACCAGCCGTGTGTACGGCACCAGCGCGATCAGCGCCATGCCGATCACCGTGTGGATCTGGTACAGCACCGGCACGCCCGCCATCCGGACCGGGTCCGGCTGCAGGGTGAACAGGCCGCGGGCCCAAGGGGCGATCGACTGGCGGTAGTCGTAGCCGTCTCCGGAGACGTGCGCGAGCTTGGCGACCATGCCCAGCACGATCGCGGCCAGCAGGACGACGTACATGAGCTTGTCGTTGGCCGTCGTCGCCCGGAACACCGGCGCGTTCGTGCGGCGGCGGTAGATCAGCAGCGCGATCCCGGCGACCGTCAGCACCCCGGCCGCCGTACCGCCGTAGAGGGAGAACAGGTGGTAGGTGTGCTCGCTCACGCCCAGCGCGTGTGTCCAGGACTCCGGGACGAACAGGCCGACCAGATGGCCGACCAGCACGAACAGGATGCCGTAGTGGAAGGCGGGCGAGGCGATGTTCAGCAGCCTCGACTCGTAGATCTGCGAGGAGCGGGTGGTCCAGCCGAAGCGGTCGTAGCGGTGGCGCCAGAACAGGCCCGCGAGCAGCAGGGCGAAGGTGACGTAGGGCAGGACGCCCCAGAGCAGTGTCGTCATGGGCGCTTCCCGGTCCGTGCGGTCGGCAGGGTGGCGCACACGGCGTCCAGGACGGACGCGTACGGTGTGCCGAAGTCGGTGAGCCGGGCGCGGAGCTGCTCCAGGCACTCCTGGTGCTCCAGCAGCAGGTCGGTGTTGCCGGTGCGGGAGGTGAACTCCAGTACCGCCGGCAGGAAGTCGGGCAGCTCCTCGCCGGCGAACTCCAGGCCGTGCTCGCGGTACAGCTCCTTGAGGCGGACCAGCGACATGCCGCGCCGCCGGGTGTCGCCGTCGCTCCACCACGTCAGGTACAGGCTGTGGCGGTTCTTCAGGTCGAAGACCTCGACGTAGTGCGCGGCCAGTTCCTCGGGCGGGGTGACCGCGGCGTGGTCGGTGAACTCCCGCAACTGCGGGGCGGCCTCGCGCAGCAGGGGCAGCCGGGCGTGGAAGTCGTCGTCGGGGTAGGTCAGGCAGAGCGCGGCTGCCTGGTAGAGCACCTCGAAGGAGGGCATCAGGCCTCCTCTGCGTCGGGGGTATGGGTCACGGCGGCCGGGTCGGAGGTGTCCGCGGTCTGCCGTCTGCGCAGCACGTGGAAGTTCTCCACCGACACCAGCGGCAGCAGTTTGCGGCCCGAGTCCTGGCCGAACGGGCCGCTCCCGCCCATCCCGGGCCCGCCCTCGTAGTCGAGGCTGCACCCCTCGGGGAGCGCCGACTCCTCCAGGCGCCGGGCGTCGGCGACGGCCGCCGTCGGAATGACGTACCGGTCCTCGTACTTGGCGACCGCCAGCAGCTTGTACATGTCCTCGAGCTCCCCGGCCCGCATGCCCACGGCCTCCGGCACCGAGGGATCCGGCTCCTCGCCGAGGTTGACCGACCGCATGTGGGAGCGCATCGCGGCGAGTTTCTCCAGCGAGGCGCGCACCGGTGCGATGGCCCCGGCCGTGAACATCTCGGCCAGGTACTCCAGCGGGATGCGCAGGCTGTCGATCGCGCCGAACAGGTTCCCCGCGTCCTCGCCGTCGTGCCCGGTCTCCGCCAGCACGTCCACCACCGGGGACAGCGGCGGGATGTACCAGACCATCGGCATCGTGCGGTACTCCGGATGCAGCGGAAGCGCCACCCGGTACCTGCTGATCAGCGCGTGCACGGGCGAGCGGCGGGCCGCCTCCAGCCAGTCGTACGGGATCCCCGCCTCCTCGCAGGCCCGCCGCACCTCCCTGTCCTCCGGGTCGAGGAAGATGTCCAACTGTGCCTCGTACAGGTCCCGTTCGCGGGGCACGGAGGCGGCCGCCGTCACCCGGTCGGCGTCGTACAGCACCACCCCGAGATAGCGCAGCCGGCCCACGCAGGTCTCCGAGCAGACCGTCGGCAGACCGACCTCGACGCGCGGATAGCACAGCGTGCACTTCTCGGCCTTGCCGGTGCGGTGGTTGAAGTACACCTTCTTGTACGGGCATCCCGTCACGCACATCCGCCAGCCCCGGCAGCGGTCCTGGTCGACGAGGACGATGCCGTCCTCCTCCCGCTTGTACATCGCCCCCGACGGGCACGACGCCACACAGGACGGGTTGAGGCAGTGCTCGCAGATGCGCGGCAGATAGAACATGAAGCTCTGCTCGAACTCGAACCGCACCTTCTCCGACGCCTGCGTACGCGTCCGCTCCACCATCGGATCGAGGTCGCCGTAGGCGGGGGCGCCGCCGAGCGGGGCGTCGGTGAGGTTCTTGTAGTCGTAGGTCCAGGGCTCGTAGTAGTCCTTGATCTCCGGCAGTTCGGGGTTGGAGAAGATCCCGGCGAGCTTGCGGAAGCGGCCGCCCGCCTTCAGCTTCAGCGCCCCGCGCCGGTTCAGCTCCCAGCCGCCGCGCCAGCGCTCCTGGTCCTCGTAGCGGCGTGGATAGCCCTGGCCGGGGCGGGTCTCGACGTTGTTGAACCAGACGTACTCCATGCCGCGCCGGTTGGTCCACGCCTGCTTGCAGGTGACCGAGCAGGTGTGGCAGCCGATGCACTTGTCGAGGTTCATCACCATCGCTATCTGGGCCATCGGACGCATCAGTACTCGACCTCCTGGCTGCGGCGGCGGATCACCGTCACCTCGTCGCGCTGGTCGCCCGTCGGGCCCAGGTAGTTGAACGCCCAGGAGAGCTGGGCATAGCCGCCGACGAGATGGGACGGCTTGAGGAGCAGCCGGGTCAGCGAGTTGTGGATGCCGCCGCGCCGGCCGGTGGTCTCGGTGTTCGGGACGGCGACCGTGCGTTCCTGCGCGTGGTGCATATAGACGGTGCCGTGCGGTATGCGGTGCGAGACGACGGCCCGGGCGGTGACCACGCCGTTGCGGTTGACCGCCTCGATCCAGTCGTTGTCGACGACGCCGATCGCGTCCGCGTCCTGCGGGGACAGCCAGATGTTCTGGCCGCCGCGGGAGAGGGCCAGCATGAACAGGTTGTCCTGGTACTCGGAGTGGATGGACCACTTGCTGTGCGAGGTGAGGTAACGGACCGTCACCTCCCGCTGTCCGTCCGGGCCGAGGCGCGGCTCGTCGAACAGCTTGTTCATGTCCAGCGGCGGCCGGTAGACGGGAAGCGCCTCGCCCAGTTCGTGGATCCAGTCGTGGTCGAGGAAGAAGTGCTGGCGGCCGGTGAGGGTGTGCCAGGGCTTGAGGTGCTCGGTGTTGAGGGTGAAGGCGGTGTAGCGCCGCCCGCCCGACTCGCTGCCCGACCACTCCGGCGAGGTGATCACCGGCACCGGCGCGGCCTGCGCGTCCGCGTACGTGACCCGCTTGCCCTCGTGCTCGGCGGCCAGGTGCGCCATCTCCTGCCCGGTGCGCACCTCAAGGGTTCGGAAACCCTGGGTGGCGAGACGGCCGTTGGTGGTGCCGGACAGGGCGAGGATGGCGTTCGCCGCTTTCACGGCCGTGTCGAGGGAGGGGCGGCCGTCGGCCGTGACGCCGTTCAGGTGCCTGAGGTGCTCGACCTCCTCGTCCGGACGCAGCGTGATGCCCTTCGCGGGCAGCCCGAGCCGCTCCACCAGCGGCCCCAGCGCGGCGAACTTGGCGCCGATCGCCGTGTAGTCCCGCTCCACGACGGTCAGGTTCGGCATGGTCTTCCCGGGCACCGGGTCGCACTCCCCGCGCCGCCAGTCCCGGACGACCCCGCCCGGCTGGGCGAGCTCGCCCGGGGTGTCGTGCTGGAGCGGAGTGGCCACCAGGTCCTTGCGCACCCCCAGATGGCCGACGGCCAGCTCACTGAGCCGCTCGGCCAGCGCCTTGAACGTGTCGAAGTCGGTGCGCGCCTGCCACGGCGGGTCCACGGCCGGGGTGAAGGAGTGGACGTAAGGATGCATGTCCGAGCTGGACAGGTCGTGCTTCTCGTACCAGGTGGCGGCGGGCAGGACGACGTCCGACAGCAGCGTGGACGACGTCTGCCGGAAGTCCAGCGACAGCAGCAGGTCGAGCTTGCCCTCGGGCGCCTCGTCGCGCCAGGTCACCCCGCGCGGCCGTACGTCCTCGGGCGCCTCCTGAACCCGGAGCGAGGAGTGGGTGCCCAGCAGGTGCCGGGTGAAGTACTCCGCGCCCTTTGCCGACGAGCCCAGCAGATCGGCCCGCCACAGCGTCAGCACCCGCGGCCAGTTCCCGGGCGCGTCCGGGTCCTCGCAGGCGAACTTCAGCGTGCCCGCCCGCAGTTCGGCCACCACCCGCGCCACCTGGTCGCCGAACACCTCGCCCAGCTCCAGCGGATTGCGGTCGAAGGTCGGATACGACGGCATCCACCCCGCCCGCGCCGACAGCGCGAGACAGTCCGCGCCGGTCATCCCCCGCAACCGCCCCGCACCCAGCGGCGAGGTGAGGACGTCCGCCGTGAACCGGTCGTAGCGCCACTGGTCGGTGTTGAGGAACCAGTACGCCGTGCCGATCATCTGCCGCGGTGGCCGCGACCAGTCCGACGCGGCGGCGAGCGTGGCCCAGCCGGTCACCGGACGGCACTTCTCCTGGCCCACGTAGTGCGCCCAGCCGCCGCCGTTGCGGCCCTGGCAGCCGGTGAGCTGGAGCAGGGCGAGGAAGGCGCGGTAGATCGTCTCGGAGTGGAACCAGTGGTTGGTTCCGGCGCCCATCAGGATCATGCAGCGGCCCTTCGACTGCTCGGCCGTGCGCGCGAACTCCCGTGCGATCCGTATGCACTTGAGGGCCGGGACGGAGGTGTGCGCCTCCTGCCACGCGGGCGTGCCGGGCGCGTCGGCGTCCTCGTACGACGTGGGCCAGCAGCCCGGCAGCCCTGGCCGCGCCACGCCGTACTGGGCGAGCAGCAGGTCGAAGACGGTCGTCACCAGCGGCCCGTGGGCACCGCCCAGCTTGGTCGCCGGCACTCCACGCCGTACGACGCCCCCGCGTCCCTGCTCGTGCGGGCCGCCCTCGGTGTCGAAGCGGGGCAGCAGCACCTCGACACCGGCGGCGACCTCGCTGCCGTACAGACTCAACCGCGGGCGTATGTCGCCGAGTTCGAGGTTCCAGCGGCCCTTGCCCGACTCGGTCCAGCGAAAGCCCAGGGAGCCGTTCGGGGCGACCGCGCGCCCCGAGGTCTCGTCCAGGACCACGGTCTTCCACTGAGCGCCCTCGACCTCCTGGCCCAGATCCGAGGCGCGCAGGAACTTGGCCGGGACACGCGCCCCGTCCCGCTCCTCCAGGGTGACCAGGAAGGGCAGATCGGTGAACCGGCGTACATAGTCCGCGAAGAACGGTGTCTCGCGGTCGATGAAGAACTCCTTGAGGACGACGTGCCCCATGGCGAGGGCCAGCGCGCCGTCCGTGCCGGGGTGCGGGTGCAGCCACTCGTCGGCGAACTTGGCGTTGTCGGCGTAGTCGGGGGCCACGACCACGACCTTCTGGCCCCGGTAGCGGGCCTCCGCCATCCAGTGCGCGTCGGGAGTGCGGGTCACCGGGACGTTCGAGCCCCACATGATCAGATACGCCGCGTCCCACCAGTCGCCCGACTCCGGTACGTCGGTCTGGTCGCCGAAGACCTGCGGAGAGGCCACCGGCAGGTCGGCGTACCAGTCGTAGAACGACAGCATCGGGGCGCCGATCAGGGAGTGGAAGCGGGCGCCCGCCGCGTGCGACACCATCGACATCGCGGGGATGGGGGAGAATCCGGCGACCCGGTCGGGGCCGTAGGTCTTGATGGTGTGGACGTGGGCCGCCGCGACGATCTCGACCGCCTCGTCCCAACTCGCCCGCACCAGCCCGCCCTTGCCGCGCGCGCGTTGGTAACGGCGGCGGCGCTCGGGGTCGTTCTGGATGTCGGCCCAGGCGAGGACGGGATCGCGCAGCCGCTCCTTCGCCTCCCGGTACATCGTCAGGAGCACACCGCGGACGTACGGGTAGCGGACCCGGGTGGGGGAGTAGGTGTACCAGGAGAAGGCGGCGCCGCGGGGGCAGCCGCGGGGCTCGTGCTCGGGGCGGTCGGGGCCGACCGACGGGTAGTCCGTTCGCCGGGTCTCCCAGGTGATGATGCCGTCCTTGACGTACACGTCCCAGCGGCAGGAGCCGGTGCAGTTCACCCCGTGCGTGGAGGTCACGACCTTGTCGTGGCTCCAGTGATCCCGGTAGAAGGCGTCCGCCGCCCGCCCGCCGGTCAGCCGGAGGCTGTGCAGATCGGGCGCGGTCGTGCCCGGCCGGAAGAACCTGCCGGCCTTCAGCAGCGCCGCGCCCGGCTCGGCGGGCGGGGTGGGCGGTATCCGGGTGTCGGTCACAGGCGCTCCCTTGCTTGCCCTGGTCCCGAACCTAGGGCGGGGCAGGGCAGCGCACCTGTTCACGGCACCCGTACGGGTCAGGGCTTGCGGGCGACCCCCGCGTAGACGGGCACGATGCCCTCGGCCTGGGCCGCCACGTCCTGAGGCCCCGGGCGCCAGCCGTAGACCGGGATGACGCCGGGGCCGAGCAGTTCCAGGCCGTCGAAGAAGCGGGAGAACTCGGCCAGCGAACGCGGGAAGAAGGGGGTGCCGCCGCGCCGGAAGTGGTTCGCCGCGTTCTCGATGGCCTCGGGGCTGAGGTCCGGGGTGACCTGGGACAGGATCAGATAGCTGCCCGGGGCGAGCGCGGCGACGTATCGCTCCAGCAGCCCGTACACGTCGTCGCCGTCGGGGTCGTCGCCCAGGTAGTGGGTCAGCGCGACCAGCGACAGCGCGACCGGCCGGGTGAAGTCCAGCAACTCGCCGGCCCGGCCCAGCAGGGCGTCGATGTCACGGACGTCGGCGTGCACGTAGTCGGTGCCGCCCTCGGCGGATCCCTGCAGCAGGGCCTCCGCGTGCCGCAGCACGATCGGGTCGTTGTCCGCGTACACCACCTTGGCCTCGGGGGCGACGCCCTGCGCCACCTGGTGCAGATTGGGCTCGGTGGGGATGCCCGTGCCGATGTCCAGGAACTGACGGACGCCGGCCTCGGCGACCGTGCGCACCGCCCGGTGCATGAAGCGGCGGTTGGCCCGCGCGCCGCGCAGGACCGTGTCGTCCACGGCGAGGATCCTGCGGGCCAGCTCCTCGTCCACCGGGTAGTTGTCCGTGCCGCCCAGCCACCAGTCGTAGACGCGGGCCGGATGCGGCCGACTGATGTCGACGCGGGCGGGCGAGGCGTCGGATCCGGTCATGCGGCGTGCTCTCCTCGGGGGTGTCGGCCTGCCTGCCAGGGCTTTCCGTCTCAGAACTCCTCGCGGAACTCCCGCAGGATCTTCTTCGTGCGCTCGGCCGACGCGGCGCCCGTGGACATGTGGTCCAGGACCTCCAGATGCGCGGCGACCTCCTTGCGGGAGTCCAGATACAGGGCGCCGCTCAGGTACTCCGTGTAGACCATGTCGGGCAGCTCCGGCTCGGCGAACCGGAACAGCGTGAACGGCGCGTACGTGCCCGGGTGCGGGCCGGCGGCGAACTCGGCGATCTGGAGGGTGACGCGGTCGCGCTCGGCGAACACCAGCAGCTTGTCCACCTGGTCGCGCATCACCTCGGGCCGGCCGCTCACCGGGCGCCGCAGCACCGTCTCGTCCATGATCACCCACAGATGGGGCGGGTCCGGGCGCTCCAGCAGTTCCTGCCGTGCCATGCGCAGGGACACATGCCGCTCGATGTTCTCCGGCCCCGTCTGCCCGATCGTGCCCGCCCGCAGTACGGCGCGGGCGTACTCCTCGGTCTGGAGCAGTCCGGGCACGAAGTGCGGCTCGTAGGAGCGGATGAGCCGGGCGGCGCCCTCCAGGCTCACATACAGGCTGAACCAGTCCGGCAGCACATCGTGGAACCGCTGCCACCAGCCCGGCTGGTTGGCCTCCTCGGCCAGCGTGACGAACGCCGCCGCCTCGTCCTCCGGTACGCCGTACGTCTCCAGGAGCACCTGTACGTACGGGATCTTCAGCGCGACCTCGGCCGTCTCCATCCGCCGCACGGTCGCCGCGGCCACCCGCAGCACCCGCGCGGCCTCGTCGCGCCCGAGTCCGGCCGCCTCCCGCAGCTCCTGCAAGCGTCTGCCCAGCACCACCTGGCCCACGGTGGGCGCGGGTCGCCGCTCACTCACGCCACGCCTCCCCTACGCGCCGAAAGTACGCGGTGCAGTCTGCCATGTCCGGTGCAAGCGCTCACAGGGGTGTGTGCCGCCGATGGAGCCGGGTTCCCGGGCCCCTGCCGTCATTACCTCCGGCGTAATCGACCCTCCCGCCCCCCGCGCGGCACCGTGGAGTCGCCGGGTTCCGGGCCGGCGCACTCCGGGCCGGGACCCGGGCCCACCAGCGCCACTCGACCTCGACGGAGGGTGATCCACCATGTCCGCCACCTCGCTCGCCGCGCTCGCCCGGACCTCCGACCCGCAGACCGTGCTGCGCCGCTTCCTGGCCCTGGACGCGGTGGTGACCGGGGCGAACGGGCTCGCCTATCTCGTGGCGTCCGGCCCGCTCGGCCGGTTCCTGGGAGTCGACTCGACGCTGCTGCTCGCGCTCGGCGCCTTCCTCGCCGGGTACGCGGCCGCCGTCGGCCTGCTCGCCTCCCGCGCCCGCCCCGCGGCCCTCCCCGTGCGTGCCGTCGTCGAGGCCAACCTCGCCTGGGCCGTGCTGAGCCTCCTCGCGCTGGTGCTGTGGCTGTCGCCGACCGCGGCCGGTGCGGTGTGGACCGTGTTGCAGGCGCTCACCGTCGCCGGGTTCGCTGCGCTCCAGTACGCCGCCCTGAAGGCCCGTCAGGGCAGCAGCGACTGAAGGTACTTGACCGTCGCCGGGTCGGCCGGGAGCAGCGTCTCGATGGCCAGCTCCGCGACGGTCACGTCCATGGGGGTGTTGAAGGTGGAGATGGACGAGATGAAGGACAGGACGCGGCCGTCGTGCTCGACCTGCATCGGCAGCGCGAAGGACGGCACAGGCTCGGCCGGCTCCCCGGCGCCGGGCGGCTGCTCCGGTACCGGGTAGGCCGCCACCTCCTCGTACAGCGCGCGCAGCGGTTCGGAGCGGTGCAGGGCGATCTGCCGCTCCATCTGCGCGAGGAGATGGCCGCGCCACTCCCGCAGGTTGCGGATGCGCGGCGCGAGACCCTCCGGGTGCAGGGTCAGGCGCATGGCGTTGAGCGGGGGCTGTAGGAGGTGCTCGGGGATGCCGTCGAGCAGCATCAGGATGCCGCGGTTGGCCGCCTGCACGTTGTACATCGCGTTCACTACGAGCGCCGGGTACGGCTCGTAGCCCTGGATGAGCTGCTCCATGCCCGCGCGCAGCGCGTCCAGCGCCGGGTCGTCCAGCGGGGTCTCCGCGAAGCGCGGGGCGTAGCCGGCGGCCAGCAGCAGCGCGTTGCGCTCGCGCACCGGCACGTCCAGGTGCTCGGCCAGCCGCAGCACCATCTCCTCGCTCGGCCGGGAGCGGCCCGTCTCGATGAAGCTGATGTGCCGGGCCGAGGAGTCCGCCCGCAGCGCCAACTCGAGCTGGCTGACCCGCCGTTGCTCGCGCCAGGCCCGCAGCAACGGGCCGACGCCCTGGCCGGAGGGGGTGACGGCGGACGGGAGGGTGGTCATGAGTACGACCATAGTCCGCTCGGCATGTGCCGAGTGTCGCACAGATGTGCGCATACCTCCGGCCCGGGACCGGATCGCCCCGCCCGGCGATGATCTCGCCGCCGCACGTGTGCGCCGCTGACCAGCGGGCAAGCGTCTGACCAGGGCCGTCGCGCCCGTGCTGTGGCAGGCTGAAGACGAACCCTCCCGTTCAGGAAGGAGCGAGGCCATGCCCCTCGAACCGCTGTCGCAGAAGGAGATCGAGGACCGGCTCGCGGAGCTGCCGGGCTGGTCGCAGGACGGCGACCGCATCGCCCGCTCCTACCGGCTGCCCTCGCACTTCGCGGCCACGGCGATGGTCGTGCACATCGCCCAGGTCCAGGAGGAGCTCGACCACCACTCCGACCTCACCCTGGGCTACAACACGGTGTCCCTCACCGTGAACACGCACACCGTGGGCGCCGTCACCAAGCGCGACTTCGCCCTCGCCCGCAGGATCGAGGACCTCGCCCCCGGCCACGGGGCCCAGTGAGACCGGTGCTGGACTACCACAAGGAAGCGGAGCGGTACGACGCCTCGCGGGGCGGCGAGCCCAGGGCCGCGGCCGCCGCGGAAGCGGTGCTGGGACTCCTCCCGGACGGGACCCGGCGCCTGCTCGACGTCGCCTGCGGCACCGGCATCGTCACGCGCCGGCTCGCCGCCGGGCGGGACGGTCTGTCCGTGACCGGCGTCGACCTCGAGCCCGCGATGGCCCGGCAGGCGGCCGCCCGAATGCCCGGCGCCGTCGTGCTGGGCGACAGCCGCAGGCTGCCCGTGCGGGACGGGCTCTTCGACGCCGTCAGCAGCGTGTGGCTGCTGCACCTGGCGCAGACCGCCGAGGACGTACGGACCATCGTCGGCGAGTGCGCCCGGGTGCTGCGGCCCGGCGGGGTCTACGTCACCACGGTCGACAAGGCCGCCGCGCACAACGTGGGCAGCGACATCGACGCCGTCATGGCCTCCCGCCCGCGCCGCCCGGCCCGGGACGCGGCGGCCCTCGTCGAGTCGTACGCCCTCGGCCACGGTCTGGTCCCCGCCGGGCAGGCCCGCTTCACCGGGCGCGGCCAGGGCCGCAGCCCCCGCCGCACCATCGCCGACCTGCGCCGGGGCTGGTTCCTCACCGTGCCGCCCGGCGGCGCGCTCGCCGACACCTTCGCCGCGCGCCTGGCGGAACTCCCGGACCAGGACCGCCCCCGGCCCGAGCCGGTCTTCAGCCTGCGGGCGTTCCGGAAGCCCGACTGAACCGTCCAGGACCAGGGCCCTTCTGGCCCGAACTGGCCGAAATACGCGGCAACTTGCGCACGCACCGCGGCGACCGAGGGAACGGAACCCGTCCGTCCTCCCGAGGAGGTACGTCCCGTGCAGCACCCGCGCAAGCACCGCAGACGTCGGGTCACTCTCGCCGCGACCCTCGCCACGGCCGCCCTGATCGCGGCCGGACTCACCACCCTCAACACCGCCGGCACGGCGGAGGCGGCCACCGCCCGGCAGGTCGAGGACCTCGACCGGGGCGTGGTCAGCGTCCACACCTCCGGCGGCAACCTGGTGAGCTGGCGCTGGCTGGGAACCGACCCGGACAACGTCTCCTTCAACGTCTACCGGGCCGGCACCAAGGTCAACCCGGCCCCGATCACCGGCTCCACCAACTACTTCCACTCCGACGCCCCCGCCCACGCCGACTACACCGTCCGCGCCGTCGTGGGCGGCGTCGAGCAGGGCGACTCGGTGCACGCCGTCCAGTTCCGCACGGGCTACAAGGACGTCCCGATCAGCCCGCCGGCCGGCGGCACGACCCCCGACGGAGTGGCGTACACCTACGAGGCCAACGACGCCTCGGTCGGCGACCTCGACGGCGACGGCGCCCTCGACATCGTCCTCAAGTGGTATCCCACCAACGCCAAGGACAACTCCCAGTCCGGCTACACCGGCAACACGATCATCGACGGCATCAAGCTCGACGGCACCCGGCTGTGGCGCATCGACCTGGGCCGCAACATCCGCTCCGGCGCGCACTACACACAGTTCCAGGTGTACGACTACGACGGCGACGGCAAGGCCGAGGTCGCCGTGAAGACGGCCGACGGCACGCGGGACGGCACCGGCGCGGTGATCGGCAGCCCGTCGGCCGACCACCGCAACTCGTCCGGCTACATCCTCTCCGGCCCCGAGTTCCTGACCATGTTCAACGGCCAGACCGGCAAGGCGATGGGCACGGTCGACTATGTGCCGGCCCGCGGCAACGTCTCGTCCTGGGGCGACTCCTACGGCAACCGCGTCGACCGATTCCTCGCCGGTACCGCCTACTTGGACGGCTCCCGCCCCTCCCTCATCATGGCCCGCGGCTACTACACCCGTTCGGTCATCGCGGCCTGGGACTGGCGAGGCGGCGCCTTCACCCGCCGCTGGACCTTCGACACCAACTCCTCCACCAACGCCGGCAAGGGCTTCGACGGCCAGGGCTCGCACAGCCTGTCCGTCGGGGACGTCGACAATGACGGCAAGGACGAGATCGTCTACGGCTCGATGGCCGTCGACGACAACGGCCACGGCCTGTGGACCACGAAGACCGGCCACGGCGACGCCCAGCACCTGGGCGACCTCGACCCCGCACGCGCGGGCCTGGAGTACTTCAAGGTCTCCGAGTCGACGAGCCAGCCCGCCGAGCTCTACATCAACCCGGCCAACGGCAACGTGAACTGGAAGCTCAACCCCTGCTGCGACAACGGCCGCGGCGTCGCCGGGGACATCTGGGCCGGCAACGACGGCGCCGAGGTCTGGTCGGCCTCCGACTCCTCGATCCGCGACGAGGCCGGCGCCACCAAGGGCCGTGAACCGTCCTCCGTGAACTTCCTGGCCTGGTGGGACGGCGACACGGTCCGCGAACTCCTCGACGGCACCCGCATCGACAAGTACGGCACGTCGTCCGACACCCGCCTGCTGACCGGATCCGGTGTCTCCTCCAACAACGGCACGAAGGCCACCCCCGTCCTGTCCGGCGACCTCCTCGGCGACTGGCGCGAGGAGGTCATCTGGCGGACCAGCAACAACACGGCCCTGCGGATCTACTCCACGCCGCACGAGACGAACACGAGGATCACGACCCTGCTGCACGACCCGATGTACCGCACGGGTATCGCGTGGCAGAACACCGCGTACAACCAGCCGCCGCACCCGAGCTTCTTCCTCGGCAACGGCATGCCGACAGCACCGCGTCCCACGGTCTACACGCCGTGAGCCGGGAACTCGTCCGTTCAGGGTGAGGCGGGAGAGCGGCTGTCCGGGGCGTCCGGACGGCCGCTCAGGCCGCGTCCGACGTCGTCAAGGCCGTCGACAACGCCAATTCCAGCGACGGGTTCTTCGCCGCAGTTCGGGACCGTCGTCGGACGTGCGGCTGAAGACCGGTGGCCGAGGGCGCGTGTCGGCGTCGGCACGCACCCTCGGGTCCGCTCAACTCACCGTGCAGCTCTGGTCCCCCAGCCTGAACGCGGTCGGTCTCGCGTTCGCCCCCGACCAGTCACCGGTGAACCCGAAGCTCACGGACGCACCGGCCGCCACATTGCCGTTCCAGCCCACGTTCCTCGCGGTCACCGCCGAACCCGACTGTGTGTACTCGGCGTTCCAGGCCTGAGTGATCTTCTGCCCGTCCCCGAAGGACCAGTCGAGCGACCAGCCGCTCCAGGCGTTCGAGCCCGTGTTGGACAGTCGCACGTCCGCCTGGAAGCCGCCCGACCACTGGTTGGTGACCTTGTACGTCACCGCACAGGCGCCGGTCGGCGTGGGCGTGGGGTCGGTGCCGCCACCGCCGTCGCCGCCGCCCGCGTCCGACGTGTCGCCGTAGACGACCCCGCGACCGTTCGTGGACACGTACACCCGCCCGTACACCCGCGGGTCACCGGTGATCGCCGCACCCGTCCAACCCCACTGATGGGCGGCGTCGTTGATACGGGTCCAGCTCGCGCCCTTGTCCGTCGACCGGAAGATGCCGCGCACGCCGCCGATCTTCGCGCTGGTGTAGAGCGTCTGGTACGACGCCCCCGGCGCCGCCTTGCCGAAGCCGATCGTGTCGGCCTGCTCGACGTTCGAGAGCTTCGTGAAGCTCGCGCCGCCGTCGGTGGAGTGCCACAGCCCGTACGCGCCGTCCGGCGCGCCGCCCGCCAGCCACACGTCCCCCTTCGCCCCGGGCAGCGCCTTGAAGCGGACGCTGTCACCGCTCGGCAACCCGGTCGCCGAGGACGCCGTGAAGGTCGCCCCGCCGTCCGAACTGACGTAGAACTTCCCGGACTTGAACCCGTAGAAGACCTTCGGATCCACCCGGTCGGACTCCACGACCGCGTCGGCCGGGATCCCGCTGGAGGCCGCCCAGGAGTTGCCGAAGCCCGTCGTGTACTGCACGCCGGTGCCGGCCGGACTCCAGACGAACCTGCTGCCGTCCGACGCGGCCGCGACCGTACCCCCGCCGCTCACGCCCGAAGGGTCGGTCCCGGCGAACCAGTTGGCGCCGTTGTCCGTCGAGAACGCGATGTGCGGGCCGGAGTCCAGATCGCCGACCCGCACCACGATGCCGGGGTTGGTCTCGGCGAAGTCCAGACTCGTCGTCGTGGTGAAGTTCGGCTGGGTGAACATCATCGACGGCACCTTGGTCAGGTCCGTGTGCCGGAAACCGCCGATGTCACCGAGGGCGCTCAGGAGCGGGGCGCCCGACGGGGGAGAGGCGAGGTCGTTGACCGCCGTCTCCTCCAGCCCCCGCACCATCGGCGTGATGGTGAACCGGCTTCCGCTGTCCCAGTTCGTGAGGTTCTCGGTGCCGTAGATCGTCGCGCCCGTCCCGTACATCATCCGGTTCGAGTCGAACGGGTCGATCTCCAGCGCCTCCGTCATCCAGCCCAGCTTCGGCGTCTGCTCGGGCGGCGACGGGTTCGCGCCCCACGTCAGCCACGGCGACGACGAGACGTCCATGGTGTAGCGGTTGGCGCGGTCGGGATACGACGTGTAGTCCCACGCCTTCGTCCACGTCCCGCCGCTGTCCGTCGAGCGGAAGATCTGGGTGTCCGGCCACCAGGAGCTGTACGCCGTCGCCATCACCGTGCCCGGCCGCTGCCGGTCCACGGTCAGCCCGGCGAAGCCGTAGTAGGTGTCGGCCTCGGCGACCGGGCTGATGTCGGTCCAGGTGCCGGTCGCCGTCGCGTACCGCCACAGTCGGCCCTTGCCGCCGTCGTACGGGCCGCCCTTGTCGCTGTAGGCGAGATAGAGCTGGCCGTTCGCCGCGTCCAGGACACCCTTGTGCGCCAGGTATCCCGTCGGCTGCCCGGCGAGGCGCGACCAGGTCGCGCCCGCGTCCGTCGACCGGTACACGGCGTTGTCCTTGTCGGCGACCCCGACGTAGATCGTCCTCGTCGCGCCCCCGGACGTCCCCGTGGACTCGTCGAAGGTGACCCAGACGATCCCCTGGTTGTCGCTGGCGTACCCGCTGGTGTCGCTCGGATCCTGCACGTAGTTGCCGACGTTGGGGAAGTTCGCCACCTGCGACCAGGTCACCCCCGAGTCGGTCGACCGCCACAGCCCCTTTCCGCTCGGCGCTCCCAGATACAGCACGCTGTTCCGGTTCGGGTCGACCGCCAGCCGCTCACCCATGCCACGGCCGGGCATGTTGCCGCCCAGCTTGAACGGCAGGTCGGTCTTCTGCCAGCTCGCGCCCCGGTCGGCGGAGCGCATGACGGCGCCGTTCTTCGGATCCCAGCCATTGGTGTACGTCCCGACCGCCGCGTACACCTTGTCCGGGTCCACCGAGTCGGACGCCAGACTCACCACGCCCGTGTGCCCCCAGTCGTCCCAGCCGACCGAGTCCAGCAGCGGCGTCCAGGTCTTCGTCGACTCCTGCCAGCGGTAGGCACCGCCGATGTCGGTACGGGCGTAGGCGAGGTTCTTCTCGGCACGGTTGAAGACGATGCCGGGGACGAAGCCACCGCCGTCGATGCGGGCGTTCTTCCAGGTGTAGGTGTCGGCGCTGATCGACACCTCCGTCGAGGCGTCGGCGGCGAGCGCGGGCGGGGTACCCGCGAGCAGGCCGGCCGCGAGCGCCAGTACGGTCGTGAGGATGCGGGTTCTTCGCACGGTGGGGTCCTTCCAGAGAGAGGAACGCGCGACGACCGGGCGACCCCCAGTGCGGGAGGGGGCCGCCCGGCAGTTCGGCCTCGCCGTCCGGTGACGAGACCACGCACGCGAAGCCTTCAAGCGGTTCCGAGGAGAGGCCATGCACGGGAGCGCCCCTTAAGGGGCGCGGGGAACTGCGCGACCAGCCCCCACACACCCGCAGTCGAACACGGCCCAACCCGCGGAGCGCCCGGCGGGGACTATTCGAGAAGCTCCGCGTACGAACCCATGGCCAAGGCAATGTCCGCCTGGGCCCAGAACCGGTGATACGTGAACGACGGCGCCGCACCACCCGCGAGATACGCCTCGATCTTCGACCACGCCGGATCGTCCTCGTAGAACGACCGGATCGAGTCGAAGGTCGACGACGAGTTGATCGCGTCGCCGTTCGGCATGGTGCCGGTCCAGCCACTCGGGATGTAGATCGCGTCGTCGAAGCGGTTGTAGTCGGCCCGCGTCTCCGGCACGGCGATGCCGAGGGCGTCCTGGTGGTTGTCCCACATGCCGTCGAGGAGCGCCTTGGCGACAGCCGCCGCCTCCGTGTCCCCGGAGCGGTCCGCGTAGTACGTCAGGGTCTTGGCGTACGCGGCCGCCACACCGACGTCATTGGTGTAGTCGGCGACGGAGACATGAAGCCCGTTGTTCGCGCCCGGACTCGACGGGTTCCAGGTGTCGGGCTGCCCCGACCACTGGAGCGTCGCCGGGATCCGGTACGTCCCGTCCGGATTGACGGTCGTCTCGGACAGCGCCCAGTCGACCCACTTGTCGAGGACGGCCTGCGCGGCCGCGTTCCCCGTCTGCTGGTAGTACTCGGCCACCCGCTCCATCGACCACGCCTGGAAGCCGAACCACTGGTTGGACGGCGGGTCGTGGTAGACCGGCTGCTGGTCGTAGTACATCCCGTAGAAGGTCGACTTGCCGGTGGGCGGCGTCGCGTACCGGCCCGCCCAGCTGTTGGTCGCACCGCCGGCGATCGCGCCCTCGCTGGACTGCAGCCAGCGGTAGAACTCGATCTGCCGCTCCAGCGACTTGGCCCAGTCCGCCTGCCCCGTCGCCGACTTGGGCTTCAGATCGGCGTACGAGCTGAGCGCGTAGGCCGCCATCGGGTTCTGGTAACCGCCGTGCGCATGGCTGGAGCCGATGCGCCAGGCCCAGCCCGCCGAGGTGTCGGTGGCACCGCCCCAGGCGTAGTACCAGGAGAGGAGATAGTGCGAGGCGTCCTTGCCGGTGCCGGCCGGGCAGGAGGAGGCCCCGACACAGTTGCCGACCTTCTTGAAGTACTTGTCGTACATGGCGTACCGCAGGTAGTCGCCCATCTTCGCGGCCTTGGCCACGGTCGCGGAGATGTCCCCGCCCTTGCCCTGCTCGTCGGCCCACTTGTCGGCCCAGTAGGCGGCCTGCACCGCACGGGCGTCGGCGTCGGGGGCGTTGGTGAACTTCCACTGCTTGGCGTAGGAGGCGTCACCGGTGAACAGGTCCAGGTAGCCGTTCGGGCCGCCGTACTTGAACTGGTCGCAGGTCGGCTGCGGCACCGTCTCCCACACCGACTCCTGCGCTCCGCGCTGGAAGGTGTTGATGTACGACGGTCCGGTGTCCGCCGGCCCGGCCTCGCACTTGCCCGGCGAGTTGCCGTAGCCATAGGTGTTGTCGACGTCCTGCAGCCAGTGCATGCCGTAGATGTCGTCCGTGCCGTACGCGCTCTTCAGCTCGCCCGCGATCGGGTCCGAGCCGACCGAGACCCCGGTGTCCAGCTTCGCCGGGTACTCGTTCGGGGTGTCCAGCTCGGGCGCGTAGGTCGCCGGCTTCGAGGCGTTGTAGAAGGAGTTGGTCGGCTGGTCGGCTCGGGTCGGGATCATGTACTTCTCCATGATCTCCCAGGCGCCGTTGAACTTGGACCAGTCGCCCGTGACCTTGCCGTACATCGCCTGCAGCCAGAGAAGGTAGCTGTAGGCCTCCGACGTGGTCTCGTGGCCGTGGTCCGGCGCCTCGACGATCAGCGTCTCGACCGAGTGGTACGGGATGCCCTCGGGCGAGAAGTAGCCGTTCGCCGGGTCGGTGATCTTGCCGTACAGCTCCAGGAAACGCGCGTCGTACGCCTTCGTCGCCGCGATCTGGGTGGCGGTGACCGTGGCCTTCGCGTGCCCGGTGGCCGTCGACTCGAAGGTCGCCGAACCGGTGCCGGAGGAGTCGGCCGTGATGGTCACCTTCTGCGCGGTGTTCCAGTTCGAGGGTGTGAAGGTGAGCGAGGCGCCGCCGGTCACCGACAGGCCCGAGTTGCCGCTCGTGCGGGCGGTGGTGACGGTGACGTCGGCCGACGGCCGGGTCGACAGCTTGATGTCGTACGTCGCCGTCCTGCCCTGCTGGACCGGGAGCTGGGCCGGTGTGGCCACCACGGCGGGACCCGAGGCGACCGTGATGCCGACCGGCGTGGACTCCGCCGACGCGCCCAGGCTGTCGTACGCCTTCGCGAGCAGCGAATGACTGCCCACGGTCAAGCTGGAGACCGAGAGCGAGTACGGTGCCGTCGTGTCCGTGCCCAGCAGCGTGGTGTCGTCGTAGAACTCGACCTTGCTGATGGTGGCGTTGTCCGCGGCGGCGGCCGTGGCCGCGAGCGGGACGGCGTCGCCCTGTGAGTAGACGGCGCCCGCCGCCGGGCTGGTCAGCACGGTGATGGGGGGTTGGTGGGCGCCGGTGCAACTCGTGCCGTTGAGCGCGAAGTTCGTCGGGGCGGCGTTGCTGCCGCTGTAGGTGAACTGCGCACCGGTGGTGACCGCGGCTCCGGCGGCGATCCGGCCGTTGTGGCCGGCGTCCTTGACCGTGATCGCCTGGCCGGACTGCGACCAGGTGCCGTTCCAGCCGTTGCCGAGCTTCTGGTTGCCCGCGTAGCTGTAGGTCAGGGTCCAGCCGTCGATGGCGTCCGTACCGCGGTTGGTGATCGTCAGATCCGCGGTGAAGCCGGAGCCCCAGTCATTGGTCTTGTAGTCGACGCTGCACTGAACCGCCGCCGCCTGAGCGGGAGTCGAACCCGTGCTCAGCATCGTCAAGGGGAGCGCCAGGGCCGCGACGACGGCTGTCCAGAACCGTCGTACGGCTCTGCGTCTGCGTGGGGGATGCACGTGCTGGTTCCTCCTTGCGGCTCGGAGAAGTCAAGGCTTGAACCAGTGGGAGCGCTCCCATAGTGAGGACGGGGCTGCAAGGGGTCAAGGTGCTTGAAGAGTCGAAAAGATTCGATGAGTTCAGTTGAGCAAAAGTCAGTAACTCCCCTGTCCTTTACCGTCACTTGGCGCTAGCTTCAATGGCACCAGTGGGAGCGATTCCATCAGTCGACGCGTCCGTCCCGGCGCGCTGATCTGCAAGGAGTCGCTCATGCGACACCCCCCGCGTTCAGTACTTTTAGCCGTCACCGCACGGTCACCCTCGCCGAGAGCTGCCGGCACTCCACGCCCGCTCCGGTCACGAAGTGGTTCGACGACTGCTCCTTCGGGTCATCCCTGATCTCCGACTACGACGCAGCCCTCACGTCGTACGGCATCGGGCTGCGCGATCACCTGCGCTCCCCAGGACAACACCCGCAACCGAGAAGGAAACCCGCACTCATGAGTCGTACCAGAACAGCGATGCTCGCCGCCCTGGCGCTGGTCGCCGGGGCCTCGGGGACCGCGCTCGCCGCGGACCCCGGCGGAATCGGCACGGCCGCCGTGCCCTGCACCGTCGACTACACGGTGCAGAACCAGTGGGACACCGGTTTCACCGCGGCCGTCACGGTCACCAACCAGGGCGCCGCCAAGTCGAACTGGTCGGTGAAGTGGTCGTACGGCGGAAACCAGAAGGTCACCAGCGGCTGGAACGCGAGGATCAGCCAGAGCGGCGCCGACGTCACGGCCACCAACGAGACGTACAACGGGACGCTCTCGACGGGCGGTTCGGTCAGCTTCGGCTTCCAGGGCTCCTACAGCGGCAGCAACGCCATCCCCGCCACCTTCGCCCTCGACGGCGTGACCTGCAACGTCGACGACGGCAGCGGCGGCCCCACGGATCCGCCGGACCCCGACCCGACCGGCCCCAAGGTCGACAACCCGTACTCCGGCGCCAAGGTGTACGTGAACCCGGAGTGGTCCGAGAAGGCCGCCGCCGAGCCGGGCGGCAGCCGGATCGCCAACCAGCCCACCGGCGTCTGGCTCGACCGGATCGCCGCCATCAACGGCGTCAACGGCGGCATGGGGCTGCGCGACCACCTCGACGAGGCCCTGACGCAGAAGGGCTCCGACGAACTCGTCGTTCAGCTGGTCATCTACAACCTGCCGGGCCGTGACTGCGCCGCCCTCGCCTCCAACGGCGAGCTCGGCCCCACGGAGCTCGGCCGGTACAAGACCGAGTACATCGACCCGATCGCCGCGATCCTCGCCGACCCGAAGTACGCCGCGCTGCGGATCGTCACCACCATCGAGATCGACTCGCTGCCGAACCTGGTCACCAACACCGGAAGCCGGCCCACGGCCACCCCGGAGTGCGATGTGATGAAGGCCAACGGCAACTACCAGAAGGGCGTCGGCTACGCCCTGAACAAGCTCGGTGACGTGGCCAACGTCTACAACTACATCGACGCCGGGCACCACGGCTGGATCGGCTGGGACGACAACTTCGCCCCCAGCGCCGCCGTGATGAAGGAGGCCGCCACCTCCGAGGGTGCCACCGTGAACGACGTGCACGGCTTCATCACCAACACGGCCAACTACAGCGCCCTGAAGGAGAACAACTTCACCATCAACGACTCCGTCGGCGGCAAGTCGGTCCGCGAGTCGAAGTGGGTCGACTGGAACCGCTACACCGACGAGCTGTCCTTCGCGCAGGCCTTCCGCCAGCAGCTGGTCACGACCGGCTTCAACTCCGGTATCGGCATGCTGATCGACACATCCCGCAACGGCTGGGGCGGCAGCGCCCGGCCCGCCGGACCCGGTCCGATGACGGACGTCGACGCGTACGTCGAGGGCGGCCGCTACGACCGCCGCATCCACGTCGGCAACTGGTGCAACCAGTCCGGCGCCGGCCTCGGCGAGCGCCCGCAGGCCAGCCCGGCGGCCGGGATCGACGCGTACGTCTGGATGAAGCCGCCGGGTGAGTCCGACGGGTCCAGCCAGGAGATCCCGAACGACGAGGGCAAGGGCTTCGACCGCATGTGCGACCCGACGTACGAGGGCAACCCGCGCAACGGCCACAACATGTCCGGCGCCCTGCCGAACGCGCCCATCTCCGGGCACTGGTTCTCGGCGCAGTTCCAGCAGTTGATGCAGAACGCGTATCCGCCGTTGTCGTGATGCGGTGAGTGCGGCTGCGCCGCCGCTGTGGCTGGTCGCGCCCGCGCGGCGGAGGCGCAAGTTGATACGGTCCCGCGCCCCGTATGGGGCGCGGGCCAGGCCCCGGCGGATTGTCCCGTGGGCCGCATCCGTCTTTTGCCGCCTCTTTGCCGTTACGGCAACGACAGTGGCCCCGCGACGGTGCGTCGGCGCACGCTGGCCTCATCCGAGGGAGAGGCTGACGAGCATGGCGCACCACCATCACGACGACCACGCCGGACACCACCACACCGGTCACCACCACGATCACGCCGACATCGACTGGGCCGAGATGGCTCCGCTCCTGGAGGCGCAGGCGGAGCTGTTCACGCCCCTGTACGAGCACGCCATGGCCTGGCTCGCCAAGCGGCAGACCGAGCCGGGGCTGGTCGTCGACGCCGGGAGCGGGCCGGGTGTCGTCGCCGGTCTGCTCGCCGACACCTTCCCCGGTGCCCGTATCGTCGCCGTCGACGGATCCGAACCCCTCCTGGAGCGGGCCCGGGCGCGTGCCGAGCGGCTCGGTGTCGCCGACCGCTTCGGCACCCTCACCGGTGAACTCCCGGATGTCCTCGACGACTTGGACTACCCCGCCGATCTGCTGTGGGCCAGCCGCAGCCTGCACCACCTCGGCGACCAGCGCGCCGCCCTCGCCGCGTTCGCGGACCGCCTCGCCTGCGGCGGCACACTGGCCCTGCAGGAGGGCGGGCTGCCCACGCGGTTCCTGCCGCGGGACATCGGGTTCGGGCGGCCCGGGCTGCAGGAGCGGCTCGATGTGCTGGAGGCGGAGTGGTTCGCGCGGATGCGGGCCGAACTGCCCGGCTCCGTCGCCGAGACCGAGGACTGGCCCGCGCTGTTGACCGCCGCCGGCCTCAGGCCCACCGGCACCCGCACCTTCCTCCTCGACCTGCCGGCCCCCACCACCGACCGCGCCCGCGCCTACGCCGCCGCCTCCCTCGCCCGCACCCGCGAGGGCGTCGGCGAACGCCTCGACGCCGAGGACCGGGCGACCCTGGACCGCCTGCTCGACCCGGACGACAAGGCGAGCGTCCACCACCGGCCCGACCTGTTCGTCCTGGCGGCGCAGACGGTGTACACGGCGGTGCGGCCCAAGTGACATCCACTCCGGGCATCTGTCAGGAAAGTTTCCTTACCTTGCTGTTTGCGGCGCGATCAGCCCGGTAGAAGACTGGACATGCCGAAGGTTTCGGATGTCGGCCCGGATTCCCGGGAGGTGTCATGTTCGTACGCGCCATCTACTCGACCGGCGATCCCGCGAAGATCGACACGGCCATCAGGGCGATGAACACCGAGGGGCGGGATCTGCTGGAGGACCGTCCTGGATATCGCGGAGCGAGCGTCTTCGTGGACCGGACGCTCGGCAAACTCCTCGCGGCGAGCTGGTGGGAGACGGAGCAGGCCCGGCACAACAGCGACGAGGTGCTGCGGGAGCGGCGGGTGCCGATGCTGGAGCCGTTCATGGGGACGCTGTCGGTCGACAACTACGAGGCGCTGGTCTTCCACCAGGCGCGGCAGCCGCAGGCGGGTGGCGGACTGCGGCTGAGCAGGCTGGAGTTCGACCCCAGGGACACGGATCTGCTCGCCGACACGTTCCGGGCGACGGTGGTGCCGAGGCTCGACGCCCTCCCGGGATTCGCCAGGGCGTCCCTGCTGGTAGACCGGGAGCGGGGGCGCGGCCTGGTCGGGGCGATCTTCGTCGACCAGGCGTCGCTCGCGGCCTCCCGCGCGGGCCAGGCGGCGGCCCGGCACGAGGGCGCGGCCAAGGCGCATGTCACGGTGACCGGACTGGAGGAGTTCGAGGTCGTCTTCACCGACGTGCACGGCGACTGACGCGTCCGCCCGCCGCTCGAGCGCTCGAGCGGCGGGCGGATCGAAGCGGCCGGCTCTGCCGGGCCGGTGTCAGGCGCCGAACGTCGCCGGGTCCGGGCCGAGCCGCCGGTCCTCGTTCAGCGCGCTGATCGCGGCCAGGTCCTCGTCGTCCAGGCTGAAGTCGAAGACCTCGATGTTCTTCTTGATCCGCGACGGCGTCACCGACTTCGGGATCACGACGTTGCCGAGCTGGAGGTGCCAGCGCAGCACGATCTGCGCCGGGGTGCGGCCGTGCTTCTGCGCGATGGCGACGATCGCCGGGACCTCGAGGAGGCCCTTGCCGGAGCCGAGCGGCGACCAGGCCTCGGTGGCGATGCCCTGCTCGGCGTGGTACTCGCGGGAGGCGCGCTGCTGAAGGTGCGGGTGCAGCTCGATCTGGTTGACCGCCGGGATCACCGACGTCTCGGCGATGAGGTGCTCCAGGTGCTCGGGAAGGAAGTTCGAGACGCCGATCGCGCGGATCCGGCCGTCGGCGTGCAACTTCTCGAACGCCTTGTAGGTGTCGACGTACTTGCCCTGCGACGGCAGCGGCCAGTGGATGAGGTACAGGTCGACGTAGTCCAGGCCGAGCCTGCCGAGCGACACGTCGAAGGCGCGCAGCGTCGCGTCGTAACCCTGGTCGCTGTTCCAGAGCTTGGTGGTGAGGAAGATGTCCTCGCGGGGGAGACCGGAGGCGGCGATGGCTTTGCCGGTGCCCTCCTCATTGCCGTAGATCGCCGCTGTGTCGATGCTGCGGTACCCGGCCTCCAGCGCGGTGCCGACCGCCTTCTGCGCCTCGTCGTCCGGCACCTGCCAGACGCCGAAGCCGAGCTGGGGCATCTCGACGCCGTTGTTGAGGGTGATCGGGGGGACCTTGCTGCTCACGAGCTCTCGATCCTTACGGTTGTCGTCAGGTGGTACTCATATCGTCAACGATCACGAGACGTTGTGCATTCCTGACCGAGAAATCCGCTGCCGTCACGCCTGATACAGCGCCTCCACCTCGTTGGCATACGCGTTCTCGATCGCCTTGCGCTTCAGCTTCAGGGACGGGGTGAGCAGCCCGTGCTCCTCGGTGAACGGCTGGGCGAGGATGCGGAAGGTGCGGATCGACTCGGCCTGGGAGACCAGGGTGTTGGCGGCGACGACCGCCCGCCGCACCTCGTTCTCCAGGTCCGCGTCACGCACGAGCTGGGCCTGGGTCAACTGCGGCTTGTCGCGCATCATCAGCCAGTGCTCCACGGCCTCCTGGTCGAGCGTGACCAGGGCCGCGATGTAGGGGCGGTCGTTGCCGACGACGATGCACTGGGAGACCAGGGGATGGTCGCGGACGCGCTCCTCCAGCAGGCCGGGCGAGACGCTCTTGCCGCCGGAGGTGACCAGGATCTCCTTCTTGCGGCCGGTGATCGTCAGATAGCCGTCCTCGTCGAGGGAGCCCAGGTCGCCGGTGGCCAGCCAGCCGTCGTGCAGGGCCTGGTCGGTGGCCTTCGGGTTGTTGAGGTAGCCCTGGAAGACATTGGCGCCGTACAGCCAGATCTCCCCGTCGTCCGCGATGTGCACGGTCATGCCCGGGATGGGCTGTCCGACCGTGCCGTAGCGGGTGCGTTCGGGCGGGTTGGCGGTCGCGGCCGCCGTCGTCTCGGTGAGGCCGTAGCCCTCGTAGATGTGCACGCCCGCGCCCGCGAAGAACAGCCCGAGCCGCCGGTCCATGGCCGAGCCACCGGTCATCGCCTGCCGGATGCGGCCGCCCATCGCCGCCCGCATCTTCGAGTAGACCAGCTTGTCGAAGAGCTGGTGCTGCATGCGCAGGCCCGCCGACGGGCCGGGGCCGATGCCCCACGCCTTGGCCTCCGTCGCGTCCGCGTACTTCACGGCGACCTCGACGGCCTTCTCGAACGCCTCGGACCTGCCCTCCTTCTCCGCCTTGCGGCGCGCGGCGTTGAAGACCTTCTCGAAGATGTACGGCACGCCGAGGAAGAACGTCGGCTTGAACGCGGCCAGATCCGGCAGCAGCGCGGCGGCGTTCATCTGCGGCTGGTGCCCGAAGCGGACCCGGCCGCGGATCGCGGCGACCTGCACCATCCGCCCGAAGACGTGCGCGAGCGGCAGGAACAGCAGGGTCGCCGCCTCGTCGCCCTTCCTGGAGTGGAACACCGGCTCCCAGCGCTCGATGACGGTGTCCGCCTCGTACATGAAGTTGCCGTGCGAGATCACACAGCCCTTGGGGCGCCCCGTGGTGCCCGAGGTGTAGATGACCGTCGCGACCGAGTCCGGCGTGACCGCCTGCCGGTGCCGGTGGACCACCTCGTCGTCGAGGCGCGCGCCGGCGTCGTACAGCTCCAGCACGGCGTTCGCGTCGAGCTGCCAGAGCTGGTGCAGCCGGGGCAGCCGGTCGATGACGGTCGCGATCGTCATCGCGTGGTCCTCGTGCTCCACGATCGCCGCCGAGCACTCGGCGTCGTACAGCATCCAGAAGCACTGCTCGGCCGACGAGGTGGGGTAGATCGGCACGACCTGCGCCCCGATCGTCCACAGGGCGTAGTCGAAGAGCGTCCACTCGTACCGGGTGCGGGACATGATCGCGACCCGGTCGCCGAACCGGATGCCCCGGGCCAGCAGGCCCTTGGCCAGGGTCAGGACCTCGTCACGGAACTCGGCGGCGGTGACGTCCCGCCAGTGCCCGTCCTCGTCCTTGCGGCCCAGGACGACGTACGACGGGTCCTCCTGGGCATGCTGGAAGACGACGTCGGCCAGGCCGCCCACCGGCGGTGCCAACGCCAACGGAGGGTTGGTGAACTCGCGCAAACCCCGCTCCCCGCTCCGAATGCCTAGGCTGACACTCCGCACAGCGCGGTGAAAGCTACCCCACCCTTCTTTCGGACGGGAGGGGGCCGAAAATCGACTGCTGCTCAGGTTTGCACTGGTCAGTGAAGGAAAATGCGCTCACATGGGGAAGGGTCGGACAGAAAACTGACCGTTGAGTAAGTTTCGGGCCCGTAATCTCCACCGAATCTGTACACCCGATGGCCCGGCTCGAACCCCGTCGATCATGTCATCCGTGTTGTGCCGTCGCCTCTTCTGTCAGCGTCCGGGTGGCCGAATCTGTCACTGCGGCCTTCTTCACGGCTGACGCCGGTGCAACCGGTCCCCGCCCGCCAGAATCGCCGCCGCCAACGCGTCCGCCGCCCCTTGCGCGGCCGTACGCCGCCGCCCGTGCACCAGCACGAAGTCGACCCGCCCCAACTCGGGAAGCCCCGACCGGTCCGGCACCCGCGTCAGCCCCGGCGGAATCAGCCCCCGTGAGTGCGCCATCACCCCGAGCCCGGCCCGCGCGGCGGCGATCAGCCCGTTGAGGCTGCCGCTGGTGCACACGATCCGCCACTCGCGCCCCTGCCGCTCCAGCGCCTCCAGGGCCAGCGCCCTGGTGATGCCCGGCGGCGGATAGACGATCAGCGGCACCGGACGATCCGGCTCCAGGCGCAGCCGCTCCGCGCCGATCCACACCAGCCGGTCGTGCCAGACCAGCTCCCCGCGAGGGTCCTCCGGACGCCGCTTGGCCAGCACCAGATCCAGCTTTCCGGCGGCGAGCTGCTCGTGCAGGGTGCCGGACAGCTCGACCGTCAGCTCCAGGTCGACCTCGGGATGGTCGTAGCGGAAGCCCTCCAGGATCTCCGGCAGCCGGGTCAGGACGAAGTCCTCGGACGCGCCGAAGCGGAGCCGGCCGCGCAGCCGGGTGCCGGTGAAGAACGCCGCCGCCTGATCGTGCACCTCCAGGATCCGGCGCGCGAAGCCGAGCATCGCCTCGCCGTCCTCGGTCAGCTCCACGGAGTGGGTGTCCCGGGAGAACAGCGGCCGCCCGGTCGCGTCCTCCAGGCGCCGCACGTGCTGGCTGACGGTCGACTGGCGCAGGCCGAGCCGTCTGGCGGCCTGCGTGAAGCTCAGCGTCTGGGCCACCGCCAGGAACGTACGGAGGTGGGAGGGGTCGTACACGCCGATCAGGCTACCCGCTGTTATCGCGAAACGTGATGACAGTCAGAGTGGTATGCCGGATTCCCGATCGCTGACCGCCGGAGGACGATGGAGAGGGCACGTCCGTGTCCGCGACCGGAAGTTCAGCCCGGAAGTTCAGCGAAGCAAGCGACGTAGTGGAGCACAGTGAAACGCCTGCAATGGCCGCGTTGGATGCCCATCGACCCGTACATCCTGCTGCTGCTCGGGACCGTGGGCCTCGCGGCCCTGTTCCCGGCGCGCGGGACGGCCTCCGACGTGGCGTCCGGTGCCTCCACGGCCGCGATCGCCTTCCTCTTCTTCCTCTACGGCGCCCGGCTGTCCACCCGTGAGGCACTGGACGGGCTGAAGCACTGGCGGCTCCATGTCACCGTCCTGGCCTGCACCTTCGTCGCCTTCCCGCTGCTGGGCCTGGCGGCGCGCGGCCTCGTCCCGGTGATCCTGACCCACCCGCTCTACCAGGGCCTGCTGTTCCTCACCCTCGTCCCGTCGACCATCCAGTCGTCGATCGCCTTCACCTCGATGGCCCGCGGCAACGTGCCCGCGGCGATCTGCGCAGGCTCCTTCTCCTCCCTGGTCGGCATCGTCATCACCCCGCTCCTCGCGGCGGCCGTGCTCGGCAGCAGCGCGGGCGGCTTCTCCGCCGACTCGCTCGTCAAGATCGTGCTGCAACTGCTGGTGCCGTTCGTCGCCGGGCAGGTGCTGCGCCGCTGGATCGGCGGCTTCGTCGCCCGGCACAAGAAGGTCCTCGGGCTCGTCGACCGCGGCTCGATCCTGCTGGTCGTCTACACGGCGTTCAGCGAGGGCATGGTCCAGGGCATCTGGCACCAGGTGAGCCCGCTGCGGCTGGGCGGCCTGCTCGCCGTCGAGGCGGTGCTGCTGGCCGTGATGCTCGCCCTGACCTGGTACGGCGCCAAGGCGCTGCGCTTCAACCGCGAGGACCGCATCGCCATCCAGTTCGCCGGCTCGAAGAAGTCCCTCGCCGCCGGGCTGCCCATGGCGAGCGTCCTGTTCGGCGCGCACGCCTCGCTGGCCGTGCTGCCGCTGATGCTCTTCCACCAGATGCAGCTCATGGTGTGCGCGGTCATCGCCAAGCGCCGCTCCCACGACGCCCAGGAGACGATCACCGTGCCGGCGCCGCCGTCAGCGTCACGAACCGCGGTCGGTACAGGGACACGTTCCGGCTGAGCTGCGCCGCCGCGTCGCCGGTGTCCAGCCAGTTGACGTCGTAGCTGAGCACCAGCCGCCCGTCGCCGCTCAGCTCGGGGTGCACCTGCGGGTTGTAGGCGGCGACCTGGCCGCCCGCCGGCAGCGACGGGCTGAAGCCCTTCGTCGGCCCGTGCCAGGGGCCGGCGGGGGAGCAGGCCCAGTACGAGGTCACCGTCGTCAGCCCCGCGCTGCCGGCGGCCATCGTGAACAGCACGTACGTCCCGCTCACCCGCGCCACCGAGAACGCGCTGCCCACCCCCGTGCGCTGCCCGTCCCCCAGCACCGGAGGCAACCGGGCACCGGGCTTCCCCCACTCCGACCCGTTCCAGTACTGCCAGGCACCCGGCTCGGCGAGCCCGCCCTCGGGCACGCGCGCGACGTACGCGTGCGAGACCGGCCGGGAGGTCGCCTGGCCGTCGTCGCCGCCGAAGACGTACGTCCAGCCGTCCTCCTCGACCAGCGTCGTGCCGAACAGCACCCGCCGCGACGGGTCCGGCACGAGCTGCTGGTCGAGGACCTTCACCACCGACTCGACCCGCAGCTCGGGCAGCGAGAGCGTGGCGACCTCGGTCGCGGTCGGCACCCCGTAGATCCAGGGCGCCTGCCCGGCCGTGCGCACCCACAGCAGCACCCGCAGCACCTGCTCCGACGAACCGGGGGAGCGGGGCTCGACGCGGGCCGCGACCGGCCAGCGCCACTGGTTCGGGGCGGGGTTCGCAAAGAGCGGGGCGGGCAGCGTGCGCTCCAGGCGCCCGTCGCGCATGACGACCGCCGAGTTGCGCACCAGCGGGGCGGACGCCTCCCGCCAGGTGTAGGACTCGCCGAACGGGTTGGGCGGGGCGTGCACCCGGCCCAGGTAGGTGTCCGAGAACAGCCACAGCACCCGGCCGTCCGGCAGCCGCACCGAGTGCGTGCCGTCACCGCCGGTCCAGTCGTCCGCGCGGGAGGGGTCATCGCCATAGCGGGCGAACTCGCCCGTGAGGTCCTTGTCCGCCGACCAGGACGCCACCGAACGAGGCACGCACGCGCCGCCGCCCTCCCGTTCGCCGTCGTCCGGGAGGGCGGTGAGCAGCACGGCCGCGAGAACCAGGGCCAGCAGAAGTCCCAGACCGGTTCCCGTGCGCTGCCGTGCCAGGGGGTGTTTTGAAAGGCCCGCACAGCACCCGCGGCGCCCGGCACGCACCCTCGCCGCACCGGGCGAAGGCCCAAGTAGCTCCGCTACGAGGGCCTTCGCCCGGCACGCCGAGAGCACGCACCGAACACCGCGGGCACCGCACGGGCCTTTCAAAACACCCCCTGTGCGTCGTCGGGCACGCCCGGGACGTTAGTGGCCTCAGCCCACTTGGTCCATGGGCAGCCACAGGACGGTGTCGCGGGTGTTCACCTTCTTGCCGGCGCCGGCCCGCACCGCCGCGGCGGTGAGCTCCTCGTCGCCGAGCGCCCGGTTCCACACGCGCACGTCGTCGATCGCGCCGGTGAGGAAGGCCCGGCTGTCCATGCGCTGCCCGACGTGCACGCCGAACGGCGAGTTCCGGCTGACCGGCCCGGGCACGTCCATGGTGCTGACCGCCCGGCCGTCGAGGAACAGCGTCAGCCGCCCGCCGCCGCGCCGCAGGACGAGGTGATGCCACTGGCCGTCGTTCGCCGCGCCGCCGGCCCACACGGACGACGTATGCACGGTCCCGAACCCCTCCCGAGTGGTGATCAGGCCGCGCACCCGGTCGTTGTCCGGCTCGCCGCGCAGCCAGACCTGGGGCTGACTGCCGCCGATCCCGCCCATCCACAAGAACGGCTGCTCACCTCGGGTGGCGGAGTACCGGAAGAACAGCGACACGGTGAACTCACGGGTCCCGAGCGGCAGGCTGGTCCGGTACGGCAGCCGTACGGCGTCGTCGTCCCCGTCGAACTCCAGGGCGTTGCCGAGCACGCCGTCCCGCACCTCGGGACGGCCGAGCACGGTCGCGCGGGGTGCGCCGATGGCGAGGTCGGGGGTGGTCGGGTCGGGGCCGCGCCGAGGCCCGAGCCAGTCCTCGTTGAACCGGGCGAAGCGGATCTCGTCCCGCGCGTCGACCGCGCCGCCCTCGTACATCAGCCCCACCGTGGACGCGTCGATGTCCACCATGTCGGAGTACCCGGACCAGTCGGTGGTGACGACCTTGCCGCGGTCCACGCTGTCCCAGGTGGCGCCGCCGTCGTAGGAGCTGCGGATCATCATCGTCCGGCGCCGGTCCGGGTCGCCCGGGGCGGACAGCAGGATGCGGTTGCCCAGGCGGAGCGTGGCGCCCTGCACCTGGGGCGTGTAGAGGTCCGGGAGGTCGCGGAACGGCTCGGTGAAGCTGTCGCCGCCGTCGTTGCTGTACGTCTGCGCGCGGTGCCCGAGGTCGGTGCCGTCCTGCTCCCGGCCGCTGATGAGGATCGTGCCGTCCGTGCGCTCGGTGAGGGTCACCTCGGACGGCTTCTGCCGGAAGGTGCCGTCGGCGGCGGAGATGGGCCAGGAGTCGGTCGCGCCGATCCGCCAGTTGTCACCGCCGTCGTCGCTGACGATGAGGGCGGCGTGGTTGGCGGTGACCCGACTGCCGTCCCAGGTCTCGGTGTTGACGCCGAAGACCAGACGTCCGGCGTGCTTGCCCTTGGTGAGCTGGATGCCGTGCACGGGGCCGGTGGCGTACCAGGAGTTCCAGTTCGCGGGCAGTATCGAGTCGCTCAGATCGCGGGGCCGGGACCAGGTCCGGCCGTCGTCGTCGCTGTACTGCAGATGCGGTGTGCGATCACACGGCACGGAGCAACTGCGGCTGTCCGTACGCCCCGTGTTGTACGTCTCCGCCAGCAGGATGCGGCCGCTCTCGCGGTCCACGATGGGCGCCGGGTTGCCGTGCGTGTCGCCGCCGCCCTCGTTGACGACCTGGAGCGGCCCCCACGTACGCCCGCCGTCGGTGGACCGCTTGAGCACGATGTCGATGTCGGCGGCGTCCCCGCAGTTGAGCACCCGCCCCTCGGCGAACGCCAGCAGCGTGCCGTCCTTGGTCTTCACGATCGCGGGAATGCGGAAGCAGGCGTACCCGGGGTCCTGGGACGCCCTGAACAGAACCTGTTGCTCGAACACCGGCGCCGTCCTGGCCGGTTGGGACTCCGCGGGACTTAACGCCGCGGCCGTCGCCGAGAGGGCGACGGCCGTGACGAGGGCAGCTCTGAGACGTGCGCGAACTCTTGAAGGCATGGTGCGGCCCGCCCTTCATCGTCTGGTCATGCGTCCAGGCATCTGAACATTCGGACATCCCACGTCCAAAGTACGCATCACAGACGTTAATTGGGCTATCGCACACATCACAAGAACCGTGCACGTGTCACATCACGGATGGAGTACCACTTTCCCTCTGTTGCCCCGAGACTCGATCGCCGCGTGCGCCCGTGCCGCCTCCTCCAGCGCGAACTCGCCATGTACGGCGGGCTTCACGGCCCCCTCCTCGAACAGCTCCCACAGCTCCCGCCGCCATCGTTCGTACAACTCCGGCTCGCCGCGAGCGATCCGGGCCATCTGGAACCCGATGACGGACTTGGCGCCTATTAGAAGGTCGTATGCCTGAATTGTCCTGCCGCCCGAACTGTATGCCACGAGCCGCCCGCCCGGCGTGAGCGACGCGAGGGCGGGGCTCAGCATGTCGCCCCCGACCGCGTCGAGGACGTAGTCGACGGGCTCCCCCCCAGCTCCCCTCCCCGTAGAGGACCACGTCGTCGACCCCGAGGAGCGCACGAAGCCCGCCTTGCCCGCATCGGACACGGCACCCACGACCCGCCCCGCGCCCCGCACCCGCGCAAGCTGTACGGCAAGATGCCCGACCCCGCTCGCCGCGGCGGTGGCCAGCGCCGCCTCCCCCTTCCGGGGCCGGGCGGCCTCCAGGGCTCCGATCGCGACCAGGCCGCTGCGCACCAGGGCAACCGAACCGGCCGACCCCGGCGCCGACGGCCGCGACCTCGCCGGCGATCTCGCCGCCCAGCGGGACGGGCTCGGCGGCCTCGGTGACCTTGCGGACGACGGGGAGCGTCACGCCGATGGCCTCGCAGCGGACGAGGAGCTCGCCGGGGCCGGGTTCGGGGATGGCGGCCTCCTCCAGGAACAGGGGGCCGCCGGTGGATTCGTAGCGGACGCGGCGCATCGCACCTCCAGAAGTCATTGGGAAGGCCAACGTTTTCAGCGTCGCCGACGCTATCGGAGTAATCGTTGGTGAGTCCAATGAATTCCGATAGGCTGCCGCCATGTCCGAAGCCCCCCTCCCCGCCATCCGCTCCCTCCCCAGTTGGCTGCTCGGCCGTGCGGCGGCCCGGGGGCGGGCGCTGGTGGCCGAGGCGCTCGCGGCGGAGGGTATGAAGATGTGGCACCACGTCGTCCTCTCCGCCGTCCGCGACCTCGCCCCCGTCGCGCAGGCGACCCTCGGCCGCAGCGTGCGGCTCGACCCCAAGGACCTGGTCGGGATCCTCAACGACCTGCAGTCGGCCGGTCTCGTCGTGCGCGAGCCGGACCCCGTCGACCGCCGCAAGAACGCCGTCTCCCTCACGGACGAGGGTGCGCGTCTGCTCAAGCGCTGCGAGAAGGCGGCCCGAGCGGCCAACGACGAACTCCTCGCACCCCTCTCGCCCGCTGAACGCGACCGATTCATGGACCTGTTGATCCGGATTTCCGGTACGCAGAGCTGATGACGGATAACGTTCCGTCATGACCGCACCTCTCGTGCTCGAAGCCGCACGCACCGCCCTCGTGCTAGTCGATCTCATGGACCGCATCGTCGCGCTGCCCCTGGAGCCCCGTAAGGGAACCGAAGTCCTCGCGACCTGCGAGGAGTTGGCGGCGACCTTCCGCTCCGTCGGCGCCACCGTCGTCCTCGTCCGCGTCGAACGCCCCGGCGTCGCCGAGCAACCGCCGGGCAGCGGCCTGGTGGCAGGACTGCTGAAGGACGGCGACGTCGAGATCGTGAAGCGGACCATCGGCGGCTTCCATGGCACGGGCCTGGACGACCGCCTCCGCGAACGCGGCGTCACCACCCTGGTGTTCGGCGGCATCGCCACCAACCTGGGCGTCGAGTCCACGGCCCGCGCGGCCGGCGACCTCGGCTACGACCTGGTCTTCGTGCAGGACGCGATGACAGCGTTCACGGCGGCGGAACACGACGCGTCGGTCCGCCTGGACTTCCCGAGGCTGGGGTCGGTGGTGGAGGCGGCAAACCTGACCCTCACCCCCGGCTGAACAGCCAACCAGCCCACACCGACGCCGAGCAACGGCCCACCGACAGCCACCGGGCCGACGCGCCGGCCGTGAGGGAGCCGGAGGGGCGCGCCGGTGTCGAGAGCCCGAACGCGCGGAGGCGCGAAGCGCCGAGCACGATCGGGCTCTCGACACCGGCATGTGGCGCCCCGCAGGCGACCGAACCATCAAACAGCGGGGCCCCAGCACGGCGCAGGGGGCGCTCCCCGCCGGTCGGGGCCCCGCCGCCGTGTCGCGGGGAGCCGGTCAGGCCTGGGCGGCCGCGGTCCGCAGAGCGAGCCGGTGTTCGCCCGCGTACACGTTCATGGAGCTGCCGCGCAGGAAGCCCACCAGCGTCAGCCCGGTCTCCGCGGCGAGATCCACCGCCAGCGAGGACGGCGCCGAGACCGCCGCGAGCACCGGGATCCCCGCCATCACCGCCTTCTGCGCCAGCTCGAAGCTGGCCCGCCCCGAGACCAGCAGGAGCGTCCGGGACAGCGGCAGGTCGCCGTTCTGCAGGGCGCGGCCGACCAGCTTGTCGACCGCGTTGTGCCGGCCCACGTCCTCCCGTATGTCCAGCAGCTCACCGTCCTCGGTGAACAGGGCCGCCGCGTGCAGGCCCCCGGTCCGGTCGAAGACCCGCTGGGCCGCGCGCAGCCGGTCGGGGAGGCTCGCGAGCAGTTCTGGGTCGACCCGGACCGGGGGAGTGTCGGCTATGGGCCAGCGGGCCGTCGTACGGACGGCATCGAGTGACGCCTTGCCGCACAGGCCACAGGACGACGTCGTGTACACGTTCCGCTCGAGGGTGATGTCGGGGACGGTCACGCCCGGCGCGGTCTTCACGTCCACCACGTTGTAGGTGTTCGAGCCGTCCACCGTGGCGCCCGCGCAATAGACGATGTTCTGAAGGTCCTGCGCCCCTCCCAGAACCCCCTCGCTCACCAGGAACCCCGCCGCCAGCGCGAAGTCGTCACCCGGCGTGCGCATCGTGATCGCCAGCGGCTTGCCGTTCAGCCGGATCTCCAGCGGTTCCTCGGCGACGAGGGTGTCCGGCCGGGTGGAGACCGCCCCGTCCCGGATCCGGATCACCTTGCGTCGTTCCGTGACTCGTCCCATGTCGTGTCTCAGTCCCGGTTCTGTACGTGCTGGTAGCCGAAGCGGCCCTTGATGCAGAGGTTGCCGTGGGTCACCGGGTTGTCGTGCGGCGAGGTGACCTTGACGATCTCATTGTCCTGCACGTGAAGTGTGAGATTGCAGCCCACACCGCAGTACGCGCACACGGTCGTCGTCTCGGTCTGCCTGCTCTCGTCCCAGGTACCCGCCGCCCGCATGTCGAACTCGGACTTGAAGGACAGGGCCCCCGTCGGGCACACCTCGATGCAGTTCCCGCAGTACACGCACGCCGAGTCGGTCAGCGGCGCGTCGTGCTCCACCGCGATCCGCGCGTCGAACCCGCGCCCGGCCACGGAGATCGCGAAGCTGTTCTGCCACTGGTCCCCACATGCGTCCACGCACTTGTAACAGAGGATGCACTTGTCGTAGTCCCGTACGTACAGCTCGTTGTCGATCTTCGGCTCCTCGTTGAGCCGCGCCGCGTCCGGGCCGAACCGGTCCGGCTTCGCCTCGTACTCCTTGATCCACTCGGCCACGCGTGGTGTCGTCGACAGATCCACCGACGACGCCAGCAGCTCCAGCACGACCTTCCGGCTGTGCCGCGCCCGCTCGGTGCCGGTCCGCACCTCCATGCCGGCCTCGGCCTTGCGCGAGCAGGCGGGGACGAGCGTGCGCGACCCCTCGACCTCCACCACGCACACCCGGCAGGCGTTCTTCGGCCTGAGCGTGTCCCCTTCGCACAGGGTCGGGATGTCCTTCCCCGCCGCCCGGCAGGCGTCCAGGATCGTGGCGCCCTCCGTCGTGCGCACGGGCTCCCCGTCGATCGTGAACTCCAGCAGCCGGCGCGGGATCCCCAGCGGTACCACGGTCATTCGTACGCCCCCAGTCGGTCGATGGCGGATTCCACGGCGTTCCACGCGGTCTGCCCCAGACCGCAGATCGAGGCGTCCCGCATCGCGCGGCCGACCTCCCTGAGCAGGGCGATGTCATCGGCGGCCGCCGCACCCGTGCGCTCGGCGATCCGGTGCAGCGCCTCCTCCTGCCGTACGGTCCCGACCCGGCACGGCACGCACTGCCCGCAGGACTCGTCCCGGAAGAACTCGGCGATGCGCAGCAGCAGCCGCGGCAGCGGGACGGTGTCGTCGAAGGCCATGACCACACCCGAGCCGAGCGTGGTGCCTGCCTCGCGCGTGCCCTCGAAGGTCAGCGGGATGCCGAGCTCGTCCGGCCGTACGAAGCCGCCGGCCGCCCCGCCCAGCAGCACCGCCCGCAGCCCGTTACGGACCCCGGCCAGCTCCAGCAGTTCGCCCAGCGTCGCGCCGAACGGCAGCTCGTAGATCCCGGGCCGCGCCACACTGCCGGACACGCAGAACAGCTTCGGCCCGGTGGACCGCTCGGTCCCGATCGCCGCGTACGCCGGGGCGCCCATGGTCAGGATGGGCAGCACATTGACCAGCGTCTCGACGTTGTTCTCGACCGTCGGCTTGCCGAACAGCCCCTTCTCCACCGGGAACGGCGGCTTCGAGCGCGGCTCGCCCCGGTAGCCCTCGATGGAGTTGAACAGGGCCGTCTCCTCGCCGCAGATGTACGCCCCCGCACCTCGCCTGATCTCGATGTCGAAGGCGTATCCCTGCCCGAGGACGTCGTCCCCGAGCAGCCCGCGCGCGCGTGCCTGCGCGATGGCGTGCTCCAGACGGGCCAGCGCCCGCGGGTACTCGCCGCGCAGATACAGATGGCCCTTGTGGGCGCCCGTCGCATACGCCGCGATCGTCATCGCCTCGATCAGCGCGTACGGGTCGCCCTCCATGATCACGCGGTCCTTGAAGGTGCCCGGCTCCGATTCGTCGGCGTTGCAGACGAGGTAGTGCGGGTGGTCGGGCTGGGACGCCGTGGCCTGCCACTTGCGGCCGGTGGGGAAGGCGGCGCCGCCGCGCCCGACCAGGCCGGAGTCGGTGACCTCACGGATGACTCCGGCGGGACCGAGCTCGAAGGCCCGGCGCAGCGCGGTGTAGCCGCCGTGGGCGCGGTAGTCGTCGAGGCTCGAAGGGTCCACGACACCGACCCGGCGCAGCAGCACCAGCGACGGGTCCCCGGCCTGCGGCACCGCCAGCGCCGCCGGCGGCTCCTCGGGCGCCGAGTCCGGCGCGCTCGCGGCGAGGACGGCGTCGTGCACGGTCGCCGGCGCCGAGACCGCCGTACGCACCGGATCCCCGGCCTTGATGGCGAGCGCGGCCGGAGCCCGTTCGCACAGGCCCAGACAGGGGCTGCGCTCGACATGGACACCGGGACCGAGAGCCGACTCGATCCCGGCGCACAGCTCGGACGCCCCCGCAGCGGCGCACGCCAGGTCGGTGCAGACGTGCAGCACCGTCGCCGGACGCGGCTTGACCGAGAACATGGCGTAGAAGGTGGCGACGCCGTACGCCTCCGACGGCGGCACCGTCAGCCGCCGGCACAGGTAGTCGAGGGCGCCCTCGCTGATCCAGCCGATCCGGTCGTTGATGGCGTGCAGCCCCGGCAACAGCAGGTCGCGGCGGTCCCGGGCCTCGCGTCCGCCGCGCGCCCACCTGAGGTCCGCGGCCCGCATCTCATCGCGGGCGGCGCCCTCCCAGGAGGACTCCGGGGGGCCCAACAGGGCGTCGACGGCCGCCCGTTCGTCGTCCGTCGGCTTGCTGTCGCCGAAGTGCAGGTCCACTTACGTCACCTCACGATGGTCGCGACGGGGAGCTTCTCGATCCGGATCGCCGACGCCTTGAACTCCGCCGTGCCCGCGATCGGGCAGTTCGCCTCGATGGTGAGCTGGTTGGTGTCCACCTCGTCGGGAAAGTGCATGGTCATGAAGGCGAGCCCGGGCCGCAGCGCCGTGTCGACCCACACCGGCGCCACCACCGCACCGCGCCGCGAGGTCACCTGGACCTCCTCGCCGACGACGACCCCGTACCGCTCGGCGTCCTCCGGGCTGAGCTCGACGTACTCGCCGCGCCGCAGCGGGGAGGCGAAACTCCCGCTCTGCACCCCGGTGTTGTACGAGTCGAGCCGCCGCCCGGTGGTGAGCCGGAGGGGGTACTCCTCGTCGGTGAGGTCGACCGGCGGATCGTGCTGGACGATCCCGAACGGCGCCGGCATGCCGCGCCGCGCCGGGTCCGCCTCCCACAACCGGCCGTGCAGATAGGTCGGTTCGAGCTGTTCGGTGCTCGGGCACGGCCACTGGATGCCCTGGTGCTCCTCCAGTCGTTCGTACGTCATCCCGTAGTGGTCCGGGGAGACCGAGCGCAGCTCGTTCCACACGGCTTCGGCGTCCGTGTACTTCCACTCGTGGCCGAGCAGTGCCGCCAGCTCGCAGATGATGTCGATGTCCTCGCGCGCCTCGCCGGGCGCGGTGACGGCCCGGCGCACCCGCTGGACCCGGCGCTCGCTGTTGGTGGTGGTGCCCTCGGTCTCGGCCCACCCGGCGGTCGCGGGGAGGATGACGTCCGCCAGCTCGGCCGTCCTCGTCAGGAAGATGTCCTGGACGACGAGGAAGTCGAGCTGCCGCATGCGCCGTACGGCCTGCTCGCTGTCCGCCTCCGACTGCGCCGGGTTCTCGCCGATGCAGTAGACGGCCTTGAGCGTGCCCTCCTCCATCGCCTCGAACATCTGGGTGAGGTTGAGGCCGTAGTGCGGCTGGATCACGGTGTCCCAGGCCGACTCGAACTTCAGTCGGGTGTCGGGGTCGAGGATGTCCTGGAAGCCGGGGAGGCGGTTGGGGATCGCGCCCATGTCGCCGCCGCCCTGGACGTTGTTCTGGCCGCGCAGCGGCTGCAGCCCGCTGCCGTAGCGGCCGACGTGGCCGGTCAGCAGGGAGAGGTTGATCAGCGCGCGGACGTTGTCGGTGCCGTTGTGGTGCTCGGTGATGCCGAGGGTCCAGCAGAGCTGGGCGCGCTCGGCGCGGGCGTAGGCGTGCGCCAGCTCCTTGATGGCGGCGGCCGGCACGCCCGTCACCTTCTCGGCCAGCGACGGCGTCCACGGCTCGACCAGCGCCTGGTACTCCTCGAAGCCGCTGGTCGCCCGCTCGATGAACGCCTCGTTCGCCAGGCCCGCGTGGATGATCTCGCGGCCGATCGCGTGCGCCATCGGGATGTCGGTGCCGACGTTGAGGCCGAGCCAGCTCTCCGCCCACTCGGCGGTGGAGGTGCGGCGCGGATCGACCGCGTACATGCGGGCGCCGTTCCTGATGCCCTTGAGCACGTGCTGGAAGAAGATCGGGTGCGCGAAGCGGGCGTTGGAGCCCCACATCACGATGACGTCGGTGTGCTCGATCTCCTCGTACGAGGAGGTGCCGCCGCCCGAGCCGAAGGCCGCCGACAGGCCTGCCACGCTGGGCGCGTGGCAGGTGCGGTTGCAGGAGTCGACGTTGTTGGTGCCCATGACGACGCGGGCGAACTTCTGCGCCACGTAGTTCATCTCGTTGGTGGCGCGGGCGCAGGAGAACATGCCGAAGGCGCCGCGGTTGCGCTCGATGCCGCGGGCGGCGCGGTCCAGGGCCTCCTCCCAACTCGCCTGCCGGAAGGGCTCGTCGCGGGAGTCCCGTACGAGCGGGTGCGTCAGCCGGGTGTAGTTCTTCGGTTGCCGTTTCCTCATGCGGCGCTCCTCAGCGCGAGCAGGTCCGAGATGGCGTGCACGGTGCGCAGGGTGGGCACCTGGACGCCGGTGATCTCCGCCAGCTCGACGACCGCCGCGAGGAGGACGTCGAGTTCGAGCGGCTTGCCGCGCTCCAGGTCCTGGAGCGTGGAGGTGCGGTGGTCGCCGACCCGCTCGGCGCCCGCGAGCCGGCGCTCGATGGAGACGCCGACCCGGCAGCCGAGGGCCTCGGCGACCGTGAGCGTCTCGGTCATCATGATCTCGATGACCTTGCGGGTGCCGCCGTGCAGGCACATCTGCCGCATGGTGGCGCGGGCCAGTGCGCTGATCGGGTTGAAGGAGATGTTGCCGAGCAGCTTGAGCCAGATGTCATTGCGCAGGTCGGGTTCGACCGGGCATTTCAGGCCACCGGCGATCATGGCCTCGCTGAGGTCCAGGCAGCGCTTGGACACACTGCGGTCGGGCTCGCCGATGGAGAACCGGGTGCCTTCCAAGTGCCGTACGACACCCGGGCCTTCGAGCTCGGTCGCGGCGTAGACGACGCAGCCGACGGCCCGTTCGGGCGCGAGCACCGCGCTGACCGCGCCGTCGGGGTCCACGCTCTCGACGCGGTGGCCGTCGTGCGGGCCGCCGTGCCGGTGGAAGTACCACCAGGGGATGCCGTTCTGGGCGGCCACGACCGCGGTGCGATCGTGCAGAAGGGGCTCGATCAGCGGCCCGCACGCCGCGTACGAGTTGGCCTTCAGGCCCAGGAAGACGTAGTCGACCGGGCCGACTTGGGCCGGGTCGTCGGTGGCGTGGGCGCGGGCGGTGAAGTCGCCGCGCGGACTGAGCACCCGCACTCCGTGCTGCCTCATGGCCGCCAGATGCGGTCCACGGGCGATCAGGTGCACGTCGGCGCCGGCGCGATGGAGCGCGGCTCCGACGTAGGCGCCGATGGCACCGGCGCCGAGGACTGCGACTTTCACTTCGGAACGCTCCGTTCGGTCGAGGGAGTACCGCGGAGGTGGCTGGGAAGTTGTCGGACCGGCCGCAAGGCGGCCGAATCCTGTCGACGGAATATTGTCTACAGTATGGATGAGGGGTCAGCAAGGGTTCGCGCACGGCGTTCGACCGTTCGTCGCGCCCTGCATACCGCTCACCGCATACGGTCGACGCGCCGCCTTCTCAACTTCCTTGGTCATCCCTACCGTTCGGGATCATGAGTCCACCGCTCGCACCCGCGGGATGGAGCCGCTGGCTGGTTCCCCCCGCCGCACTCTCGGTCCATCTGTCCATCGGCCAGGCCTACGCGTGGAGCGTGTTCAAGCCCCCGCTCGAATCCGCACTCGGCCTCAGCGGCACGCAGAGCGCGCTGCCCTTCCAACTCGGCATCGTCATGCTCGGGCTGTCGGCCGCGTTCGGCGGCACGCTGGTGGAGCGCAACGGCCCGCGCTGGGCGATGACCGTCGCCCTGGTCTGCTTCTCGTCCGGCTTCCTGCTCTCCGCCCTCGGCGCGGCCACCGAGCAGTACTGGCTGATCGTCCTCGGCTACGGCTTCGTCGGCGGCATCGGCCTTGGCATCGGCTACATCTCGCCGGTCTCCACTCTGATCAAGTGGTTCCCGGACCGGCCCGGCATGGCCACCGGCATCGCCATCATGGGCTTCGGCGGCGGCGCGCTGATCGCCTCGCCCTGGTCGGCGCAGATGCTGGAGTCGTTCGGCAGCGACAGCTCCGGGATCGCGATGGCGTTCCTGGTGCACGGGCTGTCGTACGCCGTCTTCATGCTGCTCGGCGTGCTGCTGGTCCGCGTGCCGCGCACCGAGAAGCCCGTCGGCGAGGGGCCCGGCGCCTTCGACGGGCCGCAGGTCTCCGCCCGCAGCGCCGTGCGCACCCCGCAGTTCTGGTGTCTGTGGATCGTGCTCTGCATGAACGTGACCGCCGGCATCGGCATCCTGGAGAAGGCCGCGCCGATGATCACGGACTTCTTCGCGAACACCTCGACAACGGTGTCGGCCTCGGCCGCGGCCGGCTTCGTCGCCCTGCTGTCCGCCGCCAACATGGCGGGCCGCATCGCCTGGTCGTCGACCTCCGACCTGATCGGACGCAAGAACATCTACCGGGTGTACCTGGGGGTGGGCGCGCTGATGTACGGGCTCATCGCGCTGGCCGGTGACTCCTCCAAGCCGCTGTTCATCCTGTGCGCGCTGGTGATCCTGTCCTTCTACGGCGGCGGCTTCGCGACCATCCCCGCCTATCTGAAGGACCTCTTCGGCACCTACCAGGTGGGCGCCATCCATGGCCGGCTGCTCACCGCCTGGTCCACGGCCGGCGTCCTCGGGCCGCTGATCGTGAACTGGATCGCCGACCGGCAGGAGGAGGCCGGCAAGGACGGATCGTCCCTGTACACCATGTCCCTGTTCATCATGATCGGGCTGCTCGTCATCGGGTTCGTCGCCAACGAACTCGTCCGGCCCGTCCATCCGCGCCATCACGTTCCCGCCCCGGCGTCGAACGCGCAGCAGGAGAAGGAGGCCGCCGATGTCCAGCGACAGCAGTAGCAGTCCGCCTCGCCGGCGTGGGCTGATCGCCTTCGCCTGGGTGTGGGTGGGGGTTCCGCTCGCCTACGGGCTCTACGAACTCGTACAAAAGGCGACGCAGCTGTTCACCGGGTAGGTGTTCGGGAGTTGTCCGGGCGTCCGAGGGGCTGATGGAAGCTGACAATACGGGCGCCCGATTCCTGTGGCATCACGTGCCGCCGTACCCGTGAGTCACTGATCAGACTGGTGAATCCCGCTACCCGAGGCCCGAGGGGATCACCATCGATGAACGGCTCGCGCATCGCCGCAGTCGGCCACTATCAGCCCGCGAAGGTACTCACCAACGAGGACCTCGCGGGCATGGTCGACACCAGTGACGAGTGGATCACATCCCGGGTGGGCATCCGTACGCGCCACATCGCCGGGCCCGACGAACCGGTCGACGAGCTCGCCGCGCACGCTGCCGCCAAGGCGCTCGCGGCGGCCGGCCTCGCGCCCGGCGACATCGACCTGGTCCTGGTCGCCACCTCCACCGCCATCGACCGCTCCCCCAACATGGCCGCACGCGTCGCGGCCCGGCTCGGCATCCCCTCGCCCGCCGCGATGGACGTCAACGTCGTGTGCGCCGGCTTCACCCATGCCCTGGCCACCGCCGACCACGCCGTGCGGGCGGGGGCCGCGGCCCGGGCGCTGGTGATCGGCGCCGACAAGATGTCCGACGTGACGGACTGGAGCGACCGTACGACCTGTGTGCTGGTCGGCGACGGGGCCGGCGCCGCCGTCGTGGAGGCGGCCGAGGAGGCCCGCATCGGGCCGGTGCTGTGGGGTTCGGTGCCCGAGATGGGGCACGCGGTGCGCATCGAGGGGCAGCCGGCGCGGTTCGCGCAGGAGGGGCAGAGCGTCTACCGCTGGGCGACGACGCAGCTCCCGGCCATCGCCCGCCGGGCCTGCGAGCGCGCGGGCCTCGCACCCGAGGACCTCGCCGGGGTCGTGCTGCACCAGGCCAACCTGCGCATCATCGAGCCCCTCGCCCTCAAGATCGGCGCGGTCAACGCCGTGGTCGCGCGGGATGTCGCCGAGTCGGGGAACACCTCGGCGGCGAGCATTCCGCTGGCGCTGTCCAAGCTGGTGGAGCAGGGGCGGATCTCGACCGGGGACCCGGTGCTGCTGTTCGGGTTCGGCGGGAACCTGTCGTATGCGGGCCAGGTCGTGCGCTGTCCCTGACGCTGTGCGACGACCCGCGTGTGACGTGGCCAACTCCCCGGCCCCCTGGCCTTTGTGCGCCGTAGACTGTAGACGAAAGACAATTGATACTGGCTTTCAGTGACGGCCCGCTACGGGACGCAGTCGCCCGGCGTTCGCCCAGGAGGGGAACCGATGTTGTCGACAGGACTGCCGCAGGGTGCGGTGCCCAAGCTCGAACGGCCCGGCCCGCTGCGCGACCGTGTCTACGAGGCGCTGCTGGAACTCATCACCACCCGCGCCCTCCAGCCCGGCCAGCACCTGGTCGAGAGCGAGCTGGCAGGTCACCTCGGCGTGTCACGCCAGCCGGTGCGCGAGGCGCTGCAGCGGCTGAACACCGAGGGCTGGGTCGATCTGCGGCCCGCGCAGGGCGCGTTCGTGCACGAGCCGACGGAGGCGGAGGCCGACCAGCTCCTCACCGTCCGCACCCTGCTGGAGGCCGAGGCCGCCCGGCTCGCCGCCGCCCACGCCGACACCGCCGGCATCAAGGCCCTGGAGGAACTGTGCGCCGAGGGCGAGAAGGCCGTCGCCGCCGATGACGTGGACGCCGCCGTCGCCCTCAACGCCCGCTTCCACGCGAAGATCATGGAGCTGGCGGGCAACGCGGTCCTCGCGGAACTCGCGGCCCAGGTCGACCGCCGTGTCCGCTGGTACTACACGCCGGTCGCCCGCCAGCGCGGCCACCAGTCCTGGATCGAGCACCGCGGCATGATCGCCGCGATCACCGCCCGCGACGAACAGCGGGCCACCCAGCTCATGCGGGAGCACACGGAGCACACGCGACGGTCGTATCACGCGCGCGCCAAGTCCTGAGCGCGGCGTTGCCGGGGGGCGGCTGTGCGGCGGCCGGAGGCTGTGCGGCCTACGGGTTCATGCGGCCTATGGGTTAGTGCGGCCTACGGGTTCATGCGGCCTGCGGGCCCTCTCTGAACCGGGACCGAGACGGAGACTGCCGTCCGCGACCTCGCACGCTCTCGTCTTTGTCCTGTGAGTGGAGAAAGTTGACGGCAATCTCTGCTCAAGTTCTTCCCACCTTCGGCAGCCGCTGCTACGTTCCCCTCGAAAGCAGGTCACGGAAGTGGCCGAAACCCGGCGCGCTCAGGCCGATTGAGGCGGGGAGGGGCTCGTGAGACGCATGACGGCACGACCCGCGAACGCCCATCAGGCCAAGCTGCTCCGGCTGCTGCGCGACGCAGGGCCCAACTCCCGGGCTCAGTTGGGCGATCGGATCGACCTCTCACGGTCCAAGCTGGCCGTGGAGGTGGACCGCCTGCTGGAGACGGGCCTGGTCGTGGCCGACGGACTCGCCGCCTCGCGCGGTGGCCGGCGCTCCCACAACATCCGGCTCAACCCCGGGCTGCGCTTCTTCGGCGTCGACATCGGCGCGACCTCGGTCGACGTCGCCGTCACCAACGCCGAACTGGAGATCCTCGGCCACCTCAACCAGCCCATGGACGTACGCGAGGGCCCGGTCGCGGTCTTCGAGCAAGTCCTGTCCATGGCCGCGAAGTTGAAGGCCTCCGGGCTCGCGGAAGGATTCGACGGCGCCGGCATCGGCGTCCCCGGACCGGTCCGCTTCCCCGAGGGCGTCCCGGTGGCCCCGCCGATCATGCCGGGCTGGGACGGCTTCCCGGTGCGGGAGGCCCTCAGCCAGGAACTGGGCTGCCCGGTCATGGTCGACAACGACGTGAACCTCATGGCGATGGGGGAGCAGCACGCGGGCGTCGCACGCTCCGTGGGCGACTTCCTCTGCGTCAAGATCGGCACCGGCATCGGCTGCGGCATCGTCGCCGGCGGTGACGTCCACCGCGGTGTCACCGGCAGCGCGGGCGACATCGGGCACATCCAGGCCGTGCCCGACGGCCGTCCCTGCGCCTGCGGCAACCGGGGCTGCCTGGAGGCCCACTTCAGCGGGGCGGCCCTGGCCCGGGACGCCGTGGAGGCGGCCCAGGCGGGGCGGTCGGAGGAACTCGCCTCGCGGCTGGAGGCGAACGGCACCCTGACCGCCGTAGACGTCGCCGCCGCGGCCGCCGCCGGCGACGCCACCGCACTCGACCTGATCCGCGAGGGCGGCAACCACGTCGGCCAGGTCATCGCCGGACTCGTCAGCTTCTTCAACCCCGGCCTGGTGGTGATCGGCGGCGGGGTGACCGGCCTCGGCCACAACCTGCTCGCCGCGATCCGCACCCAGGTCTACCGCCAGTCGCTGCCCCTGGCGACCGGCAACCTCCCCATCGTCCTGGGCGAGTTGGGCCCCACCGCCGGCGTCATCGGCGCGGCCCGGCTCATCAGCGACCACCTGTTCTCACCCGCGTAAGCACTCAGTTCAGTACGGCTGTACCAGCACCGCGCCCTGCTTCGCCCTGCCCTGAAACCGGCCCGCACGCCCGCCAAGGGGACCTCATGGCACCAGAACCACCGCTGCTCAGCATGAACGGCATCACCAAGTCGTTCCCCGGAGTCCGCGCCCTCGACGGCGTCGACCTCGACGTCCAGGCCGGTGAAGTGCACTGTCTGCTCGGCCAGAACGGCGCCGGCAAGTCCACCCTCATCAAGGTCCTGGCCGGCGCCCACCAGCCCGACACCGGCACCATCCGCTGGCGCGGCGAGGAGGTCACCCTCCGCTCGCCGATCGCCGCGATGCGCCTCGGAATCGCCACCATCTACCAGGAACTCGACCTGGTGGAGCACCTGTCGGTGGCCGAGAACGTCCACCTCGGCCATGAACCCACGGCGGCCGGCTTCGTCGTCCGCGGAAAGGCCGCCAGGGCATCGACCACTCAACTCCTCAAGCGGCTTGGACATCCCGAGATCGAACCGGGACGCCTGGTGGGGGACCTGTCGGCGGCCCAGCAGCAGATCGTCTCGATGGCCCGGGCGCTCTCCCACGACGTACGGCTGATCGTGATGGACGAGCCGTCCGCCGCCCTCGACCCCGACGAGGTCGACAACCTCTTCCGCATCGTCGGCGACCTCACCACCGCCGGCGTCGCCGTCGTCTACATCTCGCACCGGCTGGAGGAGATCCGCCGGATCGGCGACCGGGTGACCGTGCTGAAGGACGGGCGGGCCGTGGCGGGCGGGCTGCCGGCGAAGACGACGCCGACGCGTGACGTGGTGGCGATGATGACGGGACGCAACGTCGAGTACGTCTTCCCCGAGCGGCCGATGAAGGACGTCACGGCCGACAAGCCGCTGCTGGAGGTGCGCGCACTCGCCCGCGAAGGGGAGTTCGAGCCCCTCGACCTGAGCGTGCGGCCCGGGGAGATCGTCGGGCTCGCCGGACTGGTCGGCTCGGGGCGCTCCGAGATCCTGGAGACGATCTACGGCGCCAGGAAACCCACCGCGGGCCAGGTCCTCGTGGACGGCCGGGCGCTGAAGCCGGGCAGCGTACGGGCCGCCGTGCGCGCCGGGCTCGGGCTCGCCCCCGAGGAACGCAAGGCGCAGGCCCTGCTGATGCTGGAGTCCGTCACCCGCAATGTCTCGGTGTCGTCCATGTCCCGCTTCTCGCGCGGCGGCTGGATCGACCGCACCGCCGAACTGGGTGCGGCGCGGGCCGCGACGCGCGAGCTGTCGCTGCGCCCCGACAACCCTTCGGTGCCGGTGCGCACCCTCTCCGGCGGCAACCAGCAAAAGGCCGTCCTGGCGCGCTGGCTGCTGCGCGGCTGCCGCGTCCTGCTGCTCGACGAACCCACCCGCGGCGTCGACGTCGGCGCCCGCGCCGAACTGTACGCGGTCGTACGCCGACTGGCCGACGAAGGCCTCGCCGTGCTGCTGGTCTCCAGCGAGGTGCCCGAGGTGCTGGGCCTCGCCGACCGCGTCCTGGTGCTGCGCGAGGGCCGCGTCGTACACACGGCGCCCGCGCGCGAACTCGACGAACACCGCGTACTCGACCTCGTCATGGAAGGAAGCCCGGCGTCATGACGCAGCACGCCTCCCCGCCGCGCGACAGCACCGGCAAGGTGCCGTCGGCCGACGGAGCCCCCGCCTGGCGGGGCCTGATGGCCCGCGCCGACGTGCGCACCCTCTCCCTGCTCGGCGTCCTCGCCGCGCTGATCATCATCGGCGGCATCACCAAGCCGGACCAGTTCCTGGACACCCGCAACCTCCAGCTCGTCCTCACCCAGGCCTCCGTGATCGGCGTCGTCACCGTCGGCATGACCTTCGTCATCATCTCCGGCGGCATCGACCTGTCCGTCGGCGCGATCGTCGCGCTCGCCTCGGTGTGGGCGACGACGGTCGCGACCCAGGACTTCGGCTTCGGCGGCATCCTCTTCACGGCGGTGCTCGTCGGCGTGGGGTGCGGGCTGGTCAACGGGATGTTGATCGCGTACGGCGGGATGGTCCCGTTCATCGCCACGCTCGCCATGCTGGCCTCCGCCCGCGGACTGGCCCTGCAGATCACCGACGGCAAGACGCAGATCGTCACCGTGCCCTCCGTGCTGGACCTCGGTGAGCGCGACGCGTATGTGCTCGGCATCCCGCCGCTGGTCATGGTGTTCGCGGTCGTGACGATCATCGGCTGGCTGATCCTGAACCGCACGACCTTCGGGCGCCGCTCGGTCGCCGTCGGCGGCAACGCGGAGGCCGCCCGCCTCGCCGGCATCGACGTACGCCGCCAGCGGCTCTACCTCTACCTGCTGTCCGGACTGTGCTGCGGCATCGCCGCCTTCCTGCTGATCATCCTGTCCGGCTCCGGCCAGAACACCAACGGCAACCTCTACGAACTCGACGCCATCGCCGCCGCCATCATCGGCGGCACGCTGCTCACCGGGGGCCGCGGCACCATCGTCGGCTCCGTGCTCGGCGTCCTGATCTTCACCACGATCACCAACATCTTCGCCCTGAACAACCTGCAGAGCGACGTCCAGCAGATCGCCAAGGGCGCGATCATCGTCGCCGCCGTGCTGGTCCAGCGCCGTACCGCGAGCACGACCTGAGGAAAGGGTTCACCGCCATGCCAGAGCTCACCAGTCGCAGAGGGCTGCTGTTCGGAACCGCCGCCGTAGGGGCGGGTGCCCTCCTTGCGGGTTGCACGAGCAACGAGCCCAAGGACGAGCCGGCCGCCAACGACCAGCCGGCCGCCGACGACAAGCCCGGCAAGCAGGTCACCATCGGCTTCGCCGGACCGCAGGCCGACCACGGCTGGCTCAACGCGATCAACGACAACGCCAAGAGCCGGGCGCAGAAGTACTCCGATGTGACGCTGGAGATCACCGAGGGCTCCAACGACACCGCCGCGCAGATCGGCCAGATCGAGACGCTGATCAACAAGAAGGTCGACGTGCTGGTGGTGCTGCCCGCCGACGGCAAGGCCCTCACCCAGGTCGGCCTGAAGGCGATGCGCGCGGGCATCCCGGTCATCAACCTCGACCGGATCTTCAACACCCCGCAGGCGTACCGCTGCTGGATCGGCGGCGACAACTACGGCATGGGCCTCAACGCCGGGCACTACATCGGCGAGAAGCTCAAGGGCAAGTCGGGCGCCACGGTCATCGAACTGGCCGGCCTGGACAACCTGGAGCTGACCAGGCAGCGCACCCAGGGCTTCGACGACGCGCTGAAGAACTACCCCAACATCAAGAAGGTGGCCCGGCAGGCGGCCGAGTTCACGGTCGAGTCGGGGCAGGCGAAGATGGCGCAACTGCTGCAGGCCCAGCCGAAGTTCGACGCGCTGTGGAACCATGACGACGACCAGGGTGTGGGCGCCATGCGCGCCATCGACCAGGCCGGGCGCGACGACTTCCTGATGGTCGGCGGCGCGGGCGCGCTGTACGCCTTCGAGGCCATCAAGCAGGACAACGGCGTCATGAAGGCCACGGTGCTGTACCCGCCGACCATGGCCGCGTCCGCCGTCGACCTGGCCCGTGCGCTGGGCCAGAGCAAGGGCGTCGGCGGCATGGCGGAGTTCGAGATTCCCGCCTCGATCACGCTCTACTCGGCGGTCGTCGACAAGACCAACGTCGACCAGTACATGTCCACCGGCTTCAAGTGAGGCGCACCCTGCCCGAGGGGACCGAGCGTCCGTCGGGCAGGGCAGCCGGGAGCGTCAAGCGGATCGAGCCGGGGAGATGCCGGGCGGGCTGTTTCGTGGTCCAGGTTCGTGGCCCGGGTCGTCGTACCTGCGCGGCCGGGCCGGCCACACGGCGGACGGGTTTCGCGAGTGGGTCGGGCCGGGGCACCGGTTCGGGACGCGGGTCCGGGGCCGACGCCCGGGGCGCGGGCCTTGGCCGGTGCGCGGGCCGACGCCCGTGCGCGGGCTGGCTTCGGCTGGTGCGCGGGCCTGGGGCCGGTGCGCAGGCCTCGGGTCGGTACGCGGGCCTCGGGCCGGTGCGCGAGCCGGCTCTGCGGTCCGGGCCGGCACCGCAGTCCGGGCCGGCACCGCCGCCCCGGGCATGGCCACCGCGCCGCCCGTGACACGGCTCCGGCCGCTCCGGACACGGCCGTGGTCACGGTCACGGCGGTGACGACCGCCAGGTCCGTGCGCCAGGCGGTCAACGCCCGCACGACTCGACCGCGACGTTCGCAGGACGCCCCCAACCCCCCACCGCTCCACGACGACGAGGAGGACCATCGCATGGGACAGCCGCAGCAGCCCGAAGAGGCCGAGGCGGAGGCACGGGCCACGGCCGGCGAGGCGGGAGCACCGGGCACGGGAGCCGGCAGGCCACCGCTGCGCGTCGGCATGGTCGGCTACGCCTTCATGGGCGCCGCCCACTCGCAGGGCTGGCGCACCGCGGGCCGTGTCTTCGACCTCCCCCGCACCCCGGTCATGGCCGCGATCTGCGGACGGGACGCGGCGGCCGTGCGCGCGGCGGCCGACCGGCACGGCTGGGCGGCGGCCGAGACCGACTGGCGGGCCCTGATCGAGCGGGACGACATCGACCTCGTCGACATCTGCACCCCGGGCGACAGCCACGCCGAGATCGCGCTCGCCGCGCTGGCCGCGGGCAAGCACGTCCTGTGCGAGAAGCCCCTCGCGAACAGCGTCGAGGAGGCCGAGGCGATGGTCGCGGCGGCCGAAGAGGCCCACGGACGGGGCCAGTTGGCGATGGTCGGCTTCAACTACCGTCGCCTGCCGGCCACCGCCCTCGCCCGCAGCATGGTCGCCGAGGGCCGTCTCGGCAGCCTGCGCCACGTGCGGGTGACGTACCTTCAGGACTGGCTGGTGGACCCGCAGTTCCCGCTCACCTGGCGGCTGCGCAAGGAGCTGGCCGGCTCGGGCGCGCTGGGCGACCTGGGCGCGCACATCATCGACCTCGCGCAGTACCTGGTGGGGGAGCGGCTGAGCGGCGTGTCCGCCCTGACCGAGACCTTCGTAGGGGAGCGCCCGCTGCCCGGCGGGGCCGTGAAGGGCCTGTCCGCCGTCTCGGCCGAGGGCGCCACCGGCCAGGTCACCGTCGACGACGCCGCCGTGTTCACCGGCCGCTTCGGCTCCGGCGCCCTCGCCTCCTTCGAGGCCACCCGCTACGCCACCGGCCGCAAGAACGCGCTGCGCATCGAGCTCAACGGCGAACGCGGCTCGATCGCCTTCGACCTGGAGCGGCTCAACGAACTCGCCTACCACGACGGCACGGAAGCCGCCGCGCACGCCGGCTTCCGCCGCATCCTCGTCACCGAACCCGACCACCCCTACCTGGAGGCCTGGTGGCCCCCGGGCCACGGCCTCGGCTACGAGCACACCTTCGTCCACCAGGCCCGCGACCTGGTCCACGCCATCGCCGAGGGCCGCCGGCCCGAGCCCTCCTTCGCCGACGGGCTGCAGGTGCAGCGCGTGCTCGCGGCGGTGGAGGAGAGCGCCGAGAAGAACTCCGTCTACACCCCGATCGCGGTCTGAGGAGGCTGACGCGCCATGCCGCGTACGTTCACACTGTTCACCGGCCAGTGGGCCGACCTGCCACTGGAGGAGGTCTGCCGGCTCGCCCGCGACTTCGGCTACGACGGGCTCGAACTCGCGTGCTGGGGCGACCACTTCGAGGTCGACAAGGCACTGAGCGACCCCTCGTACGTGGAGTCCAGGCGCCAGCTCCTCGACAAGTACGGCCTCAAGTGCTGGGCGATCTCCAACCACCTGGTCGGCCAGGCCGTCTGCGACGCCATCATCGACGAACGCCACCAGGCCATCCTGCCGGGCGAGGTGTGGGCCGACGGCGACCCGGAAGGGGTACGGCGGCGGGCCGCGGACCGTATGAAGGACACCGCGCGCGCCGCGGCCGCCTTCGGCGTCGACACCGTGATCGGCTTCACCGGCTCCGCCATCTGGCATCTGGTCGCCATGTTCCCGCCCGCGCCGGAGTCGATGATCGAACGCGGCTACGCGGACTTCGCCGAGCGCTGGAACCCGATCCTCGACGTCTTCGACGCGCAGGGCGTGCGGTTCGCGCACGAGGTCCACCCGAGCGAGATCGCCTACGACTACTGGACGACCGTACGCACCCTCGAAGCCGTCGACCACCGCCCGGCCTTCGGGCTGAACTTCGACCCGTCGCACTTCGTGTGGCAGGACCTCGACCCCGTCGGCTTCCTCTGGGACTTCCGCGACCGCATCTACCACGTCGACTGCAAGGAGGCCCGCAAGCGCCTCGACGGACGCAACGGCCGCCTCGGCTCCCATCTGCCGTGGGGCGACCCGCGCCGCGGCTGGGACTTCGTGTCGGCCGGGCACGGCGACGTGCCCTGGGAGGACGTCTTCCGGATGCTGCGCTCCATCGGCTACCAGGGACCGATCTCCGTCGAGTGGGAGGACGCCGGCATGGACCGGCTCCAGGGCGCCCCCGAGGCGCTGGCCCGCCTCAAGGCGTACGACTTCGAGCCGCCGTCCGCCTCCTTCGACGCGGCGTTCGGCAACTGACCTCCTCTCAAGGGCTCGTCGAGCCCTGCCCTCGCTCTCCGGGATGACGGCGCATCCCGGCGTACGCACCCGCCCGTACAACCGGCCCCATTCTGGAGGCACTCGTGCACGGGAACGACCGCACCACCAGCACCGGCAGAAGCGAGACCCACAGACGACGCCCGACCTTCCGCAAGGCGGTGGCGCTGCTGAGCGGCGCGCTGCTGGCGGGCGCCACGCTCACCTTCACCGCGCCCCAGGCCGGCGCAGCCGTCGCCGGCGAGGCGACCTCCGCCGCGGCGGAGGACTTCCAGCAGGTCACCCTCGCCAAGGGCGAACCGGAGGTCGGCGAGCCCATGTCGCTCGCCGTCCTCCCGGACCGCTCGGTCCTGCACACCTCCCGCGACGGCGAACTGCGCGTCACCGACGCGGCCGGCAACACCAAGCTCGCGGGCAAGCTCGACGTGTACACGCACGACGAGGAAGGCCTGCAGGGCGTCGGCGTCGACCCCGGATTCGCCGAGAACCGCTTCATCTACCTCTACTACGCACCCCCGCTCGACACCCCTGCCGGTGACGCCCCCGAGACCGGAACGGCGGCGGACTTCGCCCCGTTCGACGGCGTCAACCGCCTCTCCCGCTTCGTCCTCAAGACCGACGGCACGCTCGACACTGCCAGCGAGACGAAGATCCTCGACATCCCCGCCTCCCGCGGCCTGTGCTGCCATGTCGGCGGTGACATCGACTTCGACGCGGCGGGCAACCTGTATCTCTCAACGGGCGACGACACCAATCCGTTCCAGTCGGACGGCTTCACCCCGATCGACGAGCGCTCCAACCGCAACCCGGCCTTCGACGCCCAGCGCTCCGCCGGCAACACCAACGACCTGCGCGGCAAGATCCTGCGCATCAAGGTGAACGCCGACGGCTCCTACTCGATCCCCGAGGGCAACCTCTTCGCGCCGGGCACCGACAAGACGCGGCCCGAGATCTACGCGATGGGCTTCCGCAACCCGTTCCGCTTCAGCGTCGACCAGAAGACGGGGATCCTCTACGTCGGCGACTACGGCCCCGACGCCGGCGCCGCCGACCCGGCGCGCGGCCCGGCGGGAAAGGTCGAGTTCGCCCGCGTCACCGCCCCCGGCAACTACGGGTGGCCGTACTGCGTCGGCGACAACGAACCCTACGTCGACTACGACTTCGCCACTGGCCAGTCCGGCGCGTCCTTCGACTGCGCCGCCCCGAAGAACACCTCACCGAACAACACCGGCCTGACCGACCTTCCCCCGGCCCAGGCCGCCTGGATCCCCTACGACGGCGGATCCGTACCCGAGTTCGGCACCGGCTCCGAGTCCCCGATGGGCGGCCCGGTCTACCACTACGACCCCGCGCTCGACTCGCCGGTGAAGTTCCCCGAGGCCTACGACGGGAACTTCTTCGCCGGGGAGTTCGGCCGCCGCTGGATCAAGCGGATCGTCAGCGACGACGCCGGGACCGTGCAGTCGATCAACGACGTCCCGTGGACCGGCACCCAGATCATGGACATGGCCTTCGGCCCGGACGGCGCGCTGTATGTGCTGGACTACGGCACCGCCTGGTTCGGCGGTGACGAGAACTCGGCCCTGTACCGGATCGAGAACGCCACCGACGGACACTCGCCGGTCGCGCAGGCCGCGGCGAGCAGGACGTCCGGGAAGGCCCCGTTCAAGGTCCGGTTCTCCTCGGAGGGCACGTCCGACCAGGACGGCGACGCCCTGACGTACAGCTGGGACTTCGGCGACGGCGGCAAGTCCACGGCGGCCAACCCGACGCACCGCTACAAGAAGAACGGCACCTACACCGCGTCCCTGACCGCCGAGGACCCCTCGGGCCGCACCGGCAGCGCGAGCGTGCAGATCGTGGTCGGCAACACCGCGCCCAAGGTGACGCTGGAACTGCCGCGGGACGGGCAGCTCTTCAGCTTCGGTGACGCGATCCCGTTCAAGGTGCGGGTCAGTGACCCCGAGGACCGGACCATCGACTGCTCCAAGGTCAAGGTCAGCTTCATCCTCGGCCACGACAGCCACGGCCACCCGCTGACCTCGGCCAACGGCTGCACGGGCACCCTGCAGACCAGCGCCGACGGCGGCCATGACGAGGACGCCAACATCTTCGGCGTCATCGACGCCGAGTACACCGACAACGGTGGCGGCGGCCAGGCCTCGCTCACCACAAACGACCAGAACGTCACCCAGCCCAAGCACCGCCAGGCCGAGCACTTCGGCAACGGCTCCGGCGTCTCCGTCATCACCAAGGACACCGCGCACGGCGGCCGGACGGTCGGCAACATCCACAACGGCGACTGGATCTCCTTCACGCCGTACGCCCTGAGCAACGCGCGGCAGATCACGGCCCGTATCTCCTCGGGTGGCGCGGGCGGCACGCTCGAGGTCCGTGCGGGATCCTCGACGGGCAAGCTGCTCGGCAAGGCGACCGTGCCGGTGACCGGCGGCTGGGAGACCTTCCAGGACGTCAGCGCCGACCTGTCCAGCGCGCCCAGGGGCACGACCACGCTGTACCTGGTCTTCAAGGGCAGCGGCACCGCGGCCCTGTACGACGTGGACGACTTCACCTTCACGACGGGTTGAGAGGAGGCACGGAGCATGCGTCCAACCGGACGACTGACAACGGCAGCCGTAGGAGCCGCCGTACTCCTGGGCTGCGTCTCGGAACCGGCCGCGTCCCAGGCCCCGCGGCCCGGCGCGAAGAGTGAACGGGTACTGGTCTTCTCCAAGACGGCCGGCTTCCGCCACGACTCCATCCCCGACGGCGTCGCCGCGGTCAAACAGCTCGGCGAGCAGGGCGGCTTCACGGTCGACGCGACCGAGGACGCCGCTGCCTTCACCGCCGGCAACCTCGGCCGCTACGCCGCGGTCGTGTTCCTGTCGACGACCGGAGACGTCCTGAACGCCGCCCAGCAGCGGGCGTTCGAGGGCTACATCCGGCAGGGCGGGGCGTATGTCGGCATCCACGCGGCCGCCGACACCGAGTACGACTGGGAGTTCTACGGCGGCCTCGCCGGCGCCTATTTCCAGTCGCACCCGGCGATCCAGCCCGCGACGGTCGACGTCGAGGACCACGCCCACCCGGCGACCTCGGGGCTCGCCCAGACCTGGAACCGCACGGACGAGTGGTACAACTACCGCTCGAACCCCCGTGAGCGGGCCCATGTCCTGGCGTCCCTCGACGAGTCCTCGTACACCGGCGGCACCATGAACGGCGACCACCCGATCGCCTGGTGCCAGAACTACCAGGGCGGCCGCGCCTTCTACACCGGGGGCGGCCATACGAAGGAGTCCTTCGCCGAGCCCGAGTTCCGCGAGCACCTGCTCGGCGGGATCCGCTGGGCCATCGGAGACGCGCAGGCCGACTGCCGCCCGGAGAACGGCTACCGTCCGCTCTTCGACGGCACGCAGGCCTCGCTGGACGCCTGGCGACAGGCGGGCCCCGGCTCCTTCACCCTGGCCGCCGACGGCACCCTCACCTCGACCGGCGGGATGGGGATGCTCTGGTACGCCGGATCGGGTTTCGGATCGTACTCCGTGAAGCTCGACTGGAAGATGGCCGGCGACGACAACTCCGGTGTGTTCGTGGGCTTCCCGCCCTCGGACGACCCGTGGTCGGCCGTAAACAACGGTTACGAGATCCAGATCGACGCGACCGACGCCGCCGACCGCACCACCGGCGCGGTGTACGGCTTCAAGTCCGCCGATCTGAAGAAACGCGACCGTGCGCTGAACCCGCCGGGTGAGTGGAACACGTACGAGATCCGCGTGCAGGGCGAACGCCTGCGCGTCTATCTCAACGGTGTGAAGATCAACGACTTCACCAACACCGACCCGGCCCGGAGCCTCACCGACGGACACATCGGCATCCAGAACCACGGGGCCGACGACGAGGTGTCCTTCCGTGACATCCGGATCAAGGAACTGCCCGCGAAGTCCACGCAGGGCGACTGAGCGACGGCGGGCGGGCGACGCCGGACTCCCGCCCGCCGTCTTCACCCCACCGGGCCTCGCCGCAGGCCCGGCCCATGGGGCTCGCATACGACGCGCTCGACAAGGAGGCTGCCATGTCCGCGTCCGTTCCCCCGCCCGCATCACGCGTCGGCGTCTGGCTGATCGGGGCGCGCGGCTCCGTCGCCACGACCGTGGTCGCCGGATGCGCCGCCGTCACCGCGGGACTGCACCCGCCGACGGGCCTGGTCACCGAGACGCCGATGTTCGCGGACAGCGGCCTGCCCGCGCTGTCGTCCCTCGTCTTCGGCGGACACGACACGGTGGACTGCCCCCTGCCCAAACGCGCGGAAGCCCTGGCAGCGGGCGGCGTGCTACCCCCCGGCCTGCCCACGGCGATACGCGCCGAACTCGCCACCGCGGACGCGGAGATCAGGCCCGGCGGCCCGCTCCCCGGCGACACGCGCAGCGAATCGGACCTGATCACCGCCTTCGCCGAAGACATCCAGGACTTCATACGGCGATGCGACCTCACCCGCGCGGTCGTGGTGAACGTCGCCTCCACCGAGCCCCCACCCACCGGCACCGCCCTGCCCCCGAGTTCGCTGTACGCGACGGCGGCCCTGCGAGCGGGCTGCCCCTACGTGAACTTCACCCCCTCGACCGGCCTGGACCACCCGGCGCTGGCACCCCTGATGGCGTCGGCCGGGCTGCCCTACGCGGGCCGCGACGGCAAGACGGGTCAGACACTGCTGCGGTCCGTGCTGGGCCCGATGTTCGCCCAACGCGCCCTGGTTGTGCGCGCCTGGTCCGGCACCAACCTGCTGGGCGGCGGCGACGGCGCCTCCCTCGCCGACCCGGCCGCCGCGGCGGCGAAGAACGCCGGCAAGGAGAGGGTCCTGACCGACACCCTCGGCACCCCTGTCGAGGGCGAGGTCCACATCGACGACGTCCCCGCCCTCGGCGACTGGAAGACCGCCTGGGACCACATCGCCTTCGACGGCTTCCTCGGCACCCGCATGATCCTCCAGACCACGTGGCAGGGCTGCGACTCCTCCCTCGCGGCACCGCTGGTCCTCGACCTGGCCCGCTTGACGGCCCGCGCCCACGAGGCCGGCCTGTCCGGCCCGCTTTCCGAACTCGGCTTCTACTTCAAGGACCCGGCGGGGGAGGGGCCCGCGGCCCTTGGGGAGCAGTACGCGGCACTGGCGGGCTTCGCGCAACGACTGACGGCCGCACGCCTCGGAGAGCCGGCGCCGCACTCCGGTTCCGACTCCGACGAGGAGCGGCAGTGAACCGGCACCGTCGGCGCCGGGAGACGCCCACGCCGCCGACCCCCGGCGATACGGGAGAGCCGCGCCGTCCGGCACTCGCCTGGGCCGAACTGCTCCGCCTCCCCGCCCTGTTCACCGTCCCCGGCGACGCCCTCGCCGGCGTCGCCGCGACCGCCGCCCGCCCCGACTCCCGCACCCTGCTCGCCATCGGTTCCTCCCTCTGTCTGTACGAGGCAGGAATGGCCCTCAACGACTGGGCGGACCGCGCGGAGGACGCCGTCGAGCGCCCCCATCGCCCCCTCCCGTCCGGCCGCGTCCACCCCGCAGCCGCCCTCACCGCGGCCTGTGCCCTGACCGGCGCGGGCCTCGCACTCGCCGCCTGTGCCGGCCGCCCCGCCCTCACGGTCGCCGCGCCGCTCGCGGCCGCCGTCTGGGCCTACGACCTCGCCCTGAAGCACACCCCCGCCGGCCCCGCAGCCATGGCCACGGCCCGCGCACTCGACCTCCTCCTCGGCGCCGCGGCCACCACCGGCCACACCCGCGAGGCCCTCCCGTCAGCCGCCCTGCTCGGCACCCACACGCTGGCCGTCACCACGGTGTCCCGCCAGGAGACGAGGAGCGGTTCGCCCATGGCACCGCTCGCGGCGCTGACCACCACGGCACTCCTGAGCCGCCTGCTGACACGCCGACCCACGGCATCTGCGGCGGGCGGCGGGTCTGCGGCCGCCCACGCTCTGCCGGGGCCCTGGCGCGACGACGCCCTCGCGGTTGCCGGCCGGGGGCGGCGCCGGTCCGGCGGGCCTGGGCCGACCAGCGGTACCGGGTTGCCGGGCACGCTTCCACTCGCCTTCGAGCACGGCACCTCGGCCGCTGCCCCTGCCACTGCCGCTCGCCGCCGAGTGCCGGTGCTCGGCCAGGCCCGGCCGCCCGCCCGCGCCCTGTGCATGGCCCTGGCCGCCACCTACGCCGCGACCGCCGGCCGCCCTTACTTCCACGCCACGCTCAACCCCTCACCTCCACTCACCCAACGGGCCGTCGGCGGCGGCATCCGCGCCACCATCCCGCTCCAGGCCGCACTGTCCGCCCGATCCGGCGCGGCCCTCACCGCCCTGTGCGTCGCGGGACTCGCCCCGCTGGGCCGGAGATTCGGAAGGAAGGTGAGCGTCACATGAGCCACGAGACGGCCGGCCCGGGCGGGTCCGACGGGGCGTCGGGCCGCAGCGCCCCGTCCTCGCCGAGCCGTGCGACGGCTGTCCCGGCGCGTCCCGCCGAAGTCCCGGGCTCCACAGCCCCGGGCGTCGCAGGCCGCCCGGGCACCGACGGCCGCTTTCCGCCCGGCACCGGCACCGAGCCCGGCGGCCTCCTCCGCTTCGGCTATGGCACCAACGGCCTCGCCGACCTCCGCCTCGACGACGCCCTGGCCCTGCTCGCCGACCTCGGCTACGACGGTGTCGGTCTGACCCTCGACCACATGCACCTCGACCCGCTCGCCCCGGACCTCGCCGCCCGCACCCGCCGCCTGGCGCAGCGGCTCGACGCGCTCGGCCTGGACGTCACCGTGGAGACGGGCGCCCGCTATGTGCTCGACGCGCGCCGCAAGCACGGCCCCTCCCTGCTGGACCCCGACCCGGACGACCGCGTCCGCCGCATCGACCTGCTGATCCGCGCCGTCCGGGTGGCCGCCGACCTCGGTGCCCACGCCGTCCACTGCTTCAGCGGAATCACACCGCAGGGCACGGACCAGGACACCGCCTGGCACCGTCTGACCGACGCGCTCTCCCCGGTCCTGGACGCCGCCACCGCCGCCGGCATCCCGCTCGCCGTCGAACCCGAACCCGGCCACCTCCTCGCCACCCTCGCCGACTTCCACCGACTCCACCGGGCCCTCGGCGACCCGGAACACCTCGGCCTGACCCTCGACATCGGCCACTGCCAGTGCCTCGAACCCCTCTCTCCCGCCGACTGCGTACGCGCCGCCGCCCCCTGGCTGCGCCACGTCCAGATCGAGGACATGCGCCGCGGCGTCCATGAACACCTCCCCTTCGGTGACGGCGAGATCGATTTCCCACCCGTCCTCGCCGCCCTCTCCGCCACCGGCTACCAGGGCCTGACCGTCGTCGAACTGCCCCGCCACTCCCACGCGGGCCCTCACTTCGCCGAACTCTCCCTCCCGTTCCTGCGCCGCGCCGAAGCAACGGCCACCCGATCTCCCGTACTCGTCCCACCCCATGGCGATCCCTCCGCCACCCCTGAAGGGAGCACCTCATGACCCGCCCCCGCACCAGCCCGGCGACCCCGGGCGCGGACACCGAGCGCCGAGCGGACACCGAGTGCCAAGCGGACACCGAGCGCCGAGCGGACATCGAGCACAGAGCGCGCACCGAGGCCGGAACGCGTGCCGAGCCCCGAACGCCCGCCGAGGGCGGAGTCGGCGCCGAGGGCAGGGTCGGCACGGCGGGCCGTGCTGCCGCCGAGCACAGGCCTGACGCCGAGGGCCGAGCGGGCACCGCAGGCCGAGCGGGCACCGACGGGCGGGCCGGCACCGAGGTCCGGCCGGACACCGAGCGCCGGCCGGACGCCGAGGGCCGGCCGGACACCGAAGGCCAGGCAGACGCCTCACACCCGTCAGCCAGCCCAGGCACACCCCTCGCCCTCACCTCACCGCCAGACCTGCGCGCCCACCTCACCGCGCACCTCGATCCAGCCGCCCGCGCCTGGCTCCACCGCGCCCTCGACGAGGCCGCCGCGCACCCTGGAACCCACGGCCCCATCTCCGTCTGGGAGTTGCGCATCGCCGAGGCCGGGCGCCGCTGCGGCTCCGAGTACGCCGACGCCGCCCGCGTCCTGATCCTGCACGCGGCCCGCGCCGACACGGACGCCCTCTCCCGGGTCTACTTCCAGGGCACCGCCGCCGAACGCCGCGCCGTCCTGCACGCGCTGCCCCATCTCGTACCCGGCCCACAGGCCCTCCCGCTCGTCGAGGACGCGCTGCGCACCAACGACACCCGTCTCCTCGCCGCCGCCGTCGGCCCCTACGCCGGCCGGCACCTCGACCCCCACCAGTGGCGGCACGCCGTCCTGAAGTGCCTGTTCACCGGTGTCCGCATCGACAGCGTGGCCGAACTGGACCGCCGCGCCCACCGCGACGCCGAACTCGCCCGCATGCTCGGCGACTACGCCGCCGAGCGCACCGCCGCGGGCCGTTCCGTGCCCGAAGACCTGCACCGCGTCCTGACCCTGACCGACCCCACGGCCATCCCGCCCGCGCCTACTGCCGAGCGCGGCAGCCGCGGCACCGACGGCAAGGAGTCCTGATGCGCCTCTTCGACCCCCACATCCACATGACGTCCCGCACCACCGACGACTACGAGGCCATGCACGCCGCCGGCGTCCACGCCGTCGTCGAGCCCTCCTTCTGGCTCGGCCAGCCCCGCACCTCTGTCGCCTCCTTCCTCGACTACTTCGACTCCCTCCTGGGCTGGGAGCCTTTCCGCGCCGCGCAGTACGGCATCGCCCACCACTGCACGATCGCCCTCAACCCCAAGGAGGCGAACGACCCGCGCTGTGTCCCGGTCCTCGACGAACTGCCCCGCTATCTCGTCAAGGACCAGGTCGTCGCCGTCGGCGAGATCGGCTATGACTCGATGACCCCCGCCGAGGACACCGCCCTCGCCGCGCAGCTCCAGCTCGCCGCCGACCATGAACTGCCCGCGCTCGTCCACACCCCGCACCGCGACAAGCTCGCGGGCCTGCGCCGCACCCTCGACGTCGTCCGGGAATCCGCACTGCCCCCGGAGCGCGTCCTCGTCGACCACCTCAACGAGACGACGGTCAAAGAGGCCAAGGACAGCGGCTGCTGGCTCGGTTTCTCCGTCTATCCCGACACCAAGATGGACGAGGAGCGGATGATCACGATCCTCCGCGAGTACGGGCCCGAGCAGGTCCTGGTGAACTCCGCCGCCGACTGGGGCAGGAGCGATCCCCTGAAGACCCGCAAGGTCGCCGACCTGATGCTGGCCGAGGGCTTCGGTGAGGACGACATCGACCTGGTGCTGTGGCGCAACCCCGTCGCCTTCTACGGGCTCAGCGGCCGGCTGAACCTCGACGTCACCCCGCCCGGCGCCACCCATGAGGGCAACTCCGTCCTGCGCGGCGGGGAGTGAACCATGCGCTTCCGCCACCCCGACGGCTCCACCGTCCACCTCGCCTACTGCACCAACGTCCACCCGGCCGAGACCCTCGACGGCGTCCTCGCCCAACTCCGCGACCACTGCGAACCCGTCCGCCGACGGCTCGGCCGAGACCGCCTCGGCATCGGCCTGTGGCTCGCCAAGGACGCCGCCCACGCCCTCGTCACCGACCCCTCCGCCCTGCGCGGCCTGCGCACCGAACTCGACCGGCGCGGCCTCGAGGTCGTCACCCTCAACGGCTTCCCCTATGAGGGATTCGGCGCAGAAGAGGTCAAGTACCGCGTCTACAAGCCGGACTGGGCCGATCCCGAACGCCTCGACCACACCACGGCCCTGGCCCGCGTCCTCGCCGGCCTCCTCCCCGACGACGTCACCGAAGGCAGCATCTCGACCCTGCCCCTCGCCTGGCGCACCGCCTATGACGAGCACCGCGCCGAGACCGCCCGCACGGCCCTGCGCAGCCTCGCAGAACGCCTCGACGCCCTGCAGGAGCTGACCGGCCGCGACATCCGCGTCGGTCTCGAACCCGAACCCGGCTGCACCGTCGAGACCACCGGGGACGCCATCGGCCCCCTCACCGCGATCGGCCACGACCGCATCGGCATCTGCGTCGACACCTGCCACCTCGCCACCTCCTTCGAAGATCCGCACACCGCCCTGGACGCGCTCACCGAAGCACGCGTCCCCGTCGTCAAGTCCCAGTTGTCGGCCGCACTGCACGCCGAACACCCGTACCTCCCCGATGTCCGCGGGGCCCTCGCCGCCTTCGACGAGCCCCGCTTCCTGCACCAGACCCGCACGGCCACCGCCGCCGGCCTGCGCTGCACCGACGACCTCGGCCAGGCCCTCAACGGTGACGCCCTCCCGGACGCCTCCCCGTGGCGCGCCCACTTCCACGTCCCGCTCCACGCGGCCCCCGCCGCACCCCTCACCTCCACACTCGATGTCCTGAAAGCCGCACTGACCCGTCTGGTCGGCGGACCGCAGCCGCTCACCCGCCACCTCGAGGTGGAGACGTACACCTGGCAGGCCCTCCCGGCCGAACTGCGGCCCCGCGCCCGCAGCCAGCTCGTGGACGGCATCGCCGCCGAACTCACCCTCGCCCGCGACCTGTTGACCGATCTGGGTCTGAAGGAGCTGCCATGACCGAGCCATCGGACTCCGCGGTCCCGGCGGCCCCGGCCGGCCGCCCGGCACCCCGACCGGACACCACCGCCGCGCGCCGCCCCACACCCCTCCTCGTCCTGGACGTCGTGGGCCTCACCCCCCGTCTCCTCGATCACATGCCTCACCTCAAGGCCCTCGCCCGGTCCGGCTCCCGCGCGCCGCTCGGCACCGTCCTGCCGGCCGTCACCTGCGCCGCCCAGTCCACCTTCCTCACCGGCACCCATCCGTCGGAGCACGGCATCGTCGGCAACGGCTGGTACTTCCGCGACCTCGGCGACGTACTCCTGTGGCGCCAGCACAACGGCCTGGTCACCGGCGACAAACTCTGGGACGCCGCCCGCCGCGCCCACCCCGGCTACACCGTCGCCAACATCTGCTGGTGGTACGCCATGGGCGCCGACACCGACATCACCGTCACCCCCCGTCCGATCTACTACTCCGACGGCCGCAAGGAACCCGACTGCTACACCCGCCCGCCCGCTCTCCACGACGAACTCACCGACACATTCGGCGCCTTCCCGCTCTTCCACTTCTGGGGCCCCGGCGCGGACCTCGTCTCCAGCCGCTGGATCATCGACGCGACCCGGCACATCATCCGCACCCGCCATCCCGACCTGACGCTCTGCTACCTCCCTCACCTCGACTACGACCTGCAGCGCTTCGGCCCCGACGACCCACGCTCGCTGAAGGCGGCCGCCGACCTGGATGCGGCCATGGCCCCGCTCCTGGACGACGCCCGGGCGGAGGGCCGTACCGTGGTGGCGCTCTCCGAGTACGGCATCACCCGCGCGGACCGACCCGTCGACATCAACCGGGCCCTGCGCCGCGCAGGACTGCTCGAAGTGCACACCCAGGACGGCATGGAGTACCTGGACCCGATGGCCTCACGTGCCTTCGCGGTCGCCGACCACCAGATCGCCCATGTCTATGTGCGCCGCCCGGAGGACCTCGACGCGACCCGGGCCGCCCTCGACGGACTGACCGGCATCGAGCAACTGCTCGACGACGAGGGCAAGAAGACCCATCATCTCGACCATCCGCGCTCCGGCGAACTCGTCGCCGTGGCGGAGCCGGACGCCTGGTTCACGTACTACTACTGGCTCGATGACGCCCGCGCGCCCGACTTCGCGCGACTCGTCGAGATCCATCGCAAACCCGGCTACGACCCGGTCGAACTCTTCATGGATCCCCTCGACCCCTACGTCAAGGTCAAGGCCGCGACCGCGCTCGCGCGCAAGAAGCTCGGCATGCGCTATCGCATGGCGGTCGTGCCCCTGGATCCGTCACCTATTCGCGGCAGCCACGGCCGCCTTCCTGTGAGCGACGACGACGGTCCGCTCCTCATCTGCTCCACCCCCCGCGCTGTCGGCGACCGCGTCGCGGCCACCGATGTGAAGTCACTCCTGCTCCAACTCGCCGGTCTCGGCTGACGGGTCACGGCCGGCAGCAACCAGCTCGCCGGTCTCACCGACCCGTCTCTTCCGACTGGTCCCAAGTGAAGCACTCACCACTGACAACGGCCTTCGATCACAGGGAGTTCCAGGCATGAGCCGCTTTTCCCAGACGGATCCCGAACTCACCCACCGCCTCACCAGACGAGGCATGCTCGGCGTGGCCGCGGGCACCACGGCCGCCGCCCTGCTGGGCGCCGCCGCGGCCCCCGCGAGCGCCGCCCCCGGCACCGCGTCCGCCCCGGGCGCGGCCTCCCGCGGGCACGGCCGCGGCCGCCCCGTCCTGCCGCCCGGCCGCCTCGGCATCCAGCTCTACAGCCTGCGCGACAAGGTCTCCACGCTCGGCTTCGCCCCCGTCTTCGCCGAACTGGAGAAGTACGGCTACGACGAGGTGGAGTTCGCCGGATACACCCAGGGCTCGGCCGGCCCGATCACCCTCGCCCAGCTCAAGCGGCTGGCCCGGAACCACGGCCTGAACCCGATCGGCAGCCACGTCGGCTACTACTCCAACGACCCGAACGCCTACACGTTCGCCCAGAACCTCACCAAAGTCCTGGACGACGCCCAGGCCCTCGGCCTGAAGCACATAGGCACCGCCTCCGGGCCGTTCCGCTACGGGTCCACCGTCGACGCCTGGAAGCGCGCCGCCGAGGAGTTCAACACCTACGGCGCCGCGGCGAAGGCGCGCGGCATGAAGTTCTACCAGCACAACCACTCCGAGGAGTTCTCCTTCGCCACCGACAATCCCAAGGTCCGCCTCTACGACGTGCTGCTCGCCGAGACCGACCCCGACCTCGTCTACCTGGAGATGGACATCTTCTGGGCGTACTCCGGCCAGTTCCGCTTCTCGAAGCGGCCGGACGGCTCACCCGCCCCCTTCGAGCCCCTGGACTACGTGCTGAAGCAGCCCCACCGCTACCCGCTCTTCCACGTCAAGGACGGTGTGAGCGACCCGGACAATCAGTACGGCTACCAGATGGTCGACGTCGGCGACGGCGACATCGACTACAAGCGGTTCATCTCCGCCGTGACGAGACTGCGGGGGCATCGTTTCGCCCACCACTGGCAGGCGGAGCACGACAACCCGACCGAGTCCTTCACCTTCGCCCGGCGTTCCAGCGAGCATCTGCACTCGCTGCGGGAGAAGTGCTGACGGCCGCACCGAAATGAGGAGGCCCTCCCCGGGCGGGGAGGGCCTCCTCAAGTTCACGATCATTCAACCGGCTGGATGCGGCGTCGCCGCCCGTCCCGGCTGCCGCAGCAGCAACGCGATCGCGGCCGCCGCCAGCGACACGCCGCCGGCCAGCGCGTAGGCGCCGTCGTAGCCCCAGGCCGCGACGACCATGGAGCCCAGGCCGCCGCCGAAGAGGCCGCTGATCAGCTTGCCGCTGTAGACGAGGCCGTAGTTGGTCGCGTTGTAGTTCTCCCCGAAGTAGTCCGGGGTGAGCGCCGCGAACAGCGGATAGAACGCGCCGCCGCCGAAGCCGGAGAGGAACGCGAAGAACAGGAACAGCCACTCGCTCCTGAGGTCTCCGGCCCAGATCACGCCGAACTGGGCCAGACCCAGCACGACGATCACGAACACGAGGGTCGACTTGCGGCCCCACCGGTCGGACAGCCAGCCCACGACGCCGCGGCCGATGCCGTTGATGACCGCCATCACCCCCATCGACGACGCCGCGACCAGGGGGCCGAACCCCACCTCCTTGGCGTAGTCGACCTGGAAGGAGATGCCGAAGATCGACACCCCTGCGGTCAGCACGACGGACAGCCACATCAGCGGCAGCATGCCCGTCCTGATGGCCTCCCGGGGCGTGTACTGCTGCACCGCCGGAGGGTTCTTGGCCAGGCTCGCCGCGTTCTTCCGATCGCCCGCGTACGTCAGCGGATCGACGTCCGCGGGCCACCAGTTCTTCGGCGGGTCCTTGAAGAAGAACGCGCATCCGAGGACGACGATCATGATGTAGCAGCCGATGAGGTCCAGCACCCGGTGGTAGTTCGCGGTGTCGAACCCGTAGTTGAAGATGAAGATGAACGGCAGCGATCCGTACGCGAACCCGCCGTTGACGAACCCGGTACGGGCACCGCGCCGTTCGGGGAACCATTTGCCGACCATGTTGATGCAGGTCGCGTAGATCAGGCCGGCACCGATTCCACCGACGACACCGAAGCCCAGGATCGCCAGCAGGACATTGCTCAGGTGTGACAGAGCCAGGAACCCCAGCAGGCACATGCCCGAGCCCAGGTACATGGCCCTGCGGGCCGTCAGGATGCCCTTCTCCCGCAGCCAGCCCGCCGGGAAGGCGACACCGGCCTGGAAGAACACCCAGACGCTGAGGATCCAGAAGGTGTTGCTCTGCGTCCAGCCGTGCGCGTGGGACAGGGTGTCCTCCGCGGAGCCGTACGCGTATTCGAAGACGCTGATGGCCATCATGGCGATCCACGGGAGATACACCATGAACTTGCGGGAGTGGCCGAGGATGTCCCGGTCGGTTTCGCCGACACGGTAGACGCGCCCGCGCGCGTCGGTGACCTCACGGTAGGGACGGTGTGCGGCGTCGGACGGTGCGGACGAGCTGCTTGCTGCGTGCGGATCTGCCGTCATGTCAGGACATGTCCTCGCCGAGCGGTTGCGGGTTGGGAGCGATACGGCGCGTTTCCTTGTCGCGTCCGGGTGGGCTCAGGAACAGCGCCATGCAACCGGCGAAGAGTGAGATGGAGCCCGCCAGGATGAAGGCGCCGGAGTGTCCCCAGGCGCTGACGACCACGGCACCCATGCCGGCGCCCAGACCGGAGACGAGCTTGGCGCTGTAGACCATGCCGTAGTTGGACGCGTTGTTGTTCTCGCCGAAGTAGTCGGCGGTGAGCGCGGCGAACATCGGGAAGATGGCGCCGCCGCCGAAGCCGGAGATCGAGGAGAAGATCAGGAACAGCGGAAGGTTCTTGGCCTCGGCCGACCAGAGGATGCCGTACTGGGAGAGGCCCAGGATGACGCACACCACGAGCAGGCACCGCTTGCGGCCGTACAGGTCGGAGAGCCAGCCGATGACACCGCGGCCGGTGCCGTTGACGATCGCCTTCAGGGACATGGCCGTGGCCACGATCCCGCCCGCGAAGCCGGCCTCCTCGCCGATTTCCACCTGGAAGGCGATACCGAAGATGTTCACGCCGGACGTGCATGCCAGACAGAACCACATCAGGGCCACCCGGCCGGTCTTCCACGCCTCCTTGGGGGAGTACTGGTGGACCGCAGGCGGGTTCATCCGCAGCGAGCGGGCCGCGCGCGGGTCCTTCGGCGGGTTGAGCGGGTCGATCGCGGCGGGCCACCAGTTCATCGGCGGGTCCCTGAAGAAGAAGCCGGAGAACGCGACGATCCCGGCCAGGAACACACCCACCGAGACCAGCACCCAGCGGAAGTTGGTCAGGTCCATGTAGCCGTTGAAGATGAAGACGAAGGGCACCGAGCCGTAGGCGAAACCGCCGTTGACGAAGCCGGTCTTGCCGCCCTTGCGCTCCGGATACCACTTGCCCACCATGTTGACGCAGGTGGCGTACACCATGCCCGCGCCCATGCCGCTGAACACACTGAAGCCGATATAGGCGACGATGACGTGCGGTGCGAAGGCCAGCGACAGATAGCCGAGCAGAGTGCCCGTCGCGCCGAACATCATCGCCCAGCGGGCCGGCAGTTTTCCGCTCTCACGCAGCTTTCCCGCGGGGAAGGCCACCGCGGCCTGGAAGAAGACCCACACGGTCATCATCCAGAAGATGTGCATGCTGTTCCAGTGATGCGCCGTGTGCAGGGTGTCCTCGGCGGACGCGAACGCGTACTCGGCCGAGGAGATGCCCATCATGCCGATCCAGGGCAGGATCACCATCCACTTGCGCTTGCGGCCCATGATGTCGATGTCGGACTCGCCGATGCGGTAGACGCGTCCGTTCTTGTCGGTCACCTCCCGGTAGGCGGCGACCCTTGTCACGTCGGTGGTTGTCACGTCAGTTGCACCCCTTGCGTCGAAAGTTCTGGCCAGCGCCCCCTGTCCATTGCCTTTCGTGCGCGTGCGGGTCCCGGGGCCGGCCGACGCGCACCGTCGGCCGGCCCCCCGCTGCCTCACCTCATGAACCGCCCCCCAGGAGTCCCGCCGCCCGCGCCCACCGGTACTTGGCGCCCAGCACGGCCACCGGCTTCTCGGTCGTGTACGGGTACGCCACGACCCCCCGCTCGTACAGGTACTGGCAGGCCTCCTCGACCTCGACATCGCCCGCGAGTGACGCGACGACGGGCTTCTGTATGCCGCGCTCCCGGAATTCGGCCACCACGCGCGCGGTGAGCTCCGCGAAGACCATCGGGGGAGTGACGATCGTGTGCCAGTAGCCCAGGACCAGCGCGTGGATGCGCGGATCCTCAAGCCCGAGCCGGATCGTCGCCTCGTACGTCGACGGCGGCTCGCCGCCCGTGATGTCGACCGGGTTGCCCGCCGCCCCGAAGGGCGGGATGAACTTCCGGAACGCCTCGTCCAGGTCCGGCGGGATCTCCATCAGGGACAGGCCGTTGTCGGTCACCGCGTCCGACAGCAGCACCCCGCTGCCGCCGGCGCCGGTGATGATCACGACGTTGTCGCCCTGGGGGACGGGAAGCACCGGCAACGCGCGCGCGTACTCCAGCATTTCGTTCAGCCCGGGCGCCCGGATGACACCGGCCTGCTTGAGGATGTCGTCGTACACGGCGTCATCGCCGGCGAGGGCTCCGGTGTGCGAGCCGGCCGCCTTGGCGCCCGCCGCCGTGCGGCCCGCCTTGAGGACGACGACCGGCTTCTTCGGCACGGTCGCGCGCGCGGCCTCGACGAAGGCGCGCCCGTCCTTGAGGTCCTCCAGGTGCATCGCGATGCACTCGGTGTGCGGGTCCTCGCCGAACCAGGTCAGCAGGTCGTCCTCGTCCAGGTCCGACTTGTTGCCGAGGCCGACGATGGCCGACACGCCCGTCTTCGTGGTCCGCGCGAAGCCCAGGATGGCCATCCCGATGCCGCCGGACTGCGAGGTCAGGGCCACCCCGCCCTTGACGTCGTACGGTGTGCAGAACGTGGCGCACAGGTCCTGCCACGTCGAGTAGTAGCCGTAGATGTTCGGGCCCAGCAGCCGGACGCCGTGCCGCTCGGCGATGGCGACGATCTCCGTCTGGAGTTCGTGCTCACCGGTCTCCGCGAACCCGGAGGGGATCAGCACGGCGTTAGGGATCCCCTTGCGTCCCACCTCCTCCAGGGCCGAGGCCACGAACTTGGCGGGGATAGCGAAGACCGCCACATCCACCTCACCGGGAACGTCCGTGACACTCTTGTACGCCTTGCGGCCCAGAATGTCATCGGCCTTGGGATTCACCGGATGGATGTCCCCGGCGAAGCCACCGTCGATGAGGTTGCGCATGACCGAGTTGCCGATCTTGCCCTGCTCGTTGGACGCGCCGATGACGGCGACCGACGACGGCTGCATCAGCCGGCGCATGGAGGTGAGGATCTCCTCGCGCGTGTAGCGGCGGCGTGGCTTCGCGGGCGTCTCGGAGAGGATCACGCGGATGTCGGCGGCGACCGCGCCCTGTGCGGTGGCGATCACCGGGTTGAGGTCGACCTCGGCGATCTGCGGGAAGTCCGCGACGAGCTGCGACACCCGGCGGATCTGCTCGGCGACCGCCCACCGGTCCACCGCCGCCTGGCCGCGCACCCCGCGCAGGATCTCCGCCGACCGGATCGAGTCCAGCATGGACAGCGCCTCGTCGGCGGTCACGGGCGCGAGCCGGAAGGTGACGTCCTTGAGGACCTCGACCAGCACTCCGCCGAGCCCGAAGGCGACGACCTTGCCGAACGTCGGGTCGGTGACCGCGCCGACGATGACCTCCTGCCCCTGTGGGAGCAGCTCCTGCACCTGCACGCCCTCGATGCGGGCATCGGCGTTGTAGGCGCGCGCGTTGTCGACGATCCTGTGGAAGGCGGCCCGTACGTCCGTCGCCCCCTCGACGCCGACGATCACGCCGCCCGCGTCGGTCTTGTGCAGGATGTCCGGCGAGACGATCTTCATCACCACGGGCCCGCCGAAGCGCGCCGCGTAGGCCACCGCCTCGTCGACGTCCGTCGCGAGCTCCTCGCCCGGTACGGCGATCCCGTACGCGTCGGCGATCACCTTGCCCTCGGGCGCGGTCAGCGCCGTACGGCCCTCGGCCCGCACGGAGTCGAGGAGTGTCCGCACCCTCAGGACGCGGTCTTCGGCCATCACGTCAGATCACTCCGTTCGACTTGAGCAGGCGCACTTCCTCGTCACCGAGGCCCAGTTCGCCGATGTAGACCTCTTCGTTGTGCTGGCCGAGCAGCGGTGAAGTGGACACCTCGACGGGGGAGTCGGAGAGCTTGAGCGGGCTGCCGACGGTCCTGAACTCGCCCCGCTCGGGGTGTGGCACGGTGACGACCATCTCGTTGGCGACCAGCGAGGAGTCCTCGATGATCTCCTGGGTGGACAGGATCGGCCCGCACGGGATGTTGTGGGCGTTGAGCTTCTCCAGTACCTCCCACTTGGGCAGGGTCGAGGACCACTCCTCGATGAGCTGGAACATCTTGTTGAGCTTGGGCAGCCGGGCCTGAGGCGTCGCCCACTCGGGGTCGTCGGCGAGTTCGGGCCGGCCGATGAGCTCGCTGATGGGCTGCCAGCCGACGGGCTGCACGATGACGTACACGTAGTCGTTCGGGCCGCCCGGCGCACACTTCACCGCCCAGCCGGGCTGACCGCCGCCGGACGCGTTTCCCGAGCGGGGAACCTCGGTGCCGAAGTCCTCGTTGGGATATTCAGCGAGCGGCCCGTGTGCCAGGCGTTGCTGGTCCCTCAGCTTCACCCGGCACAGGTTGAGTACAGCGTGCTGCATGGCCACGTTGACCCGCTGCCCACGCCCGGTGTTCTCGCGCTGGAACAGCGCCGCGAGAATCCCCGCGACGGCGTGCACACCCGTACCCGAGTCCCCGATCTGGGCTCCCGTCGCCAGCGGCGGCCCGTCCTCGAAACCGGTGGTCGACATCGACCCGCCCATGGCCTGCGCGACGACCTCGTACGCCTTGAAGTTGGTGTACGGGCCCTCGCCGAACCCCTTGATGGAGGCATAGACGATACGCGGATTGATCTCCTGGATACGGTCCCAGGTGAAGCCCATGCGGTCGACCGCGCCCGGTCCGAAGTTCTCGACCATGACGTCGGAACGCCGGATCAGCTCGGTGAGGATCTCCTTGCCGCGCTCGGTCTTGGTGTTGAGGGTGATGCTCCGCTTGTTGCAGTTGAGCATCGTGAAGTAGAGGGAGTCGACGTCCGGGAGGTCGCGCAACTGCTTGCGCGTGATGTCACCGGACGGCGCCTCCAGCTTGACGACGTCCGCGCCGAGCCAGGCGAGCAGCTGGGTCGCGGAGGGCCCGGACTGGACGTGGGTCATGTCCAGAACGCGGATGCCTTCGAGAGCCTTGGACGGAGTACCCGTCGTGCCGGTCATGCAGGCCACCTCACTTGTACATGGTCTGGTTCATGGTTCCGGGGGCGTACGCGTCCGGGTCGACCCAGACGTTGATCAGCGACGGCTTGCCGGACTCGCGGGCGCGCCTGAGCGCCGGGCCGATGTCGGCGGGGTCCCGGACCTCCTCGCCGTAACCGCCCAGCATCTGCGCGAACTTGTCGTAGTGGACGTCGCCGAGGGTGTTGCCGACCCGCTCGCGCTCCATGCCGTACTTCTGGGCCTGGCCGTAGCGGATCTGGTTCATGGAGGAGTTGTTGCCGACGATGCCGACGAAGGGGAGGTCGTAGCGGACGAGCGTCTCGAAGTCCCAGCCGGTCAGGGAGAACGCGCCGTCGCCGAAGAGCGCGACGACCTCCTTGTCGGGCCGCGCCTGCTTGGCCGCGAGCACGAACGGCACCCCGACGCCGAGCGTGCCCAGCGGTCCCGGGTCCATCCAGTGGCCGGGCGACTTGGGCTGCACGACCTGACCGGAGAAGGTGACGATGTCGCCGCCGTCGCCGATGTAGATCGAGTCCTCGGTGAGGAAGTCGTTGATCTCGCTGACCAGCCGGTACGGGTGGATCGGCGAGGCGTCCGACCTCAGGTTCGGCAGCCGCTTGTCGATGGCGGTCTGCTCGGCCGCGCGCAGCTCGTCGAGCCACTCCTTGCGCTTCGACGCGCCGCCGTTGACCCGACCGGAGGCCGCCTCGGTCACCGACTTCAGCACCAGCCCGGCGTCGCCCACGATCCCGAGGTCGATGTCGCGGTTCTTGCCGACCGTGCGGTAGTCGAGGTCGATCTGCACGACGGTGGCGTCCGGCGACAGCCGCTTGCCGTAGCCCATGCGGAAGTCGAAGGGCGTGCCGACGATGACGATGACATCGGCGCCTGAGAAGGCGTACCGGCGTGACAGTTGGAAGTGGTGCGGGTCGCCGGGCGGAAGCGTGCCGCGGCCGGCGCCGTTCATGTACGCGGGGATGTTGAGGGTGCGCACCAGCTCGATGGCCGCCTCGGTGCCGCGTGTCGTCCACACCTGGCTGCCGAGCAGGATGGCCGGCTTCTCGGCGTGGACCAGCAGGTCGGCGAGTTTCTCGATGGCCTCGGGGTCACCGGCCGAGCGAGTGGAGGCGCGGTAGGCGCCCTGCTTGGGCACGCGCGCCTTGGCGGCGGGCACCTTGGCGTCGAGGACGTCGCGCGGGATCTCCAGGAAGGAGGGCCCGGGCGCGCCGTGGTAGCACTCGCGGAACGCCATGGACACCATGTCCGCCGCGCGCGCCGTGTCCGGCACGGCCGCCGCGAACTTGGTGATCGGCGTCATCATGTCGACGTGCGGCAGGTCCTGCAGGGACCCCATCTTGTGCTGGGTGAGGGCGCCCTGGCCGCCGATGAGCAGCATGGGTGACTCGGCGCGGAAGGCGTTGGCGACGCCGGTGACGGCGTCGGTGGTGCCGGGGCCGGCGGTGACGACCGCACAGCCGGGCTTGCCGGTGATGCGGGCGTAGCCGTCGGCGGCGTGGGCGGCGACCTGCTCGTGACGGACGTCGACGACCTCGATGCCCTCGTCGACGCAGCCGTCGTAGATGTCGATGATGTGGCCGCCGCACAAGGTGTAGATGCGGTCGACCCCCTCGGCCTTCAGCGCCTTGGCTACGAGATGACCACCGGAAATGACGTCCTGGGTGTCGTCGGGCATGGCGAAGTCCTGTCCCTTCGTAGGGGGTTGGAACGGCTCTCGCGGTACATTGCATACAGTCGACGAATACTGTATGAACCTTGTTATCCCGCATCCGGTGGGTGGTGTCCAGGGGGCGTGCGGCACTTTTGAGTCAGGAGCCGAAATGGACCTGTACGAACACCAGGCAAGGGAACTTTTCGAGGAACACGGCATCTTGGTGCCACGGGCAGAGGTGACGGACTCACCCAAGGAAGCCCGCGAGATCGCACGCCGGCTCGGCGGCCGAGTCGTGGTCAAGGCGCAGGTGAAGACCGGTGGCCGCGGCAAGGCGGGCGGCGTGAAGCTCGCCGCGGACCCGGCAGCCGCGGAGATCACGGCACGTCAGATCCTCGGCATGGACATCAAGGGCCACACGGTCGGCAAGGTGATGCTGGCCCAGCCCGTGGACATCGAGACCGAGTTCTATGTGTCCTACGTGCTCGACCGCGCGGCGGGCGGCTTCCTCGCGATCGCCTCGGCCGAGGGCGGCATGGAGATCGAGGAGGTCGCCGCCGACCGGCCCGAGGCGGTGGCGCGCATCCCGGTCGACCCGGCCGAGGGTGTCACGTCCGCGAAGGCGGGGGAGATCGCCGAGGCGGCCGGACTGCCGCCGCAGACCGTCGACGTCCTCGTACGACTGTGGGAGGTGCTGGTCCGCGAGGACGCCCTCCTCGTCGAGGTGAACCCGCTCGTGCGCACCCGGCAGGGCCGGATCCTCGCCCTCGACGGCAAGGTCACCCTCGACGACAACGCCCGCTTCCGGCAGGCACGCTGGGGCGCCGACGACGTGGAGCACGATGACGCCCTGGAGGCGGCGGCCGCGGCCAAGGGCCTCAACTACGTCAAGCTCGATGGCGAGGTCGGCATCATCGGCAATGGCGCCGGCCTCGTCATGTCCACCCTCGACGTCGTCGCGGGCTGCGGCGCCCGCCCCGCCAACTTCCTCGACATCGGCGGCGGCGCATCGGCCCAGATCATGGCCGACGGCCTCTCCGTCATCCTCTCCGACCCGGCCGTGAAGTCGGTCTTCGTCAACGTCTTCGGCGGGATCACCGCGTGCGACGCGGTCGCCGACGGCATCGTGCGGGCCCTGGACAACGTCCAGTTGACCAAGCCGCTCGTCGTACGCCTCGACGGCAACAACGCCGCCCGCGGCCGCGCCATCCTCGACGACCGCGCCCACCCCCTGGTCCAGCAGGCCACCACCATGGACGGCGCCGCGCTGCGGGCCGCCCGACTCGCCGCCGCCACAGCCTGAGGAGACACGACGACATGGCCATCTACCTCACCAAGGAGAGCAAGGTCCTCGTCCAGGGCATGACCGGCGGCGAGGGCATGAAGCACACCCGGCGCATGCTCGCCGCCGGCACGAACGTCGTCGGCGGCGTCAACCCGCGCAAGGCGGGCCGCACCGTCGACTTCGACGACCGCGCCGTCCCCGTCTTCGGCTCGGTCGCCGATGGCATCCGCGCGACCGGCGCCGACGTGGCCGTCGTCTTCGTGCCGCCCGCCTTCGCCAAGGCGGCCGTCCTCGAGGCCGCCGACGCCGGCATCGGACTCGCCGTCGTGATCACGGAGGGCATCCCGGTCCACGACTCCGTCGCCTTCACCACGTATGCCAAGGCGCGCGGCACCCGCATCATCGGCCCCAACTGCCCCGGCCTGATCACCCCCGGCCAGTCCAACGCGGGCATCATCCCGCCCGACATCACCAAGCCCGGCCGCATCGGCCTGGTCTCCAAGTCCGGCACCCTCACCTACCAGCTCATGTACGAGCTGCGTGACATCGGCTTCTCCACCTGTGTCGGCATCGGCGGCGACCCTGTCGTAGGCACGACCCACATCGACTGCCTGGCCGCCTTCCAGGACGACCCCGACACCGAACTGATCGTCCTCATCGGGGAGATCGGCGGCGACGCCGAGGAACGCGCGGCCGCGTACATCCGCGACCACGTCACCAAGCCGGTCGTCGGCTACATCGCCGGATTCACCGCACCCGAGGGCAAGACCATGGGGCACGCGGGCGCGATCGTGTCCGGATCGTCCGGTACGGCCGCGGCGAAGAAGGAGGCGCTCGAGGCGGTGGGCGTCGGGGTCGGCAGTACGCCCACCGAGACCGCGCGCCTGGTGCTGGACCGCCTCGGCTCGAAGGCCTGACGTCGCTCATGGTCCGGGCGAGACCACTCTCACGTGTACCTGCGCCTGGCCTGCCTCGTCGTAGCCGTCACCAACCGCCCCCGACCGTGCACCGAGAGCGGAGACCCCATGGCCACCACCCTCACCCTCAAAGCAGGCACCTCCTGGGCCGACGCATGGCAGCGCTGCCTCACCGTCGCCCCGGAGGCATTCCGGGACGACCGGGTCCTCAACCTCTGGAACTCCACCTGGCAGGCGGACGGCCGCGCCCTGCCCGCCATGAGCCCCGTCGACGGCGGACCGATCGCCGGGCCGCCGCGCCTGGACCGGGCCGCCGCCCACCAGGCCGTACGCGCTTCCCTCGACCAGCACCGAGCCTGGCGGCACATCCCGCTGGACGAACGCCGGGCGCGCGTCGCGGCCACCCTTGACGCCCTGACCCAGCACCGGGAGCTGCTCGCCCTGCTCCTCGTATGGGAGATCGGCAAGCCCTGGCGGCTCGCGCAGGCGGACGTCGACCGGGCCATCGACGGCGTGCGCTGGTACGTCGACGGCATCGAGCCGATGGTCGCCGGCCGGGCCCCGCTGGAAGGGCCGGTTTCCAACATCGCGAGCTGGAACTACCCGATGAGCGTGCTCGTTCACGCAGTGTTGGTACAAGCACTGGCGGGCAACGCGGTCATCGCCAAGACCCCGACCGACGGCGGTGTCGCCTGTCTGACCCTGGCCTGCGCACTGGCCGCCCGCGAAGGGATTCCCGTCACCCTCCTCAGCGGCAGCGGAGGCGAGCTGTCCCAGGCGCTGGTGCGGGCGCCCGAGATCGGCTGCGTCTCCTTCGTCGGCGGCCGCGACACCGGCGCCGCGGTGGCCACGGCAGTCGCCGACCTGGGCAAACGACATGTACTCGAACAGGAAGGACTGAACACCTGGGGCATCTGGAACTACACGGACTGGGACGCGCTCACGGCGGTCATCCCCAAGCTCTTCGACTACGGCAAACAGCGCTGCACGGCGTACCCGCGCTTCGTCGTCCAGCGTGAGCTGTTCGACGAGTTCCTCGCGGCGTACCTCCCCGCAGTGCGCACGCTCAGGGTCGGCCACCCCCTGGCGGTCGAGAACCGGGACGACCCCTACCCGAAGCTGGACTTCGGTCCGGTCATCAACGCGGCCAAGGCCAAGGAGCTGGAGGACCAGGTCGCCGAGGCGATCGACCGCGGCGCCGTCCCGCTGCACCGGGGCAAGCTGTCCGAGGTGAGCTTCCTGCCCGGTCAGGACACCTCGGCGTACGTCCAGCCGGTCACGCTGCTGAACCCGCCCCCGTCCTCCCCTCTTCACCACGCGGAACCGTTCGGCCCGGTGGACACCATCGTCCTGGTCGACACCGAGGCCGAGCTGTTGGCGGCGATGAACGCCTCCAACGGCGCGCTGGTCGCCACGCTGTCCACGGACGACCGGACGACCTACGACCGCCTGGCCCCGCAGATCCGCGCGTTCAAGGTCGGCCACGGCAAGCCGCGCTCGCGCGGTGACCGCGATGAGCTGTTCGGCGGATTCGGCGCGTCCTGGCGCGGGGCGTTCGTCGGCGGCGAGCTGCTGGTGCGCGCGGTGACGCAAGGTCCGGCCGGGGAGCGGCTGCCCGGGAACTTCCCGGACTACCACCTCATGCCGTGACGGGACACCGGTGGCGCCCATCCACGCGGGCGCCACCGGTAACGGCCGACCTCACCCGTGCGTGCCCCCGCGGTCACCTGCCGTGAGGCACCGCCGACTGCCTGGCGGGACGTCTCCTGCGGCCGTCCGGCACACGGATATGCAGGTGAAAGGCACTCCGAAACCTTGGTATTGTTGTCCACGTCGCTGCGGGGAAGACCCCCGGCAAGGCGGCAGACACCTAGTCCGGGTGGCGGAATGGCAGACGCGCTAGCTTGAGGTGCTAGTGCCCTTTATCGGGCGTGGGGGTTCAAGTCCCCCCTCGGACACAACCAACTACTGACGATACGGAGACGAGGGCCTCGACCTTACGGTCGCGGTCCTCGTCGCGTGTTCGTAGCTGATGGTGATGCCCAGGGCTTCGTAAAGCGGGCCTTTCTGCTCGGCGCCGCTTCTCTGGATTCGCAGCGCAATGTCTCCAAGACTCTCAGCGATCTCTCGGATCTGTTGCGCGTCGAGTGGGGGTTCCTCCTTCCGGGTGATGGCGGGGAGCGCGTCGAGTTTCCTGCGTGCCGCCTCCTTGTCTCTCTGCGAACTGATCCAGGGCATCGGACCCGTCCGCGCAGGGCGTAGGGGCGTCCGCCCTGCTTGCCGGCTCGTTCCTGTCGGCCCTGGTTGCGGGCCCGTTGTCGGCGGACGGTTGCCGCGGTGTCGAAGAGATCGGGGCTGATGATCGCTTCGTGGGCGGGTTCGTTGGAGCGGACCATCGAGGAGGCGTTCTTCCTTGCGTTGCTTGTTCCAGACCTCGTAGCCGGTGTACCGGGCGTTGATGAGGATGGCCCGCACGGCGCCCTGTCGCCATGCGGTCTTCTTGCGATGCGGATTGCGGCTGGCGTCGTGGGCGGAGGGGCAGGGGAGCCTCCCCGGGTGAGCTGGGCGGCAATGGCCTTGTCGCTCATGCCGTCGAGGCACATGGTGAAGATCCGCTGCACGATGGGGGCGGCGACGGGGTCGGGCTCGAGTTTGTGGATCCGTTGGCCGGTGCGCACCGACGTCCAGCCCCACGAGGGCTATCGCCGCATTGGGGAGTACCGCAACGCCCACCTCGACGGCTTCGAGGACTTCATGGCGAACCGCGGCCTCGTCGAGCGCTTCAGGCAGCAGCTCACTCTCTACGTCGGCGAGGTGACGGGGGCGCCCTCCCCGGGGTGGCTCGGCCTGCATCCCGGGCGCTGACCGGGATGGCGGCCCGGCGCGACGAACCCCGGATCGGCGACTGGGGTTTCATCGCCGTGCGCGGATCTCGTCCAGTCGGCTCTCCGGCCCGCAAGACCGTGACTGCGCCCGCCCGGCAGGCTCAGACGGCGTCGACGAGGGCCTGGTAGGCGCTGTCGGAGAGCCGGATCCGAGCCGCGCCGATGTTCTCCTCCACGTGGGCCACCGAGGAGGTGCCGGGGATCGGCAGCAGCGCCGGCGAACGGCGCAGCAGCCAGGCCAGCGCGAGCTGGGAGGGCGTCGCGTCGTACTCCTTGGCAACGGTGTCGAGAGGGCCGCCGGGCTTGGCCAGCTGTCCGGTGGCGATGGGGAACCAGGGGATGAAGCCGATGCCGTTCGCCTCGGCGTAGTCCAGGACGTCTTCGGACTTGCGCTCGGCGAGGTTGTACATGTTCTGCACCGAGGCGATCTCGGTGATCGCCCGGGCCTGCTCCAGTTCGGCCACGGAGACCTCCGACAGGCCGATGTGCCGGATCTTGCCGGCGTCCCGCAGCTCGGCCAGGGCGCCGAGCTGGTCGGCGAGGGGCACCTGCGGGTCGATGCGGTGCAGCTGGTAGAGGTCGATCCGTTCCAGGCCGAGGTGGCGCAGGCTCAGTTCGACCTGCTGGCGCAGGTACTCGGGGCGGCCGACCGGCCGCCATTCGCCGGGGCCCTGCCGGGTCAGGCCGCCCTTGGTGGCGATGACCAGGTCGTCCGCGTAGGGGTGCAGTGCTTCGCGGATGAGCTGCTCGGCGGTGAAGGGGCCGTAGGAGTCGGCGGTGTCGATGAAGGTGACGCCCAGCTCGACCGCACGGCGCAGCACGCGTACGGCCTCGGCGCGGTCGGTGGGCTCGCCCCAGACTCCGGGGCCGGGCAGGCGCATGGTGCCGTAGCCGAGGCGATGGACCGGCAGGTCGCCGCCGAGGCGGAAGATGCCGCTTTCGGCTGCGGGACGGTTCGTGGTTCCGGTCGTGTTCGTGATCACGTGCGGGTCCTCTCAAGGCTGAGCCGGCTGCAAAGGTGAAGTGTTCATGCCTGCCGCGACCACGCCGAACCCTGCCCTGACTCGACGGAGGTGGAGCGGATGGGATGGGTGTTGCGGATGGGGAGGGATCAGAGGGCGCTCGTCGATCAGTCGCGCCGTTGATCCTGGATCATTTGTAGCACTGCCAGTACATCGATGCACTGAGAGTGCATATTTTTTGCCATACCCATAGCCATCCGAGCGCGCGACGGGGCCCTGTCGAAAGCGGCGTGTCGCCAGTTCCGAGGTGCCGTCAGTCCCGCGGCGCCGTGAGGCCGTCGAGGAGGAGGTCGAGTTTCACCCGAAGGGCCGGGCTGAGAGGGAATGGCTGGTCGGTGTGCTGATGTGCCTGGAGCCAGCGGTGGAGGGTTTCGGTGTAAACGGCGCTGAGGGTTTCCGCGACCGCTTCCGCGGTCACGGAGGAGCGGAAGTCGCCGTTCTTCTGGCCGAGGCGGACGCTGTCGCGGAACGAGTCGAAGACCGGGAAGGGGCTGTCGAAAGTCCCCAGTTCGCTCAGCCAGCCCAGCGAGAGGACGCGGGCCATCCTGGGGTCCTCCTCGTTCACCTTGGCCAGGGCCTCCATCTGGAGTTCGAGCTGGCGGCGGGCGGGGGCTCGGCGGACGCCGCCGTCACTCAGCCGGGCGGCCACGAGCTCCCGGCGCTCACCCCTCCAGGCGTCGAGCATGTCGCGCTTGCGGGGGAAGTGGTTGAAGACGGTTCGGCGGGCAAGGTCGGCACGTTCCGCGATCTGGTCGATGGTCGTGGCGACGTAGCCCTGTTCGGCGAACAGTTCCAGGGCGGCATCCAGGATCGCGGAGCGGATCCGCTGCCGCTGCCGCTCCCTGCGGCCCATCGCCTGCTGGGTCGGGCCTGTCGGGTTCTTGGCTGCCGCGGGTGTACGGGTCACGTGTGTTCCCTCGCCTGGAAGTCGTCGTCGGTGTACTCGATTCGCGCAGGCTCCATTCTATGGATGCATCGCTGGTGCATGTGTGCACTATGATGCATACTTAGGTTGGGACTCGCCGTCCCGCCGTCTCACCGTCTGGAGGGCCGCATCATGCCGTTCACCTTCGCCGTAGACCCCGCCGAACTCATCGAGGAACGCGCGCCCCAGTGGCGGTTCGGGGGTATCG